>JANQJO010000018.1 GCA_028281605.1 Pseudomonadales bacterium
TTGGAGCGGGTAGCGGGAATCGAACCCGCATCATCAGCTTGGAAGGCTGAGGTTCTACCATTGAACTATACCCGCCCTAACATTAACTACTCGATATAATCAGCATACAAGCTGTGTAGCGACCATTGTCCGCTTCCCTGAACATCTTAAATAATCCAAAAATCTGCTGTCAAAATTTTTAAAAATGCACATACCACATGGTGGAGGGGGCAGGATTCGAACCTGCGAAGGATGAACCGTCAGATTTACAGTCTGATCCCTTTGACCGCTCGGGAACCCCTCCTAAAGCCTTTATCATTGCACACAGCATACCTTACTATAAAAATTGGAGCTGGTGAGAGGAGTCGAACCCCCGACCGGCTGATTACAAGTCAGCTGCTCTACCAACTGAGCTACACCAGCTTTAAATACCAAACAACAGACGCGCAATTCTACGCAAACTTACAATGGAGTTCAATCAATTACACATAATTTGTTTAATATCTTTATCACTCACTGTACTTTTAATAGCCAACAAAGCCTCTTCTACAGACATAGATTGATCAATAGGAAGCCATTTAAGTTTAACTGAATACTCAAATACAGTCTTAAGCACCGTCTCCACTTGGGCTTCAACACCCATAGCCAGCGCCCTGTATAAAAAACTTTCCGCAACAGATTTACTCAAAAACGGGCCAGCTGCAATTTTTCCATCCAGCTCACCTTCTCTCTTTTTTTCCGCCGAGACACCTAAACTTTCTAATTTTGACAACAACTCACTAGCAGCTTCCGTATCGACCTTTCCAGAATCAACCGTTAACCAATAAGTCGTGGATGCACCAATTTTAGTTTTTATCATTTCTGTAGCAAAGTCTAAATCAACAAATACTTGCATAGCTTGTTTCACAGACTCAACAGAAGTAAAGCGCCCTACCACACGGCACTTCTCCACAACCTCTATACGTTTAAGTTCCTTTTCCTTGGCCACAACAGGCTCAAGAGCCTTATCAGGCACATCTGACTCGTCATTTTGCAAAAGTCCAGTAGAATCACCCTGACTGACCTCATGCTCAGACAACAAAACCAAGCTTGGTACATCTGGGTCAATCACCCCAGACCCATAAGCCTGTAATTCCTTAAGCTCCTTCGCATTGTGCCAGGGTTTTAGCAAAAACAACCAGAGAAACAGCACGGCATTGGCAATAATCAAGCAAACTGATACCCATCTCATACTTCAAACACTCAATCACCACACTCAGGCAAACACACTCATGACTGTAAACTGCAATAGACGCGGGTACCACTGAGTATAACAGAATAGCAAAATGAGCAATATATAAGCTTATCAGAGACTATCGAAAATAAAAAACATTAATCTATATACTCAATTTCTGCACCACTAAAAGACTCTAAACCCTCTTTTGTTTCAAGCTTAAGCCTTCCGCTGTGATCAATGCCTTTTACACGCCCTTGCACACGTTGGCCATCAATCACAAGCTGCACCGCTTTTTCTGATAATGCATCGTACTGCGGCCATCTTGACAAGTAACTATTCAAACCATCAGCTTCCAAAGCCTCATACAGACCAAGCAGTATAGCAATAATACCTGAAATCACCTTATTTCTGTCTAAGCCAGTCTGCACCAACTCTTGCAAATAAGCTAAATTCTCTGTTTCTTTTGAACGCGCCATCATCGCCGGCGTTCTAAGGTTCAAGGACACCCCTACAACCAAGTGACACACTCCTGCGACATCCCCTTTCAACTCTGAAACTACTTCACCCAACTTCTTGTCTTTTGCAAAAATCTCATTGGGCCATCTCACAGAACAATAATCTGACCCAAGCATCAGAGACTCCAAAACAGCGATCGAAGCAGCCGCATTAACTTTTTCCAACGAGCCCACACCTTGTTGTATCTTTGCGCCCATAGATAAATACACATTTGAGCCAAAAGTTGAGCCCCAAACTCTACCATAGCGTGCTCTACCTGCCACTTGAGACTCTGAAATACAAACAAAAGGGGCTCTTCTATCAGGAATAGCTTTTACAATTTTATCCATGACATAAAGGTTCGTTGAATCAACCACATCAACTAAATCCAAACAAGGTGCAACGTCATGGCTACTAGCCCCTAAAGCCTGAGTTATTTTCGCTCTATCTAAAAGATCGACCCCTCCTGGAATTTGATAACCCTTACCCGGTACAGCGTGTACGGTTAAACCAAAATCCCCAAGCTTTTTAATCTGCTTCCAAACAGCAGCTCGACTCACTTCGAGTTGTTTGCCAATCTCAGAGCCAGAGTGAAACTTACCATCTGATAATATTCGAACTAATCGCTTATTCAACACAATCCTCACACTCCATTGAATAACTGGCAACGCCTATGAAACAGAGCAAGTGACCAAAAGCATCCTAACCTATCACTTCAAGCACTCGCCACAGTCACACACAACGGCATAACATTAAATTTTTAATTACCTTTAACCAAGAAACCATACTAGTCTCATGGTTAGCCCCACTATTTTGACAGGACACCAGTAAACATCAAGTAGACAAAAGAAGAAAATTCTTAATTTCTATCCTTGTTTTTAACTTTTTGCCTTCTACCTACATCTCTTCATAATCATTCTTCTATATCAATCAAAACTAAACACCAGATATTAAAGAATCACTTAGTTAATAACCCAATAAATCCATTGTATAATACTAAAGTGCCTAACACTAACTCTCTAGTCACAGGCAAATCAAACAAACGATTCATGGCTCTCCTTACCAAGCTCCAGATTCTAATCCATTGTACACATCAAATTCCAGCCCTAAATCTTCAAACAACAAGCTTTATTCTTCAAAACACATGTCCAAATCATTGGTTATAGTCAACCACAAAAAAATGGATGCTTTTTAAACTCACTAAATACATAATATCAAACAAATCACTACCTTCCACTCCAATCAATGAAAAGAAAACTATTTGAAAATAAATACTTGCGAGAGTTCATACAATAGATTATGCTACCCAACGTCTTAATTCAAACCTTGAATGCAGCTCAGTTAATAATCATAAAAAGAGACTGAAAGGAATTTTGACTTATGATGAATACAATCAACAGATCATGTCAAAACAACACTAGACTTACTGAAAAAAATTCGATAAAAAAAAGAAAACGCCCTCAAAATCGCTGGCAATTCATTACGTACATTACCCCAGAAACAGCCTCTAAACTAAACAACCTAAAGAACCGGCTCAAGAAATTTTTCACTCCCAGCTGTTTTCGTAGTGCCAATCAAACAATATCACATGATACCTTCAACCATAAACACTTCACACCAATAACATCTGCTCAAGAAACCCCAACAACTCCAAAAGATAGAAAATCCCACAAACTCCAGAAAGTAAAAAATCCCATACGACCCATACAAAGAACTGTCACGAGCTTCATCACATGTCATGGCAGCGGAGAGCCTGTTAATAAAACTGGAGATGTAAAAAGTATAATATCCGCCCATTTTCTCTCAGACCAACCTAAAAGAACGAGTTTATATGAACAACCACTCAACCAACTAAAAAACACTACGCCCCCTATTCTTAGAACAGTCTCTAACACTATAAGTAAAATCAAGTCATTGACAGGTACATTTATCTATCAAACTCAATTCACCGTTATGCCTTATATTTACGTAAACTATCTACTACCCATGATATTTAAAAAAATAATACCCTCAAAAAGAATTCTCAATCTATTACTCGATTCCATCATGAATATCACAAAAAATCGCAGCCACTTTATCAAAATTTTAAAAAGTTTGTTATTCCCCCCCTATAGCATTAAGAGCTTGTCTTACATCCAATACGGCTTCATTTCATCATTCAATTTCATACTCAATCACATCGAACAAATTAGTATTCATCATAAAGAACAGATCATGTCCTTTGAATCCAGCATAACAGTGTGCGTGTTAGCATGTACAGTTGTACTCTTGCTATCTCATGTCCGAGACGGCGGCATGTTAAGAGATCTCATATACAGACTCAAAGAATCTGATCTTATTAAAGCTTACCATAGAACCTCTATTCCACAACGAGCCCCAGCACTGGCTTGGCGCAGCAAAACAGAAACTGAATCAGGGTTACATTTTAGTATAGCATTAGCAGGGTGCGGGCAAGTTAAAACTGTTTTAAACACAGGTATTATCATGACACCCGGCTGGATCGACTACCAATATAATAAAAACGGCGAATTACTCTATAAAACGAAACCTCTGTCAAAGATACGTAATACACCAAATACCAATAAAGACTCCAATCTGATAAGGAACCTGTTATGGCATCTGATAAGATTAGCGAGCGGTGATCTATACGGACCTAATAAACACATCGCAATAAACAATCTTTGTAACGGCACAGGTATTGCGTTCAATGGCGGCAATGCTGAAAGCATGGTTAATATCACGACCAACCACCCTGACTTATCTAAAATAGTCGAAGAATTAACCCCAGGTGAAAAATTGCAATTCAAGCAGTGTGTCCTTGCTTTCAGCCGTGGTACAGGCAGTGCCATGGTAGGCATTCCTGCGCTTTCAAACACACTAAAAGAAAAATATGAAAACAAAATAGTCCCTTATATCAGAGGGATACTCATTGACCCAGTATTAGCTAGCAAAGAAATCGACCCTCAAGAACTTGAACAAAACATTAGAGAATTTTTAAGTCATACCCCAAACTGTAAGTTCACCGTTTTGTTAGCCTTGGACGAAAGACGCTCCACATTTGAAACTTGTTTCGAATGGTATAAACTCAAAAAAGAATTTCCAAGTCAGATTGAAATTCAGTTACTGCCTGGCCCTCATGGCTTTATGGACTACGAAACACATCCTCTAACTGCCAAAATTGCCGAACAAATCATTGCAACTCGTTTAATACAAGATGGCATACGACCCGAAATCTACAGCAAGCTGATAAAACCTAAAGCAGAGCAACTACAAGACTGTGAAAAATTATTTTTAGAAAAAGAAAACTACTCTGCCACAGGGCAAACTTGGCGCAAGCCTTTTTACAATCTTGAAGCTGGTCTCATATCAAATGGCGAATTCAAAGAAAGAGCACTGGTGAAACACACAAAAGAAGGACACTATGGTGAATTAAATACTGCGTTTCTCAACGACTGGCATCTGGAAGTACTTTCAGAACTTTACCCTAGGCTTCTTATATTTATCAAAGAAACACTGAAACCTGAAGTACAAAAGAATCCAAAAGCATTTTATCTGAACACAGAGCAACTTAAAGAAATTAAATCTATTGAAAAAATTAACACTGCTGAAGCATTACTGTCATTGTTAATTAAATTCTTACCTGAAAACGGACCTACTGCAAACGCCTTAATACAAGATGAAAACTTAAGAGCCGAAATAAAATCTTTTTGTGAAGAAACATCAGAAAGATCAACAGGCCTAGCCTATCTTAAAAAAATATTACTACCAATCACTTTCGATAAAAAGCAAGGCAATGGACCCAAGCTGCTGACCATTGTAAAAGCTGTCACAGTCCCAAGTCCTTCACCTGTCATATAAATTTTCAAATCACTGAACATTGGTAATTCTGATCGCAACAAACCGCGAATTACCCTTACGATTAATTTGCATTGGCACACTTTTTCCAACAGGCAATGTTCGAATAATCTCTTTTAAATCCTTAATGGATTTAACTTTTTTATAATTAAGCGCCAAAACAATATCACCCTGCCTAATTCCAGCCTCTCGTGCGGGCCCTTCACCCACCTGTGTGACTTGCACCCCATGGCTGACTTGCCACTTGCGTTTTTGTTCTCTCGTCAACTCCTCAGCCTGCAAATTCAATTTGTTTTTATAGGTCTTTGTTTTAGTTTTATACACATCTTTTTCTTCTTTAGGCAACTCCCCTACCTTCACTTTCAATACTTTACGAGCTCCTTCCCTCATCACAACCACTTCTGCTTTAGTCCCAGGCAAAACTCGACCAACTAACGGAGGCAGTTCAGAAGCCAAATTTAAACGTTGGCCGTTAAAGCTTAAAATAATATCGCCTGGTTTAATCCCTGATTTTTCAGCCGGTCCCTCTTCAACCAACTCAGCCACCAAAGCACCTCTGGCATTCTTTAAACCAAAAGACTCTGCTAAATCCCGACTGACTTCTTGTATCAAAACACCTAACCAACCTCTGCTAACGTGTCCCTCACTTTTCAATTGGTCAACAACTTCCATTGCTACATCTATTGGAATAGCAAAGGATAGCCCCATAAACCCGCCGGTTTTACTAAAAATTTGTGCATTGACACCCACCACTTCACCTGAAAGGTCAAACAAAGGCCCACCTGAGTTGCCCGGATTAATTGCAACATCTGTTTGAATAAAGGGTACGTAATTATCCCGAGGCAAACTACGGCCTTTTGCACTGACGATACCTGCCGTGACAGTATTTTCAAAACCATAAGGGGAACCGATAGCGACAACCCATTCACCCACTTTTAACTGAGAAGACTGACCAAGCCGAACAAAAGGTAAACTTTTTGCCTCAACCTTAAGCAAAGCAATATCACTTCGAGAGTCAGTACCAATCACTTCCGCTTCTAGCTCCCGTCTATCAGTCAAACGTACAAAAATTTGATCGGCCCCCTTAACAACATGATAATTTGTTAAGATGTACCCATCCGCTGACAAAACAAAACCTGAACCCAAAGACTGTTTCTCTTGATGCGGCATTTCAAACGGCTCCCCGAAAAAGTGCCGAAATATTTCTGGGATCTCCCCGTAATACCCTTCTGGAAAACGCCCTTGAGCCCATGAACTCTTGCTCTTTTGAATAGTACTGATATTCACAACCGCAGGGCCTTGAGACCGAATTAACTGGGTAAAATCTGGCAACACGGCCGCATAGCTAGACACAGAAAACCACAAACCCAGCAGCAAAGACAAAATCACTGAGTTGATTTTAATACCTTTCATAAACGCTCTAACCCCCCCAAAAACTACTATCTACATTCATCTAAATATTAGGACATCTCTCTAACAGAACAAGTTCCTGTAACAAGCTCTTGGCCCATATTTTTTGCAAACAACTGACCATGTAAAACCCAATTCCAAACCCAAAAACCATTCCTAGCAATAACTTTAAGTCCAAAGACCATATATTGGGTAGCAGCTCCTGCATCATAACAGAACCCAGAATCAAACATAACAGTGGTACGATATACACAAGCAAGACACTGTATAACAAACCCTGTTTTGGCAACCCTAACATTACAGACTGGCCTGGACGCAAATCAATTGGCATTATAGGTGTAATTGGCATAAAAAGAGGCGGCTTTCGCTGAGAAAACAGCAAACGATTAAAAAGCCCTACCCCACAACCTTTACCCTGTTGACAAGGAACACAGGCCGATTCTGCACATGGCTCAACCCAAACACCAGCAGGCTCAACCGCAACCACTGTAGCTAATTGTAGCAATAATGATGTCATCTCAACAGGCTTTGTCTTATGCAGCTTCAAAGAAGGCATCATACAACATCAAGCCTCAGGGATGCGAATCAATAGATATCTTCTGCATAGACAAGGCCCCCAATACGGCCTTTGCAGTCACTAACGGCACTTCTCCCATCAAAGTTGCAACATAATCAGAAGAAGGCATCAGTTGACTGTAAGTAAGCGTTGCGCCTTGTCGCACCGTTGGCAGCACTCCTTGTTGCTTTTGATAAGGCTCAACAAAAATCGTAAAAGTACTCAAGCCATCACTGTACATTTGCATGACAAAATTCCGCATTTTTGGCATGACACTATGAAAATGACTACGAGCCTTCACAAACCCCGCAGGTAACCAACCCAAAGTCCAGTTCACTTCACCACTATTTGCACTGTTCGTGCCTACGTGCTCAGATGACTCATGCTTAAATACAGAGCCTAATGTTGGGTCCGGCTCAAAAGCCTCCAGACCAAATTCAGGGTTTTTATCTAAGTGCGCATATTCATATTGTTCATAAACAGAACCATCTTGAGACAGCGTATGTGATTTCAACAACAACCCGCTGTCAACATCAACCCAAAACCGATAAGCAAAACGGTATTGATCTTTAGGCCGAATCTGCAGCTGCAATGCATTGAAACCAGCCACGCGATCGCTGTTAATCATATCAACGGAGTAATACTGATGGATTTGCTGCAGCCGTTGGCTTACACCCAACGATGATGAAAAAGGAAAAACTTGTACTTGTTCATGGCGTGATAAAGGTTGACCAGGGTACACACAAATGACTTTATCTCCCTGGCGAATCACTTCTGCAGCCACGCTTCCCAAATGACTCACTCGGGCATACTCAACACCGTCTAAAAAAGCGTGCCTGACACGAACCACACGCATTTTATCACCGGTTAAATGCACTAGACGCCCATCATAAGCCGTCGTTTTCTGGGCTTGATCCATACGCTTAAGCCAGTCTAAAGCTTCGCTGGCAGTCACTGTATTCGCCATTATGGCAACATACAAACAAAACAGGTAAGAGGCAATATTATTCATCAGCCGTATCAAGCCGACCGTCCAACACTCCAGTTGCAGTCGATACAAAATCAGCAGCCACAGGCAAATCTACTACTCGTGCAAAATCGACCGCACCTGCAGAGCTATGCAGAACAACATTCCCTGTATGAAGTAAATAATAAGAATTTAACTTAGACTGCTCAACTGGACTCAAGGTCGCAACCGACACCATATTGGAACGAGATGGCACAACATCAGAGCGCGGCAAAGATACAACCCGCGACCGTGTTAACACCGTATTGTTTTGTTCAGATAAAGCGCTAGCAGGAAGACCAGCAGCATATTGGGTACTATAAGGCCTTGAGGCAGAAGAAACCGTCGTAAATGCCGCTTGACCTACAGCTGGCACTTTTCGCAAATCAGTCGCAACAGTTGTTGCAGTAGAAACCTGCGCTAAGGTTCTAGGCATATCAAGTTGCTCAACCTCAGTCACATCAGCGACAATGGCTGACTCAACTGGAGTATTCATATTTTGCGTCTGCAAAGTCCATACTGACAAAATCGCAAAACAAACACTGGCGGCCACACCCAACTGAACCAAAGACTGCACCCCAGAAAACCGTTTGAAAAAAGATGAGCGCCCAGAGGATTTTACAGGACCAAGATGACGCTCAGCATTCACAAGAGAACTGTTGACAGCTGTCTCAGACTCCGAACCAGGGCTGTCATTCACAGCCTGTGGAGCAACATAAGCCGTTTGTAAAAGTAAGACATTATCTTCCTGTACTCCTTGTAGTTGCTGCCTAAGCCTAGCCGATAAGTCCAAAGGACGACCGCAATAACCTTCTCGTAAAACAGCTCTGTGGTATTGAAGGTGGTTATAATACTCTAACAACTCTGGCGATTGATGCACTTTGTGCAACAGTGTCTCAAGTTCATGCCCAGACAATTCACCATCCAATAATGCTGAAAGCAGCTCTTTGTCTTGATCATCCATCATTAGAAAACCCTCAAAATAAGGTTGTTTCAGTACACTCTATAACACTATAACACTCGTATGTAATGTTCACGGCTGCTTGATCTGATCATGAGCTTGCACGTTTTCACCCGAAGATAAATTCTTAACCGTATTCTCTAGCGCTTCACGAGCTCTGAAAATACGCGATCTAACGGTACCAATTGGACAGGCCATGATTTTCGCAATCTCTTCATAACTTAATCCGTCATACTCCCTTAAGGTTACAGCCTCACGCAACTCGGCAGGTAAGCGAGCCAAAGTCTGCTGCAACATTTTTTCCAACTGTTGCACATGCAAAGCTTCCTCAGGAGTTTCTAAATTACGCAACGCGCCGCCTACATCAAGGCGTTCTGCATCTATAGCCTCAATGTCTTGCTCAGGAGGCCTACGTAGTTTCGCAGATAAATAATTTTTAGCAGTATTAATCGCAATTCGATACATCCATGTATAAAAAGCACTGTCCCCTCGAAAGCCCTTGAGTGCTTTATAAGCCTTCACAAAAGCATCCTGCACAATATCTAAAGCTACATCCTCGTCCCTGACAAAACGCTTCGCCAAGGCCAAAAGTTTATACTGGTACTTACTCACCAGCAGATCAAAAGCACGCCGGTCTCCCGACTGCACACGTTTTACTAGCTTATAGTCTAGTTCTCGCTCAGAGAGGCCACTTTCAGACATCTGATCAAGGCCTCTTAATGGATTTTTTTTGAATTGAATAGCATGCACTGACATAATATTGTATCCCCTGACAGGCAATCGGTATAATCAGTAAGACTGAAGCAAACCCCATAAGTTCAAACAGAGAACCTTTTATCATGCAAACAGCCCTATACACATAGCCTTCACTGAACCCTCAGATACAATACGAAAACTGATCGATGTGGCATTATACTCTGAAAACTACTTTATTAAACCTAACCAATCCACTCACAGCCTAGTCATAATATTGACTTAGCGCTGATTGAGCCTGTTCGAACCTCTTAGACCCAAATTTTCCAAGGAGCCTCACCCGATGACCACAGTTGTTGCAAGTGGTGTTTATCCCTTAATGTGTCCATAGGCTGCCAGAAACCATGATGCTTATAAGCCATTAATTGCCCATCTTTTGCCAACTGGGTCAAAGGCTCTTTCTCCCACATAGTCTGATCGCCCGTAATATAAGCAAGCACCTTCGGCGAGAGCACAAAAAAACCAGCATTAACACTACCACTCTCGGTGGTGGGCTTTTCTTGAAAACTTTGCACCTGTTGATCATGCATCATAATGGCACCAAAACGCCCAGGTGGGTAGGCCGCTGTCAGCGTAGCCAATTTACCGTGTTGATGGTGAAAGGCAACGAGTTCAGTGATATCGATATCACCAACACCATCACCATAAGTAAAGCAAAAGTCTTCGTCATCACTGAGATACTCTTTCACCCGCTTTAGTCTTCCACCAGTCAAAGAATGCTCTCCTGTATCAGTCAAAGTGACTTGCCAAGGCTCAGCACGATGATGATGAACTCGCATTTCGTTATTCTTAAGAGAGAAGGTCACATCCGATTGATGCAGGAAATAGTTCGCAAAATACTCTTTGATTAAATAACCTTTATAACCACAGCAAATAACAAACTCATTGATGCCATGAGCACTGTAAATTTTCATGATGTGCCATAAAATAGGCTTACCCCCAATCTCAACCATGGGCTTAGGTTTGAGATGAGTCTCTTCACTCAAACGAGTACCCAAACCTCCAGCCAAGATTACAGCCTTCATACGCCACCCCTTTGCATTGACTTCATTGGCTCGATAACTATAATAATACGATATAAAAATGCCATTAAATTGTAGGCCATATACATGCCTGGTAGGCCATATACATGCCTGTACCCTCAATACTCTCTTAATTTTATTATAAGAATACTGACACGCAGCAAACAGAATCAAAAAAACTACAAGCAAACGAGTTTATCAAGGCTCATCATAATTTCAACCAAGGACAATCGCATCTAAATTGCCCCTAAGGCTCTGAGCATATACCGCTCATTTCATCCTTTTTTGATGGACTTTAAAATTACTGAGAGCTAACAGATTTAATTGAAAAACACCCATCGCTCAATACACACACCCTCACAGCTTGTCACAAGGATATTATTGGTTTCACAAAGTAGATACGATGCCCTGGCCAAAGTGGCCGGAAAGATGAATAAAGCCGATTTTTTTAGTATTATCCTGTGTTACTCATACCTGATGAAAGGGTTTATGAAGAAACAGCCATGAGCGATGTAATTTTCGTCACCCCAGGTGATGAAAATTGCATTTGCACGGTAAATATCACGCTGCGTCTACTCTCGCTTTTACTTTAGCTGAGTACTTGATGCTTTAAAGTCCTATAATCTGTAATTTGGGAGTTTGTTGTGGTTGATCGAGCTAATCAACATAGTAATGCGGAACACTGTCGCTTCACAATGGGTGCAACAGATGATAAGCGACCTTCTGCAAAACGATGGAAACCTACAAATTCACCGAAACAAATTCCATCAACGAATAATGATATGAGAGCAAGCCTCTCTTATTCTAGGAAAAGGCATAAGCACAGTGATGCATGGTTGGATCAAAGTTCTAGCAGTGACCGCAAAAGAGCCAGAATTTTCAACTCTAACACTTCGCAGCAGCGATACTTTGTATGCCTGAAAAGACAGGCTCAATATGCGTTTTGCCCAGAGAAAACTAGAGATGATTTATTTGATTCGTTTAATGCAAATCTTCATCGTTTTAATGCTGAACAACTTGCACTGGGTTTGTCGTATTTGGTTAAAGTAAACAAATCTTGTCACTTGATATTTTTACAAAAGTATACACCTATATCTGCTAAACACTTGGGGGAGAACATCCAATATTTTTTTGAATCTAATACAATAAAGCCATACCACATTGCGCTTATGTTGAATAGTTCAGCGCAGTTAGGCCTAAGCCAGAGTAAACTGCAGCTCCATGAGTCTATTGTCTCAGCAGCCATTAAAAAGGCTTTATCTAATACTAAAGAAATACATGATGTTGCCAATACACTCAATGGAGCAGCACAACTAGGTTTGCGCCAGCAGGAACTTCAACTCAACGAGGATATCGTTTCAAAAGCAATCAAAAAAGCTTTGTCGGACAATTCCATCAAACCCATCCATGTTGCTAATATACTCAATGGAGCAGCGCAGCTAGGTTTGAGGCAAGAGCAGCTGAGACTTACAGCAAGCGTCGTCTCAAATGCCATTCATAATACAATATCATATGCTAATGCACAATCAATTGCTAATATACTCAATGGAGCAGCACGGTTAGGTTTAAGGCAAAAGCAGCTGAGACTTAAAGCAAGCGCCATCTCAAATGCCATTCATAACACAATTCCATATGCTAATGCACAATCAATTACTAATGTACTCAATGGAGCAGCACAGTTAGGTTTGTGCCAGAAAGAACTTCAACTCAACAAGGATATCGTTTCAAAAGCAATCAAAAAAGCTTTGTCGGGCAATTCCATCAAACCCATCCATGTTGCTAATATACTCAATGGAGCAGCACAGTTAGGTTTGAGGCAAGAGCAGCTGAGACTTAAAGCAAGCACCGTCTCAAATGCCATTCATAACACAATTCCATATGCTAAGGTACAGGAAATTGCTAATATGCTTAATGGAGCAGCACTGCTAGACTTTGGTAAAAACACGTTACTAATTCATGTTGAAACTTTTACAAACGCTATGAATATCGTTTTATCTAATTCTGGTGTAAATCAGGAAGCTATTGCCTATACGTTTAATGCTATACAGAAGTTGGTGTCTTTGGATAAGCAGATACAACTTCCTATGGCCATCTCTTGCATCCAGCAGCTTATTGTGATAGCTGGTAAAACAGAGATTGATTATCGAGTTCTTAATGCCATGTTGTCTTCTGTGCAAGGGTTGGGTCCAGAGTTGAAAAATGACCTTGAAACAATTATGAGGACCTGGATGAACAGCAGTAACACTCAATCCCTGAATAGAATTTTCTTTTATGGCGTGTTTTTTGGTTTATTTAATAAAAATATCGAGCCCAATTTGCTTGAACGTATATTTAGCTTGATAGAAAATCTTTCAGAGCAAGATCAGTGCTGGTTAAAAAAGAAAATAATGGTAAGAGCCGTGGGGGAGCTGGTTTATAATAATGATCTCTTAACTATTGAAAATAAACTGTTCATGTTAAATCTTGTGTTGAGTAAGGTGGACTCAGAAGCTTGGAAAAGCATCGCAATGGCTATTCCCCCCACGCAATATCAAACCTTGAATCAGTTACAAAATCAAAACCGAGATCGAGCACCGATGATTGACAAAGTGCTAGGTGCTCTTGGTGCAAACCGGATAAATTGGTACTTGAAACCAGAGAAAGTGCCTCTTTCTGATATTGACCTTAGTGAATTATCTGTTAACTTACACGTGAACGCATTGCAGCGGCTTGCCGTGCTTCAGCACGAGATTCAGCAGGAAAAGAATGAGACTGCGAAAAGTTCCCTTGTAGAGTCTATTCGTAAAATACAGGGCAATTTAATTCCCATTAGCACATCGCGGGCAGTTGGCCAAATTACGTGTACTGACGTGGGAAAAAGTATGCTGTATACATTTGGTCAGACCAATAAGTGTGATTCTCATAAGGATGATTTGGTAGTGATGTTTCCAACGCGGGGTCAAACTCCAGACCTGTCCGTCACCATGATAATCAAAGCACTTGTAGATAGCTTGCCTAATACTTCAGCAAAAGTGGTTCGAGTGGTGATTGGTGTAAATGCTAAGCAATCTGAGAGAGCAGAGTTGCGGCTAATTATTGATAGTATTCAGTCAGAGTTGTCGCAATTGGACTTGAATATAGAATCTCACACAATTTACATTAACCTATTTTGCTTTACTTGGCAGGTGGAACAAGATAATACAATGACACCATTTGGTGAATTGCGCAATTTTTTGTTTGATAAAGTGAGAAAATGCATAAAACATACAGAAGGTTTTTCATTTCCATATTTTCTCAGCATGGATGGAGATATCACCTTGACTTCAGGTGCTATCAGCAGAGCTTTGGCTTTGGAAGCAAATGAGTTTACAACAGCCGGTCATCAGGTTTCACAGCCTGATCATGACCTGGAAACTGCAGAAGCTTTTGAGATACACGCACGTGTGCAAGCACATTTGTATGGGAATGTAAAAGATAAGCAAGGACAGCTGAGATGTGTTAGTTATGGATATCCTGCAGAATCGTGCTTGATGCTGGGTCCGACCATATTCGAAGAGCTTTGTAAATTCAGACAAGAAAAAGGCAAACGCATCTATGGTGCAACAGACTGTGAAGGACGCTATCTAGCTCGATATGCACAAACCTTAGGGGGCTATTATGCGCCAGTGTCTGACTCGCCCGGTGTAATACTACACAATAGCAAGCGATTTACCATTAAATCGAAGGCAATTAATGACCTGAAAGGTATCCTGAGTTGGTTATCATCCCTTGCAAGTCAAAGCCAAAATTTGACAGGCTTGGATTTTTTTACACGGCAGTTAGCGTATGCGTTGTCAATTCCATTCGAGGTTGTGGGTACAGTGACAAAGCATCTTTATGTACCCAATCTGTTGAAGAAAGGAGTTTCTCTGCAGCAGCTGTATCAATTAACCGCTGAGATAGATAGAGCCGCCAATCAGACAGACAAAAGCGCTGATCGGAAAGATCAAGCTCATTTGGATGAAACAGTGAAGGTTGTTCTAACTGCATATACAGATATAGTCGATACTTATGGTCAGCGATATGCTGATTCTATCTTAGATAATGCTTTACGTTGGAATCAAATGGTGGTTGAGTTTGCCATAGAAAAATGTAAAAAGCTGGAGCATGAGGAGTGGGCACAGCTTACAATTGAGTCAGCAGTCGTTGGCATGAGGGATCAGGGTGCAAGTGTTGTATCAGCAGATAATATCAACCCCTGTGAGACTGGAGATGGTATTGCGAAGGAACCATATACGCGAGGAAATATTACTGGACGCCTACCTTATGCACCGTTGCCATCATTGACTGTTGCAGTAACAGAAGAGGGTGAAGGTGTTAGTGGTCAGGGCAATATTATCTTGAACCAAAAGAGTACTGAACAGAAGCTGTCAGAGCCTTCTGCAGAAGAAAGAGCTTATGCCAAAGTTCATACAATACTAAAAGGGCTAGAAGGCATGGATAAAGAACTGTATGATCTGATTGGTCCAGAGCATTTTGGCGAAACTTGTGTGTGGACTGCTGCTGAAAAATGTGAGTATATTTTAAAATATTTAACAGACCCTAATGATGGCCTGGGTTTGCAGGAAGATCTAATTGATGCGGCTTTTATTAGGGAAATCATGAGCGGCTTGATGCACACCGCTAATGCATTATCTGCTTATTGAGAGATTACTGATGGAACCTAACGAGAGCAGTCCTGGTTAAGCTTTTTGCACTTTAGAATCGCGCATATAATGTTCACTTGTTAGATTTTTTTGATTTTCTGAGCCTACGGCCTGTAGGGCAATCACATCTAACTGTCCAGTGCAAAATGCATACAAAACCTCACAAAAACTGATTGCGTTTAAGTCAAATTGATCAAAGAGTACTTGTCAAACAAAATTAAATGCGATTGCCCTGATATTTCAACAGTTGGTGGTTCACTTCTTGTAAGAAATTGCCTATCATGGCCCATTACAATGCTATTGCATCAAACCAAAGCTCACAACATGAGCTGTTTAAAGTTTTTTACAACCTGACACCCCTAACAAGTTAATCTCTTTTATAAAACACAGGAATATATAGGGATGAATACAGCTAAGGCAAAGTCAAAAGGTGTTGCTTTGGTCGTGGTCCTTGTACTACTGACAGTGATCTCAACCCTAGGCATCAGCACCTTAAAAGACAGTGTCTTAGAACTGCAATTGGCCAAATCACACTTAGCCTTTGAACGCATCGACCAAGCCTCAGACACCGCTATAGATTGCGTGATGACCAATGTCATGAATAATGGGTTAAACGCAGCAACTCGCTTTTTAGGCAGCGCCTTATCTAGCACTATTCCTGCAGGAGCGACCACTGAAGGTTGTAGTGCTCAAGTCACAGACAAACGCATCAGAGAACACCGTTTTGATGAAGTTCCAGCAATTTCCGTAAACCAATACTGCGGAAAAGCAGCACCCGATTTTCTAGATGCTTCAGATGTCGAGTGGTTTCAAGCCTACCGCTATTTAACCACAGGCCGCAGTGAACAGGGCAAGCCCATACCCACCCGTTCAACGCACCAACAAGCCTGGGAAATCGTATTACCTAATAATGCCGCTCAACTGGATATCATTCAAACCATGGAGATCAATGGTAAAAACCAAGAAGTGAGCTCACAACAAGTGTGTGAGTCAAACGTCGCTTTATTTTAAATTAAAACAGCCATGAGCGATGCAATTTTCGCAAAGGGTATCATTGAGGACAGTAAGGAACTGCATAATGCCTACGAAGTTCTTAAATAATCACATGTTGATAAAAATTAGGGTGAAAACATTACTGATCTTATTTACCCTCATCCATGCTCTGTATACAAACTACAGCTACGCCGATGACGTCGACGTATTTAGGGCTTTCACTGATTTAAACTTGGACAACCCCAAAATTTTATTCATGGCCGATACCTCCGCAAGCATGCGCTGCGCTGTGGATTTTGCACAAGAGTTTAATCAAGATTGTCAATTCACCGAACACGCCCAACAACGAATGACACAGGTCCAGCAAGCATTGCACGATTGGTTATTGGATTTATCCAGCCACACCGCTGTAGGCCTGGGTCGTTATACCGGCCCAGGAGGGGCCATCATGGCCCCAGTGTTGGCCTTAAACCAATTACGAAAACCAACCATCATCACAACACCCGGCAAATCGTTTTTACAATATGAAAGTGTTTCCGTATTACGCAACCCTAAGCACGATGTTTTTTATAAGATGAGCCAGTGGTCATCGGCAGATCAAGAAGGTCAACTCGAACTGTCTTTTGATCAAAGCAATCACCGTCTACGTTTGCAATTTCTACAAATACAAATCCCGCCCGGCGCCGAAATCACACAAGCCGCATTGGTCCTAAGGTCAGCAACTACGGATACACACACGCCTACTGTCGATATTGCCATTGATCCTGAATTTTTTCCCTACGATGCTCTGAGCACAGCACCCAGCCCAAAACCCAGTTTTCCTTGGCAACAAACACGACTGCCTCTTAATGCTTGGCCAGAACAAGGGGCATTTCATGAAATTGACGTCACCCAAGTTTTACAACAGCGCATCCAAGATGCTCAACAACCCTGGTGCTTTGGTCAATCTCTGTCTTTTGTAGTGAAGCCTCATGTCACAAGTGCCAATACATCTAAAAAACTGTACAGCTTAGAGGGAGATGCCAGCGGAGCCCCCAGGCTCTACGTGCGCTATCGCTTACCCAATAGAAGCAGCTCTTTCAGCACACCCATTTGCCGACACAATCAAACAATTGGACTTTTGAAAACAGCAGAAGACGACCAAAGCATCTTGACACAAGCCGGGGACCAACACGCAGAGCTCACTTTAGCTCCAGCACAACAAGGAGCCAGCTTTAAATTTTCAGAACTGCGCTTTGAACAAGCAATGCCAGGCTCCATTCAAGTCAACTCAGCCCACTTAACTGTCGTGCCTTCACAAAACAGCAGTGCCCCCCTCCTCATGGATATTTATGCAGCTTCTGGAGACGTAGCCACAATTTCTCACGAGCTGTTGGCCAAAGCAGCCCAAGGTACCGCAACACTACCCAATGGATTGAGCATAGTAGGCCCACTGCGTTGGGAAGTTACACAGCCGTGGCTACAAAACTTACCCGTGCAATCCCCTGATTTATCATCCCTAATACAACAAACAGTGACCGACAGTACCTGGTCTAATCGCAGTACTTTAGGACTCATTTTATTGGCCAGAAGCGGTGAACGTAAAATCTATAGCGTTGAACGCGGCCAAGGCTTGCAAGCCAAGCTCGACTTTAGCTGGCAAGGCACCTACCCTCTCTCCAGCGGACTGACACACCGCTTAAAGCTGTTACAAGACATCTATTTATTACCGCAAAATGGCTATACACCAACAGCAGGCGCCTTACTTGAAGCGGCTCATTATCTTTTGGGCAAAACAGTTGAGTTTGGCGCAAGCCGAGGGGATCAAGGCAATGCCTTTGCGATTGGCCCTGATTTTAGGCAAACACATACGGTGAGCGCAGCCTCCACTTACAGTGGCGGTGCAAGCATCACAGGACTAAACAACTGCAGTGGCCTTGATGACAGAAACGTAAGCTGCATCGACGAACAAATCACTGGCAACCCTATCTATCAATCGCCCTTTGCTGGTGAATCTATTTCTGATACAGTGTGCCAAAACACGCATATTGTTATTTTAACAGACGGCTACCCCAACGAAGAGGTTAACAACGCGCGTTCAACAACAAGCGGCAACTCATTACCTGACTTAATCCATACTCTAACATCAGGAAACTGCGAAGACTCTCAATTTCCTCAAGACGTGGGACAGCAATTTCAACAATCTTTTGAATGCAGCGCACAAATCGCCAAATTTCTTAATCATCAAGCGCAATTAAACGGCAAACCTATCAGCATTAAAACACATACCATCTTATTCGCTTTTAATTCACCACAAAATGCTTTTGAACTGCTGGTCTCTGAAGATTATGGCGGTGGACTCTTGCGCTTGGCCAACAATGAAGGAGAATTATTAGAAGCCCTGCGTAAAGTATCCGATGTGATCACGGGCTCTACCATAACCCTGACCAATCCAGTGGTAGCCGTCAATCAACTGGGACGCATGCAGCACATGGATCAAGTGTATTTTTCATTATTCAAACCCAGCAATCAATTATTTTGGACCGGTAATTTAAAACGTTATCGCGTTGATTTTAGCTCAGGCAACTTGGTTGACGCACGCGACTTAATGGCCATCGACACTAAGCGAGATGGCCGTAATTTCTTTCGCAAAACAGCACGCAGTTTTTGGTCAAAAGAAGTGGACGGCAACGAGGTCGAGCTAGGAGGTGCCGCTGAGCGTTTATCACGCTATGTCAATACCACAGGACGTCAGGTTTTCACTTTCACAGGGGAATATAAAGAAAAAGACTGGGCCCTAGTACCCGATGTCAGCCTTGGTTTTGCTGACGAACTCGCAGACCCACAAAACCGATTTGATCTCAGTGGCACTCAAAACTCAGATCATGACGTACGCATCGCTGCTTTAATGGGTTTACCTGGAACCGATCCTTCCTTAATAAAAAGAAGACAAACCATTGCAAACTGGGCACGCGGGCTCGACACGACCAATTTAGAAAGTGGAACACGCAATGAAATGGGTGCGTTTATTCACTCAGGAGCTGTGTTGATCAATTACGGTTATGATAACCCTGGCGCTAATAAGCCGGTACCCCCAACCGACCCAGATCTACAACACAATACCTTGTTCATCAGCTCCAATCAGGGTTTTTTACACGCGATTGATGCTAAAACAGGAGATGAATTATTTTCTTTTATTCCCCCTGAGTTAATACAAAATCTACCGACCTTAGCCGAGGGCAATCTCAATGATGAAGCCAACCCTTTACTGTACGGACTAGACACAACTTGGACTGCTTGGCGTTACGATGCGTTTGTCGCCCAGCCAGATGGCAGCTTCACTCGTGACGATATCATCAGCACCAACAAACACAACCGCACCTATTTGCAAGACGATCATGTCTTTGTATATGCTGGCATGCGTCGAGGTGGGTCCAATTACTACGCTTTAGATGTGACACAAAGTTCTCCTAAAGACATAGGTACTCGTATTAAACCCAAATTGAAGTTTGTGATACGAGGTGGCCAACAAGTTGCCCCTCAAAACCCTTATTATTTACTGGGACAAACTTGGTCGCAACCGGTATTAGCACAAATACGTCTACAACGCTCAGGCAAGAGCACAGTGTTCCCAGTGATATTTTTTGCAGGTGGCTATGACCCCAGTGTCTATGACATGACCTCTCAAGGTTTATTTCCATCTGAGTTCGAGAATCCAAGTCCTCATGCCAAAGGCAGCGCACTGTATATGGTTGATGCCAACACGGGTGAACTACTATGGTGGGCAGCCAAACAAGCGGGCAACGCACGCCACCCAGAACTCAGGCACAGCATCACAGCCAAACTTAAAACATTAGATTTAGATGGAGATGGTTTAACAGATCGCCTTTATTTTGTTGACTTAGGTGGTCAAGTTTTTCGAATTGAGCTGGACAATGGCAAACCACAAGCGGCCAATACACCCAACGAATTGGCTAAAATTTACAAAATAGCTGAGCTAGCTGGCAGTGGCAGGCAAGCACGGCGTTTCTTTGAAGCGCCCAGTGTTGCCATCATGCCAGGAACTAGCGATCAGCGAGTCATTGGCATCGCGGCTGCTTCAGGCTATCGCCCTAGTTTACAAGATGAGTTTTTAGAAGACGGTGTTTTTGTGCTGTTTGATGAATATGACACACTGGAACAAACTCCTCCTGTCATTACAGCCAATCAACTGACCACGTTAAATTTAGCCGATACATCTGGTATCCAGTTACAAGCCAATACTTTGGGTTGGCGAGTTACACTCGGTGATCGTGGTGCACAAGGTGAAAAAGTCTTAGGTTCTCCACTGATTTTTCGGAATCGTTTACTGTTTGTCAGCTACGTTCCCAAGCAAAGGTCAGCCGTACCGGTCGCCAGCTGTGCTCAAGTCGACGAAGCATTCGGTCTCAATCGTTTGTATATTCTCGAAGCAAAGACTGGAGCCAGCACCAGTGCTTTTAACAAACTCACCAACATTGCTCAGTTTGGTAGTCATCGTTATATTGAAGATTTTACTTCCACATTAGCTGCCACACCGCAAATGTTGGTGGGCCCAAATGGGCAGTATGTATTAATGGTGGGTGCGGAGATTTTTCGTTTGAGTGAAGATGTTAATATTGAAGGTGGGTCTTTTATTCGTACAAAGGGTTGGCGTCGTGTTGAATAACTCTGTAAAAATACAAGTTGAAATTGGGAAAGACGAATTCGACCAATTTATTGAGATAAACTACACAGCCATACAATCCAAAAAACCTTTATCAATTTCTGGAGAAAAATGAAACTTGACATCTTTTTCTCTATTGTTTTCCGCAGCATCCATGTTCACTATAACTGTAATTTTCTCTTGACTATAAACATTCAATGATAAAAATTTCTGAGATCTTATATATATTACAGGATTTTCTGGAAGATCATAGGGAAAATTTATTTTTAATTTGCCTGAACCGTAAAATTTCGTATTAGAAATTTCTCCTGAAAGACTAGAAAACAATTTTATCTGATTAATTATCATGCTTTTATTTGCACAACTGTTTACACACCTAAATGATATTGATACTTTGTATGGTGATTTAGTTCCTACTAAACTTGCTCTTACCAAATAATTGTTAAATAAGAAGTCAGAATAAAGGTAAGGCTTTTCTTTCAGATCATAGATAGAAAATTCAGGCTGAAGAGTGGGCCTATAGTAATGATTTTCCCATTTTTCAAGCGTACAACATGCGCTCATCAAAAAAAACATAAAAAACAATAGCGTTTTTTTAGCAAAGAAATAAAATTTCATTTTTATCCTTAATATTGTAATGGCTCAAGAGCTCGATAAGACCTATTAAAGAAGTTACTTGGATCTTTCAGATTATTTCCGTACACCATATAAGGTATTACATCTGCAATAGTATGAGTAAAACCAGATTGTCCAAAATTATAACTACTCATTGCCAAGTCACTCATTTCCAAAGTTCCTTCAGGGGTTAGAATCACTTCGACAGAACCATAAGTCTCAACCTTGAAGTTAAACCGCCTATTATATTTATTACCTTCCCCCCATGTATGGAATCTAATTTTCCCCCATTTAGGTTTTCCAACAGCATCCTTAGTTTCCACAAAAAAATCTTCTAAATCTTGCTCTGTAATATTATTTGGGTCAATACCTAATTTTTCTAAAGCTGCTCTATTCTTATAAATTCGATACCCTTGCAACCCAACCATCAAACCAAACACAGCATCATCACTTAAATCTAAAGCATCTGCTACCCCTTCAAATACAGCACTCCCAATCTGATAATCCACATATCTATCAACAGCGTAATTACTAAGAGAGCTTATCGATTGAGTTGCCACATAATTTTTCCCAGTTTCTTGCGCAGCTAACTTTGGTGCTGACCAAGCATTCAAACCACCCTGCCCAAGGCTTATTACTCCATATGCCTGCAATGATTTACCAAAACCATACTTAAAAGCATCATTAAAACTAGCTCCTTTATCATAAACTCTACTTCCTTTTGCAGTGCCATAAGCTGCTGCAACTGCACACTGCGGTCCACAAACAAATGCACCCCCAATAGCTGCTACAGCAATATACGCAGTTCTTCTAATATCCTCCCAATGCCTCTTTACCGATTTTTCAAACCGTTTAAATGCTTTTCGAACCCGTTTAAATGGATTTCCAAATTTAAGATACCCTGTCGGATCTGTGTATCTCAGTGGATTATTCCAAACATAACTGTACCGATTATAGCTCTGCAAATTACCAGGCGCTTGAATAATCGGATCAGCGCTCAAAAATCGTCCAATCACTGGATCATACACCCGCCCATTCATATGCACCAACCCAACCGAATCCACATGCTCATGCCCAGTAAACCCTCGATTGGTGAAACCCGATGAAAAATTCAATAAATCAAAATTCAAATCCCCATTAGTATGCCGCCTCTTACCCCAAGGATCATAACTCATCCGCTCCAACACAGTACCCAAATAATCAGTCGCAGCTATCGTCGAACCTAAATGATCTTTAATCAAATAATTCAAATTTTCCCCACTCGAATCTTTGATCACAACCGCATAATTACCAATGTAAATTTTCTCTTTTGTCCCCCCTACACCCGTAATCTTTTCATAGTTTCCAACATAATGCGTCGTCGCACTCCCTTGACTGGTTGTATCCTGTCTCTTAAATCGGACTCGATTTGGACCATACCAAAACTGTGCTGTATTTCCAGCCTTACTTATCACGCTCGGCTTATTAAACGTCGTATACTGCACCGTACGACCATCACCTGAAAGCATATTTCCATTTTGGTCATAACAATACTGCTGACCATTCACACTCGTCACCGCATGCGGACCCGCTAAAATACCATTACAATTACCCCCATAACTATATCCACCCACATCAGACTTATTCACAATATTGCCCAAAGCATCATAACTGACACTCACATTCGAACTCACAGGCGCAACCGTTGCAATATTTGTTAAACGATTCACGTGATCGTAGGTAAACGTATCCGTAACATTCGTAACATAATCGTTTCGACTACTAAGGTTGCCCACCGCACTCCAGCTATAATGCTGACTCACAAAACTAGGCCCAACAACCCAAGCCGCTATATCCGTTAGCCTTCCCATTTGAACATCATACACCTTAGAAACATTAATGTTAGTCCCTAACTTATAAGATTCTAACTGTCCCCTCTCACTAAAGGCCAGCGCCTCCCAAAGCGTATTCGATGTACCTACTTGAGTCACCTTCTCTAGAAAACCTAAAGTCTCATTGTAATGTCTTTTAGTAGTGTAACCCGTTGGATACTGTACTTCATCAACACGACCTAAACTGTCGTAACTCGTAGTAATATGATAAGCCTGTCCATCTATTGTTGTACTAACTGTTATAGGGCGCCCTAGACTATCGTAGTTAATCGAACGTGAAAAACGATTACTGCTCGATTCTGAAGATAACTTACCCAACGCATAATTGCCTACATCATAGGTCCAGCTTGAAATCATACCGTTGTGATCCGTACGCTGTGTCATTCTTCCTAATATATCATACTGCATGCTAGTGGTCTGACCCTTGGCATCTGTTTGGGATTTGAGCTTGCCATCTACATAATAAGTGTAAGTCCAAAGACCTTGATCCGGATCATCCATTTTAACCTTACGACCGCGGATATCGTATTCAACTTTAACTTCATTGCCGTTAGGATCAGTTGTTCGAACCAAATGACCAAACGCATCGTATTGCATTGCGAGTGTATTATTATCATTATCAATCGTTGTAATCAGCTGGCCCGCATTGTTCTTTATTTCTGTTTGAGTTTGAGCTGCTTGTCCATCACCAGGGGTCAATGTCCTAACTACAGTATTACCATTATAATTTATTACAGTCGTGTTGCCGTTAGGCTCCAAAATCGAGATCGGACGGTTTAATGCATCATAATTTGTTTCAGTATATTGCGCCACCTCCCCCGCATAATAGGGTTCTGAAACTTTAATCACCCTTCCTAAAGTATCGTATTCTTTCGTCACAAATATAAAATTATAGACCCCAGCAGATGTTTGACCTTGACGCTCAGTTCTCACTTCTCTGCCCAAAGTATCATAATAACTATGTACTGTAGGCTGCCCCGTACGTGCTATGTAGCTGTAAAAAAGCTCACCTGCTGAACATGTGCTGATACACCACTCTTTGTCTGTTACTGTAATTTTTCCATCAGGTAAAATTCTTTGCTTTTCTTGGCCAAAGCTGTCATATATCACGGTCGTAGTGCCAGTACTTGGATTAGCAATGCGTGTCGGCTTCCAGGAATAAGCTGCGTTATCATAATAGTAGATCGTCTCATGCCCTAAAGCATTGATCGTTTTATGATATCTGCCCGTATTATCATAAATACTCTCAGAGGTTCGTGTTGTAATGTCTGCACCACTGAGAATTGTCTTGGTTCGCTGACCTAACAAAGCATCATATTCATAGTCTGTAGTAATCTCAAGACTCGTGTTGGGTTCCACTACTGTTTGTTTTAACTTACCTGTATTTAAATAGTAGTCATAAGATTTTACTTTGGTTTGCGTATTTGACTGGAAAGGCAACGCAGGACCAAATACTGTCGCTTCTATTGTTTCTTGTTGTACAAAAGGCTGTAATTCTGGAACATGAAGGAAAGAATAATATTGATAAGTAGTTGTAACTTGCTGAACTTTGTTCAACTCCCAACAATCATAAGCTCGATCGATGGTCACTCCAAACGAACCGGCACAGGTTACAGTTTGCGTGAGCAACCAAGCGTTTGGGTCTATTACTCTCTGCGTTGTTACAACATTCATTTTAGCCCCGTTTAAATCGTCTTTTTGTACGGTGCTGGTTTTAATAAAGGGTAAACTCACAGGACCACTTGTATAGGTGACAAATTCATTATAAGTTGTAGTGAGCCTACCATCGCCCGAACTGTCGACAAGCTGACTTTCAATCATACCTACTGTCATATTTGACCAATCTTGGGAATAGAAAGTCGTGGTAACAAGACCTGCCGATTGATTGTTCTCAACCACTGATCCAAAGCCTAAACCTCCCATGCCACGCCGGTGAACTTTCATAGACGAATAAGCATAACCAGTTAAATTCGTAGAACCAAGACCGTTATCTGTTTGGACTTGACTGACTACTGGCAGTGCTCCAAGAAAATCGAATTCTGGATAAATAGCTCCCGCCCCTTTTATGTAGTAAGTTGGGTCCGTCAGGTAAGCATAATCTATATTCGTATAAGCCCCGAAATTTGTAGTAATAAGCTCTAATCTAGGAACCTCTATACGATTGAAGCCACACAAAATACCATTAGAGGCTCTAACACAAATATCAGCTAAACCATCCCCATCTAAATCTCCATAACCAATAGTTGCATAGTGCTCTGGAGCACTCCAACCCTGACCATATTGACTCGTCCACACTTTATCATCAATAAACCCTTGACCATCGTTAAAACCACAAATCATACCATTAGAAGCTCGACCACAAATATCAGTAAGACCATCAGCATTGAGATCTAAATAGACAATCGTCGAGTAATGTTCAGGAGCTGACCAAGAAGCACCAAACTGAGAGGTCCAAATATTGCCAGGCAAAAATCCTGAACCATCATTCAGTTCACATAAAATTCCATTTGAAGCTCTACCACAAATATCAGCTCTACCATCTCCATTCAAATCTGGATATCGAATCGTTGAGTAGTACTCAGGCGTATTCCAAGTGGCACTGTAGCCATTGGTCCAATACGTAGTGTTAATAAAACCCGTTGCACCATTACTGATACCACAAATGATACCATCTGCAGCCCGACCACAAACATCGGCTTGGCCATCGGCATTTAAATCAGGAAAGCTGATCGTAGAATAGTGCTCTTCATATCCCCAGCCGACTCCATATTGACTCGTCCAAATAGTGGGGGTTCCAAACCCTGTACCTGTGTTAATTGCACAGAGAATACCATTAGAAGCCCGACCACAAATATCAGCACGACCATCTCCATTAATATCCGGATAGCTAATTGTTGAATAATGCTCAGCAACTCCCCAAGAAGCACCATAGGCAGAAGTCCAACGAGAGGTCTGATCAAATCCATCGCCATTACTCAGCCCACAAATAATGCCATCTGAAGCTCTTGCACAAATATCAGCTTTGGTATCCCCATTTAAATCTGGGAATCGAATCGTTGCATAATGCTCTGGATAATCCCAATCCAAACCATATTGTGTGGTCCATATTTTATCATCAATAAATTGTGCGCCATCACTAACCGCACATAAAATACCATTAGAGGCTCTACCACAAACATCAACTCTACCATCACCGGTTACATCAGGATATTGAATAGTACTGTAGTGTTCCTCTGTTCCCCATGTCGAACCAAAGCTGTAAGTCCGTATTGCAGGCGTATCAAAGTCTTCAACAATAGTTTGGTTAGATACGAATAATGTCTCTAAGCAAACTGTTGGAGAAGAGCATAATTCAATTTTTGACACAACAGATTGACGGTTATTCACATCATAGGATAAATTATAGGTTCTTAGCGAATGAACTCCATTTTTGACTTCGATACTTTTTAATCTTTTTGAATGATCAACCAAAACACCTCCTTTAGGCCAATTTGCATCAGGACGTGTTTCATAGGTAAACTTTACAATATAGCTGGAGTACTCAACTGTCTGTAACAGGCTAATACCTTGAGCTTGATTATATTGGTATCGGTATGTGACTTTATTACCAAACCGATCCTCAACCTCTTTTAATAACCACTGATCAATATTAGATAGTGAATTAAATTTTACTTCGTATTCTGGAGAACCACCAAAACGAGTTATAGTTGCATCATCTCTATGTAACACCCAATAATCAGGCCCATCTCCGTTACTGTCATAGGAAGTAAGTTTATTAGATGAACCTACATCAGGAGAATAAACCGCTTCATGATAAAGCGTTGAGCCACTTACTGTCTGAGTATAACGACTCCCACCAAGACAAAATTGGTCATTATCATCGTAATCAACTGGGTCAATATAACCGTCTCTGGTTAGATCGGTTGGACAACGCATAACAGCACTTAAGCCTGAGAGTCCCCACCCAAGACCGAGCTCTCCATTGCCGGATTGGCTATTATAAACAAAAGCTAAATTTGGTTGCATTCCATTAATTCCAGGTGGAACATCAATTGGAATCGTGTAGGTCGCTGCACCACTAGGGCTTACCTCAAAGGTGCCCGGAACCACCGCGACGGTATCATCAGCAAAAGAACAGGTATTGACAAAAAGATAAAAAAGGGGAAATATGCATAATACAAATCTACACACAGCAAACTCCTTAGCAAACAATCTTAAAATTCCATTTTCTGTATTATGCTTTAAGCGCTAGCACTATCCTGGCTTCTTTTTGAAACTAGTCCAAACAGCACAAAAAAGAAAGCCATATAAAAAACAAAGGCTAATATCCCATAGTAATAGGGAACCGCATAATAATACTGTATATTTTTATCTAAGGAATCTGAATATTTCCAAATCAGGTATGGTATTTTATCCAAATACCATACAACTGCGATTGCCAACAACAGGAGTTTTTGATAAAAATGTTCTATCCTTTCACTCAAGACTACAGCAAGTGGAAAAACCAACAAAATATAATCGTACTGCGAATGAAACATAATAATCAATGAAAAGAAAGCAAGCACTGACAACAATCGCAGCTCACTTTCTCGATTAGAAATGGGATATTTCATCAAACACAGGGCTGTCAACACAACAGTGATAAAAGTAAATATCAAAGTATAAACTCTACCTAATTCCAACCAAGCCATTACAGCACTGATATTTAAGTACCCTGCATTCACAATTTTTAAAGCAACATAAATGGGCCCAAATAAAATAGAGATAGGATCGCTGTTCTCAACCCAAAATAGCAAAAACCCATATACCGACAAGTGTATAGCAGTAGCTAAGACAAGTACTTTCCACTCCCTTTTCTTGATAAAATAAAGAGATAATGGAAAAGTAATCGAGTACTTTAACCACGATATCGCCAACAGAATACTCGATAAATATTTATTACTTTTTAAAAAATAAATAGCCCACATAAAACTAGCTACAGTAAATAGAGCATGTTGGCCATTGGAGAGCAAGTTCCTAAAAGGTGCGCTTATCAGAAGTAGCAGAAAAGCAATTCCCAAAGGGACCCAAGATTTACCTTGAAAAAATAATATCTTGAACGACAAAAACAATAAAAACAGGCAAGAAAGATTTGTTATTATCCATAAAATCTTAGCATCAGCAAAATCCATTGCGGCATAAGGCCATAAAAAAAACAAGCCTGTAGCAGGGTAATTGGGGGCTTGCGATAAAATATAAGGAGGTTGCTCTGCATCAGGAGTCTTAAGCACAGCATTGTATGGGTCTTTTTGTTCAAGCAAATACTTGCTACCCCACCATTGAAAATCTTGGGAGCGCCCTTCACTTAGCCCATCTTTTACACCCTTACCTAATGACCCAAGAGCAAGTACAACTAAACCTGCTAATGTAATCAACTTGATGGAGTGTATAGAAAAAAACTCTATTTTATTTATTCGCACTAGACTTTATCTGCCGATTTATTATTTCACTGAGACTTAATCTTCTAAACAAATTGACTTTAATCCGTTTACTTCGATACTCTAACCATAAGTTACTGATCTAAGGTGTCAAATCGTATATCAGCCTATGCTACGTGTCAAGGAAGAATGGTGTAATTTCGTAACTGCTCACCCCAAAAATCGAGTAGGAGGAGGCCTCACGGTCTCCGTCCTCTTACCAGCTATTCAGAGTCCATGCTAAGCTACTGAGCAAGTAATACCTGTATCTTCTCCAGACAAAATAGTGCACCCCTCCCACTTGTAAAAAAGTGAGGACAAATGATAAAAAAATGTATTTTGCTTCAGTTCACCTCCTTTGTTGATTCGATTAATCTCTGTATTCGGAGCAGAGAGTCTCCTTTTTATTTAATAACGAAACTGCATTTTTTTAGTCAGAATTTCAGCAAACTCTATTTCATCTATCTCATTAGAAACCAAGTAAGCCCAAAGACATTTCCAGCAGTGTTTTAGTAAAAAGAGAAATGTTTGGCATTGTCGTGTAAAAAACCATAATCTCTTGCACGTCGAAAGCCTTTAGGTAGAACATGTTGTAAAATAAGCCATATAAAATCTGCCCCTTTGAGCTTACGAGTCTGAAATTGGCTCGATCGACTGTTCTTATATTCCCAAGTTTTCCCTCCATTTTGACCACTACACTTTAAAATCAGGAATAATTGATTTCAAAATTTTTTCTTGGAGTGATGTTAGAGAAATAATGTTAAAAAACAATTGGTTACTATCTTTTTGTCCTGAAGATCCCCTATGGTATACTTTGTATACTTCTTCTAATTCATCGAGCGCCGAAGGCACAGATAGCTCAGATACACCTAACTTACTGTTTTTTAACATGAAACTAAATGTCGCTAACAAGGCATAAGAAAGATAGCAAATCATCATATGTGCTTTAACTTTTTCATCTAGCCAACACCTAATTGGTCTCAAAGATAATACCCCTTTCATTAGCTGAAAACATTTTTCTACTAAATCTTTTTCAAAATATAAACGAATAATCTCTTCACGTGAGTGCCTACCTGTTGAAAATATAACTGACATACCATCATATACTTCTGCACGTTGTAATGCATGACTATTGATGCCACCTGCTTTCGTAAAAAATTTTTTATAAGACTTTTCCACTTCAACATCATTATTTTTGTAAAAAAACAGCTTTTTTAAGCGTTTTTCTCGATCATGCTGCTTTTTTTCAGCATTGATAATAATATGCAGACGGCCTTTTACTGTGCCAGCTGAATAGGGTCGACTTACTGAATAAAAAATACTATTTCCTTGTTGAATTCGATTACGATAAGATTCGACCTTGCTAAGGTCCATCTTTAACACTTCTGATTTGATTCCCTTATGTAAAGGCATGCCTCCAATGATATGCCAATGCTTATTCGATAATTTTAAAATGCTTGCTTTAGAATTCATACCACGATCATAAACTATGTTCCCATGCCTTATTCCTAAGTCTCCAAGAATATGGATTGCCTCTGAAAAAATTTTACTGTCACTAACATTACTTGAATGTACTTGATGAAAAATAGGAATACCAAATTTTTTGGTTACAGCAAGCCCTATTTGTATCAGCGGCCTTCCCTGAACACCTTCTTTATCTTTACCGTTTTTTGAGAGGTGGCATTTGCTGCCGTAGAAATAAGTATTGGTCACATCATAGATAACTGATGTGTCTGATTCTTTGCAAATCTTACAGATTGATTCATACACGAATTTTTGTAATGAAAGTTGATCAAAGTCTTCTAATGCAAAAAGTGCTCTATATAGTTGTTTTTCCGTTATTTTTTTAACTCCAAAGATCACACTTAAATCCGTTTTTTGAAACCATTTGCTGACATCTCGTATGCTTTTATATTCATGGCAATGGGCATATACAAGTGTTAGAATAGACTGCGCATGATCTCCAAGCAATTTATCGAGACCAATTTTTTTAGCTAATTCATGGAGAACTAAAACTGATCCATGAATTTTGACAGAGTCTATGTGGAGGTCATTGCTAGATTGAGGGAAAGCACTTTTCTCGGGGCTTGGTTCTGTGCCAATATAGCGAATGAACTTTTGGCGCACCTTACCGTCTTTTCGTTGATTTTCTACCTCGGCTAGGTAAATTCGTCCTTTACGCTTTATTTTACGTATAAAACTCACTTTTTTTGTTTTTTCCCTTCAGAGATTGGTCTATGTAGTGGTCATAAAAATGCACACTACAACAGGCGATCTCTATTGTCAATCTCTTTTTTTTCAATAAGTTAGGGTGTAGTGGTCAAAATGGAGGGAAAACTTGGGTATATTAGAAGGCAACATGAGCACCATCATCATCAATGATGTGTTTCTCACTGATGACGCCTAGGTAAAGATAGCGAGCCAAATAGGTTAAGGCAGGCAAACCCTTACCTACAGGCTTACACTCAATCATACATTGTTTTGGATGAAGTGGTACATATGAAAAACCAGCCTGTTTCATGCTCTCTAAAAAACGAGCACTACACTCCTCAAGGTGCTGTTGGGTTAAACGATCAGGGCAGCAGTCAAAATATTCGGTAATACGGCGTAAAGCACGGGCATAGCTTTGAATAGTATTATCACTTTTACTTTGGCAGGTTAATGCGTTAACATGTTGTTGATAGAGTGACTGATAGCGTTTTTGTTCAGTTTTGTTCATACGATGTTTCCTCTTGGTTGTAGTACCCGGGATTGAGTACATAAGAGGAGATATCGGCTATTGGCATGGTGCTGTTATTCTGCCGCTTTGCGGCTTAGTTCAACAAATCTTGTCAACGGGAGCCGATCAGTTTGGCACGGTGGGCTCGTTACAAAGGCGTTAGACCTTCAATCAAATTGCGGAATATAACTCAAAATGAGAATATATTTGGATAATTGCTGTCTTCAACGTCCTCTTGATGATCAAACACAGCCAAGAGTTAGGGTTGAAACAGAAGCTGTTTTGGCTGTTCTTGCTACAGTTCAGGCCAGGGATATCTTGTTACTGAGTTCAGAAGTCCTAGAGTATGAAATTTTTCGTATTCCAGATGAGCATCGTCGAAATGAGGCAGCGGCTATTTTAGGGTTAGCCAGTGAACGTTTAAAGATTATTGATGAGGTAGAGATCCTAGCAAAATCTTTAGAAGATTCCGGGATCAATCCTATAGATGCTTTACATTTATCAATTGCATCAGTGGCTAAAGCAGATTTTTTTACAACGTGTGACGATAAATTTCTAAAAAAAGCTAGCGTAATATCTAGCCTCTCCTGCAAGGTTGTTTCCATACTTAATCTTTTACCGGAGGTTATCAAATGACAACGCATTTTCAGCCTATTTCAGAAATAACTCAGCAAGCTACCAATACTCTTATAAAGGAGATTGGTGTAGTTAATACAATACGATTTTTAAACCAGTTTAGAGTCGGTTTTGGAAATTATACCTTAGAGCGAGACCAATTGTTTCAGGATATGTCTGTGAAAGATATTGTTAATGAAATCAAAATACACAGAAAAAAAGATGTCTAACAAAGCTGTCAATTTGATGTGCTTCCGCTAAGCTACAGCACGCAAATTACAGCGGCGTCATAAAGCTTGTGTATTATGAATTTTACACCAATACAATTTGAGGATTGTAATGATATATAGATTGACGGTAGAGTGTATTGATGGTCGGCATTATGATCATGAAACAATACGCATAATTGACATAGATGAAAGTGCAACTATGTATGCTCTCTTCGATATTATAAGAGAAGCGAATGGTTTTGATCATTCGCACCTATTTTATTTAGGGCGAACTCCTCAAAATAAAAAAGTTATTTTTGGTAATAAAGAAGATTATTATCCAAATGAGTGTAGGCCTTATACTTCAACCTTAAGCTCTATTTACCCACTTGGAAATCTGAAGTTTTATTTTCTGTATGATTTTGGTGATCAGTGGATATTCCAAATAAAAAAAGCAGGAAATTATTAGAGGCTGATCCAGATTCTAAATACCCTAAAATCGTCGAAAAAATTGGTAAAGATCCTGAAGCCCATTTGTATAATGCTTGATCGTGAAAGTGAAATAGTTGCTCATCTGTATCTAGGTGTTGAATGCTTATGGCGGTTGAGCTAAACTGATAAGCAGTTGGCAAGAAGAGGCCGTGCCATATAATCAAGCGATTGACCGGTAGAGTTGGTTCTACAATTTCAACAGTAACGGTTTGAATTCTGCTATTGAAAGCCCCTCTCTGATTCGTTCATCTTTTACCATTTACTGAGTTATTACTGTCACTTGCTGATAAATTCCTGTTTATACGCAGGACTATTTTTTGCTATCAAGGCGAGAAAATGGGCGCATAGTTATTCTATGCAACCATTTTCATCAACGCAGATAACGAGCAATAGAACAAGTATAAACAGGAATGTATTTCATGCTCGTTCCTTAACACCTCCTAAGCAGTTTAGCCAAAGCCTTACCTCTATGACTCAGCTTGTTTTTTAATGAAGGCTCCAATTCTGCCGCTGTTTTTTGTTGACTTGGATCTTCAAAAATTGGATCGTAACCAAACCCACCACTGCCTCTAGGCGCATGTAGCACAACCCCATGCCAATATCCTTGCGTTATAACAGGCACAGGGTCTTCAGGATTGCGCAATAAAACTAAAACACAGTAAAAATACGCTACGCGTTCAGCAACAGGTACATCAGACAATGCCTGCAAAAGCTTTTGCCTGTTATCCTCATCCGTAGCCTGATCCCCAGCAAAACGGGCAGATTTCACACCTGGCAACCCTTTTAACACAGGCACAATCAACCCAGAATCATCAGCTAAAGTAGGTAGTCCACTGCACCTGGCACCATGACGCGCTTTAATCAATGCATTTTCTACAAAAGTCTGACCAGTCTCAGCTACATCAGGCAGTACAACCTGAGTTGCATCAAGCACTTTAATCCCAAACGGTGTAAGCAATTGCATAATTTCTGTAGACTTACCTGCATTATGAGTTGCTAAAAAAAGTTTCTCAATACCTTCAGTATTCACTGCTCTCACCTGGATTGGCTATTGTTGACCGTAAAAAGTTTGTTGATGATAAATCTCATAAATCTGGTTTTCATCATCACTAGGCCTAACTTCTATGTTAAAACGAAAAGTCTCAGCATGCGCAAATCGAAAATGGCCGATGTAATACAGAGCATCCTTTTCTTTAATCTCTCTTAATGGAACTTTCTTAACCTGGCCTGCTAAATTTTGAACTTCTAAAATAATATCTGCCCGGTGTGATCGCGCTTGATTCTCTGCTTTTTTAACAATACTGATATTAATCCATGCTATATTGTCATCACGTGGTAACTGGTGCATCTGCGCTACAGTAGAGGCAATATCTATGCTGTAAAAAGCATTATAATGAATCTCAAACGCACCAAAACGCTTAAATTGAGCCGCATCAACTACATTGACCCAAAATAAAAAACCTATCGTACAAATGTTCTGAAACACTGCTTTGAACACTACCACCCACTCCAATGTCACACACAGCTAAAGAAGGCTATTGACCACTATTGATCAGCTATGCAAGCAGACAAATAATTGACAGTAGAATTATTCTCAATCATTTCCTTTAATTATATTGATGACCACACCACAGAAAACCGACAGAAACCAGCTTGCAATCATGAGCACCCACATATGAGCACTAACGTACTAATTTGTGACGACTCTGGCTTTGCGAGAAAGCAAATGTCAAAGGCCCTACCTGAAGGGTGGGACATCGAAATTTCATTCGCCACCAACGGCCAAGAGGCTATCACAGCTATTGAAGAAGGTAAAGCTAACATTATGTTTCTTGACCTGACCATGCCTGTCATGGATGGCTATCAAGTACTTGAGCAAATTAAAAAATGCGATCTCCCCAGCATGGTCATTGTCGTATCAGGCGATATCCAACCTGAAGCCGTAGATCGAGTAAAAAAAATGGGAGCACTAGATTTTATTAAAAAACCCATCGACCGGGAAAAAACCAAACAAGTACTTGCTGCTTATGGTATTTATTCAGACTAACCGACGACGGGTCAACATCAATGGATACCAATGATTTAAAACTAGAAGAAGATTACATAGACTGCTTTCAGGAAATAGCAAACGTTGCTATGGGCCGTGCTGCTGATTTACTAGCAAGAATACTAGAAGTTTTTATTATTCTGCCCATTCCTAATGTCAATCTTCTTGAAGCCAGCGAATTAAAAATGGCCTTATCTGCCATCGATGAGAACGAACAAGTATCAGCCGTCTGCCAAGGTTTTATTGGCGGAGGACTCTCAGGGGAAGCTCTGTTAATTTTTAATGATACCTCTTTCACTGATATTGCTAAATTAAACAAAAATAAAGCCATAAAAGAGGCAGACGAATCTCTAGAGCTAGAAATTCTTATGGACACCTCTAACATCCTCATTGGCGCCTGCTTAAAGGGCATTGCTGAGCAACTAGATATCAACTTCAGCCAAGGGCATCCTACCGTCTTAGGTAGACACGTCAACATCTCTGACCTAGTCAAAAACAATGACCAACGCTGGAAAAAAACCCTAGCTATAGAAATTAATTATACAATCGAAAATCACAACGTAAACTGTGATTTACTTTTATTATTTACAGAAGACTCGCTAAAAATGTTGAAAGAAAAAGCCAATTATCTATTAAGCTAAGGAGGTGTTTTGTCACACCTCCTAAGTAAAGATATTATGATACAAAACTATGGATGATATAACAGAATTTCACTGGCTGATGGATATGATACAAAACATTGATGTCGGCCTCATCATTTTAGATCGGGAATACCGAGTTCAAACCTGGAATGGTTTCATGGAAAACCACAGTGGTATTTCTGCAGACCGTGCCAAATCAAAAGAAATCTTTGAGCTGTTCCCTGAAATTGATAAAAAATGGCTTATTAATAAAGCTGAATCTGTCTTTCTTCTAAAAAATCAAGCCTTTACTATCTGGGAACAGCGTCCCTACGTATTTCGTTTCAAAAATTACCGCCCCATCACAGGCACCGCAAACTTTATGTATCAAAATACCACTATTTTCCCCTTGGAAAGCGCTCAAGGAGAAGTACAATACATCAGCTTATTAATTTACGATGTGACCGACGTTGCCAGTAACCGAGCAGCCCTCAAAGCCGCCAACGCCAATTTAAAAAAGCTCAGCCGCAGCGATACATTAACAGGCCTTTATAACCGAGGATATTGGGAAAAGTTACTGCGCAGTGAATTTAGGCGCGCGAAAAGAACCAGACACCCCCTCAGCTTAATCATGCTTGACATCGATTATTTCAAAAAAATCAACGACACCTATGGACACCAGGCAGGCGATGATGTCATCCGCTCAACCTCTACCATTATCACACAATGCAAAAGAGAGACAGACATAGCAGGACGCTATGGCGGTGAAGAGTTTTGTTTAATTTTAATAGATACAACTGCTAAAAATGCCGCCTTATTTGCCAACCGCCTAAGACAAACAATAGAAAAAAAACCTGTCATCTACATGAGTAAAAAAATCCATTATACTATCAGCCTAGGAATAGCTGAATTCAACTATAAATTCAGTAGTCACGAAGATTGGTTAAAAGCTTCAGACAAAGCACTTTATCAGTCTAAAGAGGGAGGCCGTAACCAAATCAGCATATACAACCATGATACATAAACGTTAAGAATTATAATCGATCAACATATAGGGCGCCTCAGCCAACTGCTGCAACAATATCACATTATGCTCAAACAGTTCTTTATAATCCGTAATCATACGCCTAAAATTGTACAAGGCAGTCTCAGCATAATAACTAGAGTCCTTATACAAAATGTGTGAAATTTTTTTTTCAAGCTCCAGCACAAGCTTGTGCGTTGCTGTATTGAATGCTATCGCATCACTGGTAATATTTAACGCAAGTTTTTTATTCTGCCATAACCAATTTTCTTGCAAAAATCGTATTTTATCTTCCAAACTGAATTGATTATTGAGCATCAACAAAATACATGCTTTCTTATCACAATCAAAAGCGTTGAAATGCGTATTGGTCAACATATCTGTCAGCCGCTGCCGATAAATAACATATAAATTATGATCGACTTCAACACTCGGCAAAGATGCACGGTAAAGCGCAATAACCATATGCTGCTCACAGGGCAAACGATCACTCAAAAAAAGACTGTTAGCCATATCTTCCTGTTGTAAATACTCCTTAATCAAAAAAACTTCTGTCACGTATCTTACATACCTCATAAAATAAGCCAATGGAATCTCATACACTTTCTGCGAACTTACAACACAGTCTATTTGATCACACATACCACAAAGACCTGCTAGAAACATGGCTTTGATACGCTGGCAATACTCAACTTTAAAATAAAAAATTCTTTTGAAATCGGGGATATTGAGCTCAATCGTTAAAGCCTTAAACCCCTCTCTCGTCACTGTGCCACCAGCAAGCCCAACACTGATTTTATGCAAAGCATGAATTGTCTGATAAATAGCAGATTCCTCTAATCCTTCTATTGACTCAGCTTGGTCATCAATTATCACACTTTGACGCAAAGCCCAAGCCCAATACAACAAAGTCTCTCTATCAAGCCCTATCTGCCGATCAATTCGACTCAAGATACCTTGGAAACTGCAATAACATTCGAGCAATTGTACAGACAAAGCTGTGTCTTGACACTTTTGTAATACCTCATAAAACTCCAAAAAAGTAAATTGTGCCCAAAATATTTGCACATTTGTTTCAGAGGTTAAAACCGAGGTTTGTTTCGTATCAGCTAACGCCTGCTGAATTTGATCATCCTGTAATGTTGCTGAAATTCCATCTATTAAATTATTCGGTATTTCACACTGCTGTAAACTTCTCTGAATAAATCGCATTTTATGCATAGCTTCTAAAGTCAATGTGTTTAGATCCTTTTGAAAAACCCTGATCGGGCTGTACCAATTGTTAGGGTATTTCAATCTTTCAAAAAATGAATCCACAACAAAACCTCATTAAACAGCTCTATACGACAGACATCTTAGACCCAGAAAAAGTTAACCAACACATATCACACCACTCCAATTACTAGGAATAATCAATGGCATGGAATATCAGGCTGTGCTAAACTGCTCGTTTTGCTAGCTATAGCGAGACTCAGAATGATTCGATATTTATTTTGGAAGCCGATGGCGGCAAACAAGAATGCTGCCATCGAACTATAGGGATATATTAATGCGTGCTGAAAAAATAAATATCGAATCATTCTGAGTCTCGCTATAGTATATGACTTTTTTAAAGAGGCTATCAGAATAAAAGCCCTCTTCTCAGTGAAAACTCACAATTTGTTTCAAGAGTCAATAGGCGCCTGTCTCATTTCATACGCCTAAAAACCACTAAGGTAAGGAAAGTATTTATCATCATGTCCTCTCTGACTACAAATTTATCAGATCTTTATATACAAGTACGCGATCAAACAGTAGCATTATGCGACTCTCTAGAAGTAGAAGACATGCTACTGCAAGCAAGCCCATTTGTCAGCCCAATTAAATGGCATTTGGGCCATACCACTTGGTTCTTTGAAACCTTTATTCTTAAAAGTTTAGAGCCTTCTTATGTCTCTATTAATCCACTATACGAACACTTGTTCAATTCATACTATCATAGCATTGGCACCCCTTATAAACGATCTCAAAGAAGCCTGCTTTCACGCCCAACCCAAAAAGAAGTCATGCGTTACAGAACTTCAATCGATGAGATCATCTGTCACTGGATAAACACACTAGAGCAGCTGCCTGAAGCGCAAGCCTATCAACTCACAAGCTTATTACAACTGGGCTTAAATCATGAACAACAGCATCAAGAGCTGATGCTAACCGATTTGCACTATAACTTTTCACACAATCCTCTTTTACCTACCTATCAAACCTTACACAAACCGCTTGAAGAATCAAAACCCATTTTACCGCTTACCTTCATAGAAACACCACCACAACTGACAGAAATCGGCACTGACACAACCAGCACCACGTTTTGCTTTGACAATGAAACCCCCAAACACGGTCATTACCTCAACGGCTTCGCACTGGCCACACGACCGATCACTTGTGCAGAGTTTATTGAATTTATCGAAAGCGACGGCTATCACAGGCCTGAGCTTTGGCTAGATGAAGGTTGGCACCATGTGCAAAACGAACACTGGACATTGCCACTGTACTGGACCAAAAGCAACGGTCAATACCACCATTTTAGCTTACACGGCTTTTTACCCATCGCACAAACCGCGCCTATTCATCATATTAGTTTCTATGAAGCAGATGCCTATGCTCGCTGGGCAGGTATGAGATTACCGAGCGAACAGGAATGGGAGTTCATTGCCCGCAATCGCCCCATTAAAGGTCAATTTATCGACAATCAAATTTATACCCCCTTACCACTTAGACAGTTTGAAACCAGCCTATCAGAAACTTTCGCTTTATTTGGTGGCACCTGGGAGTGGACACAAAGCCCGTACAGCGCCTACCCAGGCTATCGCCAAACACTAGACCCACTAGGTGAATATAATGGTAAGTTTATGAGCAAGCAAATGGTCCTCAAAGGAGGCTCCTGCTTAACACCTCTATCTCACATTCGCCCGACATATCGTAACTTTTTTTATCCTCATGAGCGTTGGCAAACAATGGGCTTTAGGCTCGCTTATGATTTAGAAGACAAGTAAATCTACCTCAAGCAGCAACTCACCAACTCACCAACCCATGCACCACTAACAAAAGACAAACCACACAAGGAACAAACCATGCGAAACACCAGTAAAAAGCACTTGGATAACTACACGTTTAACCGCCAATACTCCACATGCAAACCGAATATAACCACTGAGATTTTAAACGGCTTATTATCTGTCCCCAAACACCTTTCACCAAAGTTTTTCTATGATCAAAAAGGCTCAGAGCTATTTGAAAAAATAACCAATCAACCAGAGTATTATGTCACTCGTAAAGAAATCAGCATACTGCAAACCAATTGTAACGACATCGCCAACACCATCACTAAGACACCACAACACAATATTTCATTGCTAGAACTAGGCAGCGGAAACAGCACCAAAGTACAAATTTTATTGGAAACTTTAAGACCAAACACCTATATCCCTATTGATATCTCTGAAACCTTTCTCAAAGAAAATACGCTGAAATTAACTGATGCATTCCCGTGGCTAAACATACACGCAATTAGCGCAGACTATTGTCATGCTTTACCAAGCTTGCCCCCAAATTTAGGTAAAAAAGTAGCTTTTTTCCCAGGCTCCAGTATTGGGAACTTTGAACCTGCAGCAACACTGTCTTTTTTAAAAAACATTGCCAAGTGGATAGAACCGACAGGTGGATTGCTCATTGGTGTTGACTTAATTAAAAGTCAAGAAACCCTCAATTTAGCCTATAATGATTTAGACGGTGTCACCGCCGCATTCAATTTAAACATACTGTGCCACATCAACCGCCTCACTCAAGCTGGTTTCAAACCCCATCAATTTAAACATAAAGCTTTCTTTAATAACGCTGCTTCACGAATAGAGATGCATCTTGAAAGCACTATCGAACAAAGTTCTGTGATCAATAATCAAACAATCACTTTCAAAGCTGGAGAGAGCATACATACAGAAAACTCCTATAAATACTCTATAGATAGCTTCTCTCACTTGGCCAAACAAGCTGGGCTCAAACCTGTAAAAGTCTGGACGGATTCAGAAAATTGGTTTAGTGTTCACTATTTGGAGTCCATCTAAATTTCACAAGAGTTCACAGGGTAATCAAGCACCATGAGCGAACATATTGACGTTTCCCAACATAACGGCGTCCAACGCCTCAAAATAAACCGTTTAGAGAAAAAGAATGCGCTTGATAGCGCCATGTACGAAACGCTGACCCAAGCGCTCAGTACAGCTGAAATGGATACCCATGTCAAAGTACACTACATTACTGGCACTGAAGAAACCTTTTCAGCAGGTAATGACATTCAAGATTTCATGCTAAATCCGCCCAGTGGAACAGAGTCGCCGGTATATCAGTTTTTAACAACACTGGCAACACTGAACAAACCCTTGATCGCTGCTGCCAATGGCCCAGCCGTTGGCATTGGTACAACCCTATTACTGCATTGTGACCTAGTTTATCTAGGTGAGCACACACGTCTAAAAACACCCTTTGCCGATCTCGGCTTATGCCCAGAGGCAAGTTCCTCTTTACTACTACCTAATTTGTGTGGACACCCACGAGCATGCCAATTACTGCTCCTTGGTGAAACCATTGACGCCCATACAGCCGTATCTTGGGGGCTAGCTAACCAGGTAATAAGCAGTGAACAACTACAAAATCATGCACTGGAAATAGCTGAAACACTCGCTGAAAAACCAACAGAAGCTGTATTATTAACAAAAAAATTATTACGTCAAACACAACAAGAACAGGTATTAAAAAGAATTGATGAAGAAGGTAAGCTATTCACACAAAGGCTCCACTCCACCGAAGCCAAAGCAGCTTTTATCTCATTTATGCAAAAAAGTAACTAAGGAACGAGCACGAAATAAATTCCTGTTTATACTTGTCCTATTTCTCGCTATCTGCGTTGATGAAAATGGTTACATAGAATAACTATGCGCCCAT
>JANQJO010000023.1 GCA_028281605.1 Pseudomonadales bacterium
AAAATTACTCAAAGAACAAGATATGAACAGAATATTGTGCGTTGTTTGATCAAAAATAGACGGTTGAGAAGCACCTAACCGTCATTTACGATCATAGAACAAAAATTACAAATAAAATTTAAAATCAATAAGTTACAGCAAATAATGGCCAATTAAAACTACACGCATCACTCATCAGTATCTGGCGTAAATGCGGCAATCTCTGCCATAAAAGCTTGCTCCAAAGAACTTGCATGATGACGCCCTTTAAAATCTTTCGGCGTCCCTAAAAAAGCAATCTTTTTCTTATACAAGACCGACATCTTATTCGCAAGCTCCTCTACATCTGACAACAAGTGAGAACTAAAAAAAATAGTACACCCTTGCTCATTCAAGCGTTGCATTTGCTTTTTTACTAACACCCTAGCTTTAGGATCCAAACCACTCATAGGTTCATCTAAAATCAACACCCGCTTTTGACTCAAAAAACACGCGATCAAACCCAACTTCTGCGCCATTCCCTTTGAATATTTTTTCACAGGTTTTTTCAAAACTGATGAATCTAAATCCAGCTCAACCATCATCTCCAATATAGTTTTTTCATCTTTTTCTACCTCATATAGATCAAGCATGTAATTCAAAAAATGACGGCCTGTCAAATAATAAGGCGGAGAAAATTTTTCTGGTAAATAAGCTAAATTTGACCTAGAGACTGTTTGTAAATGATCAACACCCCCATGTAAAATCTTACCTGACATCACTTCTTGAAAATCTAACAAACTCTTAATTAAAGTAGATTTACCCGCGCCATTCAACCCTAACAAACCAAAAAAATCACCTTGTGAAATATTCAAAGACACTTTATCTAAAATCAACTGATCACCATATTGAACACACAGTTCCTCTATCTTTAAAGCCTCTACTTTATGCTGCATATCCATAAACACCCTTATTCAAAAACTCGCAGCACAGCCGCACAATTTTTTATAGCCTTGCCTGCGTACAAACCTTCCGATTGCAAACACATCTGCGTCAATGTATTATCCCAACCACGGCCTCCATTTCCAAGCTGCAATTTACCTTGATCAGCCTTACCATCATCTATGCTTTGATCTAAGTGCAATAAAATCTGGGCGGGAATACCTTTACCCAAAATCAATTCATTAGCTGCCTCATCATTCGATTGCCCCTCATTGCCATAAGAAACATTAATACCATAACCAAAGGTGTTATGCGGACAACTTCGCAAAGAACAATCATATTCTTGTTCATATATAGATGCGCCATCTAGATGCTTATTTTCAAAAAAACCAGAAGCTATCATATGTGACCAAACTTGACCTCTCTCTTGACTTTGATTTATCAAACCATCTCCATTTCCTGGTAATAAAGATGAATCAATATTAACTTTTGCATAGAGATAATCGCCTGGAACAGCCTGGTACCGCTCAACAAAAGTCAGCCAAGCACGCTCAACAGAACCAATTTTATCCTGTAAAAACCTCACCTTTGCTTCTATTAATACAACATGAGTCCGCATAAAGCTACCAATAATCAAACCAAAAAAAACCAACGAAAAAAAAACTTCCGCCAAAGTAAAACCAACATGCTTTTTTATTAGAAATTGCGTCTTCATACTTATAACCCTTTATGGCCTACTATCTTTTGCTCCAACTCCATCAGTTTATCTTGCAAAAAATTAATTTCATAAACATCCTTGATTTCACCACTTTCTAACAAAGCCCCCACTAACAAACGCGCTGCTTCAAATTCGTTCATATCTTCAAGTAAAATAATTTCTAAATCCTTAGCCCAATAAGGAACAGAAAAGCTGTTTGCATGTTGACGTAACAGCTGAGCATACTCCAAGGCCAGTGGTAAATTTTTCAGCTTATGTTTAGCATGAACACTTGCTTCAGCAAGCCAACGCCATCTTTTATTGGGATGTTGTAAAAATTTTTCTTTAATCCAATTCAATAAAATACGCTGTCTAACTGAATCCGCAACTTGCATATAAACTCTTGATCCTAATAACAAAGGGTATTCTGCCATTGGATCTAAAGATAAAATAAAACTTAACCATTGAGTCAATTGCTCGTAATCCAAATCATGATACGATAAACTGATTCCTGGCTGTACATCAAAAGACTGAAGCCAAAGCAATAAAATTTTACTCAACACAATTTCATCACCAAAGCTTAACATTTTCAAAGAAGAATCATAAACAAGAGGCAATTGTTTGGCTTTCACTTTCGGCATAGGCACAATATAACTAAGGATAACTTGTAAACACAACCCTATCAGCAGACCCATCACAATTAAATTAGGCACTGAAGTTATCGATCTTTGTTCACATATTTTCTTCTGCAACCAATGCTTTAACATCATCACTTCACACTCTCATCCATTCATAAATTTTTCCTATAAAAATCAAACAAACACACCATACTGATTAAGTATCCATACACTAGAGCTTGCAATAAAAAATACAAATGATTTGACAAATCATCTAAAGAAAACAGTTTAGAAGCATCAGCAAACCTGTCTAAATCCGGCAATAGTAAATTAATAATTCTTAAACTTTCACGCATCAAGCTCAAGGTTGCAGAGTCAGCTGTAACCAAAGGATTCGTAGCAATCAACTCTAAAGCATTCATAGACCTAGCTGTCACATAAAATAAAATTGCAACCAATACAGCCGGTACCACATTTTTAAACGTACTAGCGACCAAAACCCCAAGCAAAACCATCAATGTGGCTTCATAAAATAAGCCTATACCCCAATTCAAAGCGTTAAAAAAAGGGACATAAAAAGAAACGAGTACGGCCCATACCAAACAAACCATAAACGAAAAAAAGAAAAAACCCAAAGTTTTACCCATAAAATAGATTGATCTGTTTAATGGCAAAGATAAAATTAATTCGAGCGTTTTATCTTGCTGCTCACGCATAATGGAAGTAATACTAAGTAAAACCAATAATAATACAGCACTCAAACGTCCAAACGCAGACAGTAGACTGGCTATAATAATGTTGTGTTCAGTCACAACAATAGAGCTGATAAAAACTGATAAGCTGATTCCTAATACACCCAAGATGAGCGTCATATGAATAACTTTATTATAAATGCCTTCAATGATTGTGTATTTAGCAATAATCAAAGTCTTCATAGCTTTTCCCATACTGAAAAAAAATGTTAAAATTATTTCATGCACGTTCCTAATCATACCCTTTGTTACATTTTTTAAAGCCCTCATATCTTAGGACATTATAGTCTTTTACCGTTACGCTCATTTAAACTAGCAAACTTATGGAACGAGTATGAAATAAATTCCTGTTTATACTGTAGTCATGGAGCTTTATTTCATTAAAAATCGTTTAAATAAAACCTTGGCTCTCAGCGAATATCTTACCCTAGGTATTATGCTGACAGCATTGTTGAGCATTAGCTGGCTCACCCCCGAACAATGGCTGGGAAAAGCCTGTTTTTTAGTACACACTGGTGGCCTACTGATGTGGTCTCCCTTATTTAAAAAACACACAACTTTAACAGCCTTACAAACTGTTATATTACTTTTCACCATTATAGCCTTTACTGTCTTACTTAATTGGTGGCTTTTTGCAATTTGGAGTGCAGTTTTTGGAGGGTTACTCAGCGGTCGGGTCATCACACATCGTACTACACGCTGGAAATACGGTGCCGCTCTGATATGGCTGATCAGCAATACTTTTCTGATCATCTTACCTAATATTTTATTTCAAACCTCTACAACCAGTACGACACAAGATATCTATTTTATCTTATCATTTTGCTCAATACTGGCACTGACAGCACTGCCACCCTATACCTCAAGCAATGCTTATATTGATCTTTTTCATACCTTAACAACAGTGATCATCTTAATTTTATTAATGCTGAGCACAATAGTAGCCTACACCTATATGGGGCATATATACAATAAAGCTATCGCATTTTCTTTAGGGTGCATTTGCTTTTCAATTTTTTTACTAACAGCACTCTGGAACCCTTACAATAATCTTTGGGGCCTTAAATTATTTTGGGAAAAATATTTACTGAATGTAAATACTTCTTTCGAAGAGTGGGTAACAAATTTAAGCAAAGTGTATTCAAACCCCAAAGTTGATGCGAAAACATTCATTCAACAAACATTAGACTATTTTGTAAAAATTCCAGGGATATCAGGGGCAAAGTTTTCACACAACAACAAGCATTATACTTTAGGAAAGGAAAAAAAACCGCAGTTTTCAATCATTGAGTATCAAACCGAAATTACTGTTTACAGCAACAAGACATTATCTCCAGCTTTAAAATTGCACCTAAAACAACTGCTGCATATCGCGTTAATTATGTATAAAACAAAGCAGGATGGCCAAACGATAGAACAACAAAAAAAAATGCGAGAAATTCATGAGATGGGTGCCAAATTAACACATGATATCAAAAACATTTTACAATCTATTCGTGTCATGACAGGACTTTTAGACATGAACCCTCAAACTGATATCCACACACTTTTAAAGGAAAATATGACTGTGTTAGCCAATCGTCTAGAAAAAACTCTAAAAAAATTCGATCACACAAAACGTAATGAATATGAAACACAACACCTTAAAGACTGGTGGGAATCGTTTAAAAAACTAAACTGGGGAAGAGATATCATTTTTTCAGAGGACTTTCAATCTAACCCAACAATCCAAGCTGATGTTCTAAGCGATATTATTGACAACCTATTAGAAAACGCCAGATTCAAAAGAATTGAAACACCCTCTATCGATATTAAACTCCATTGCAAAACAATAAATAATCATTTTTACTTAGAAATTTGCGATAGCGGTAAAAAAATACCTGATACTATCGCCGAATCGTTATTTAAAACACCTGTTAATTCAGAAAAAGGTTATGGCATTGGCTTACTACAATCTTACAAGCTAGCTTTACAGTCAGGCTATAAGCTTCTTTTAACTAAAAATGAAGACCATCAGGTAGCATTTCGTATTGCCTCATGATGCAACCCTTAGGAACGTGCCTGTTCCCCCTTGCTCCACGACAATATTTCATCATGATGTTGAAATATCGCCACCTAATGTGTGGCAGAATAAACAACCGTAATAAAACTCAAAAACTTAGCGCATTATTATACTGGCACATATTATGCTCTTATTCATATTACATAGAATATTTTTATATCTAATCAGATGAACCCCTCTGGAGGACAGTAGTATGACCTTGACGAACCGGACACACACTCAAAGTCGTGGATTTACTCTAGTAGAAGTTGCAATTGTGCTGGTCATTATTGGGCTTTTACTGGGCGGCGTGTTAAAAGGGCAAGAAATGATTAAAAGCGCTGAGGTGCGAGCACTCAACGATAAAATTTCAGGTGTTACTGCCGCATGGTTTGGTTTTAGAGATCGTTACAAAGCCTTGCCTGGTGACTTCAATACAGCAGAAACCAAACTAGGGGGCACCGGCGTTAAAAACGGTAACGGCAATGGGCTGGTCGACTGGGGACAAGAATCTGGGCAAATTTGGGCACAATTATCAGCAGCCGGCCTGGTTAAAGGTAACTATTCCGGTGCCAATGTACAAGGCAACAATCAAAGCTGTCCATTAGATGTTTGTCCAGATAACGGCTTTGGCTCAGGGATAACAGTACAATGGGGCAACTTATTTGAAGGCACCGCCCAATGGTCTCATGAAATTCATACTGGGCGCTTTATTCCAGGAACAACACTTGCAGAGCTAGATCTTAAAATTGATGATGGCAGAGCAGGTTCTGGTATCGTACGCCTTTCAAAAAATGGACGTGGTTGGAGTGGCAACGCCGCTTGTAAAAGCAGCGGTGACTATCGCTACGTCGATGCCCCTGAAAACTGCGCAGGCACTATCCGCCAATTATAAACAGAACCCGCCAATTATAAACAAAACGATCGTTTATTAAAGTAGCGCCTCAAACACTAGCAACCAACCCGTGTTTGAGGCGCTGTCAGTTTTCTCTTTTTGTAGCTATTGGCTCCTTTTATCTTTATAATGCACAGCTCAATCAATCAAGACTGAGAAAACTGTCCATGACCGATTTAAAATCTATAATAGAAAATGCCTTTGAAAACAGACAAGAACTTACCCCAGGCAACTGTCCCAAAGAGCTCAAGTCTACACTCGCACAAGTTTTAGATGGCCTTAACTGTGGTCAATTCAGAGTTTCTGAGAAAAAAGATAGCACCTGGATCACCCACCAATGGTTGAAAAAAGCGGTCCTACTTAGCTTCAAAGTACAAGAGAACCAAGTTATAGACGGTCAATTTACCCACTACTATGATAAAGTTCCAATGAAGTTTGCCAACATGAGTGCAGCCCAGTTGGCCGACACAGGCATACGCATTGTCCCTCCTGCCCTTGCTCGACAAGGTTCTTATATCGCTCCTAATGTCGTATTAATGCCCAGCTATGTCAATATCGGTGCCTTTATTGACAGTGGCACCATGATAGACACTTGGGCTACCGTGGGCTCCTGCGCTCAAATTGGTAAAAATGTTCATATTTCCGGAGGGGCAGGAATCGGCGGTGTACTAGAGCCTCTACAAGCTAATCCAACCATTATTGAAGACAACTGTTTTATAGGAGCTCGGTCAGAAATAGTCGAGGGTGTTATTGTCGAGAAAGACAGTGTCATCTCTATGGGTGTTTTTATCGGTAAGAGCACTCGAATTTTCGATCGTGAAACCAACGAAATACACTATGGGCGAGTACCCTCTGGCTCCGTGGTTGTGCCTGGATCTTTACCTTCAAAAGATAAGCAATATAGCTTGTACGCAGCCATCATTGTTAAAAGAGTTGACGAGCAAACCCGCTCTAAAGTCAGTATTAACGAATTATTACGCCTAGCTGAATAGTAATAACATATAGATAAAATATTACAGTTTCGATGCCCAAATCGCGAGTTTATGCCTCATCGTCTTTTGCGAAACTTGATCCTCTGGGATAGGCTGTATCAAACTATCATGCACCAACAAACGATAAATGTATTCAATTTTTTCATTGGCGGAATCTGTGGATTCAAACTCAACAGCACCTCGTGTTTCGCCATACTTGACACCAGCAGCTATCGCTTTTTTCAACAAGTCTTTTTCATTTTTCAATTTTTTCATTAAAATTGACCTCAAAAAATCCGGCACACTCAGCCTTCACCATTAAAACACGCTAAAATTTTATAGGGATATACCTAACATTTTTGCATACTTTTTCCCATAAAACCAAGTAATTTCCTCTTGCGGCCTAATATCTCGCTGTGCAATACAAACAGAAACGGGCAAACCAGTTCTAGGGTCAATCACACTCATCACTAAAGCCGTAGTATTTTTAGGATGCGCACAATTATAGCGTGATGCTAAACTACCAAAGTACTTTGCACTAATAGCCACAACAGTCCTTTTATTTTTTTCACAATTTTTTGTATAAAATCCAGGATTGAGTCTATAAGCATCTCTTACACTACGCAGAGGGTAAAATAGATTTTCACCCAGCGTAACATAACGTCCGAAATAGCTACCCAAATAAGTGCCCGCTTTAATTTCACAATCAGCAAAAGCGCCCCAACCTTTTCTTGCATCATAACGGAAATCTAAACAAACAGATTGATCCAACTGCCATCTTTGTGCTAAACAATCTACCAAATAAGCATAAGTATAACCAAAACTTTCAACTCGATTTTTTAAAGTCGACGCCTGAGCACGAGTACTTGCCAACACTGAATCTAAATCATAATCAATGCCACAAGACATAAAATCTGATAGTACTTTAATCCATTCTAACGGTTTACAATACCGCGTATTCAACGCTTCTAAGAATAACGCTTCTTCAAGATAAGAATTACCTTCAACAGTCACTTGATGCAAAAAGTCTACTTCCTGCTCAAAAGACTCTTTAAACAATTGTTGATAGAGTTTGTTACTGAGTTCTTCCTCATACTCATCTTCTTGCTCCGTCCCAACCTGTACAAAAGTTAAATAGTTTGACCAAACAATGGGAGAATCAAATACAACGGTACCTATCACGTTAATACTTCCAGGATAAACTATTTGACCGCAGGCGCTTACATCTTCCAATGAAACAAAAACCGATTTTTTGTGCTCAACCAACTGCCTAGCAAATCTCTCCGAGCAACTTGAAGTAATCCAATTTTTATTTTGAAATTTAATATTCATAATACCAACGTCACCCATTTTATATTTGAGTCAATGACATATTCAGATATTACAATATCAAAATAACATCTCGCAACCTGTAATAAACAGTCATATTATTCAACAAGTTATCCATTTTTATTACTATTTAGTCACTTATCGGATAAGCAGACTACATTGCTGCAGAAAACAGCCATGAGCGATGCGATTTTCGTCACCCTAGGTGATGAAAATCGCATTTACACGGTAAAATAGCATGAAAGCTTTCCATTTAGGTGTACAGTTTTACTTGACCACCACAGTTACTCCCTGTGTCATATAGCCAACAGTGATTTATGTGTAATTTTACGTATAATTAGAAAATGGCTTAAACATCAGGGGAATACCGTGGAAGACTATAAAAAGCTAAATAATCAACCACTTAGATTTGTATTAGCAGAGTTCCGCTTTTCACCAGTTATGAAAATAGCTGAGTACATACCGTCTTTACAAGACACTCTACGCAAGAGGTACCCCATACCAGAAAAAAAGATTGAACAAGGCGTACACGTTCAACCAGCAGGTATCGCTGTATCTTCCCAGGATCGCTGGTCGTTTGTGACTGCTAATAAAAAAAGCGCTGTAGAAATTAACCAAGAACGATTGATTTATTATACGGCTGAATATTCTAGGTTTCAGGGCTTTTCAGCTGCATGCAAAGAAACTTTGGAAGCCTTGGTAAAAATCGTGGAGCCGGGACTCATTTTACGCATTGGTTTAAGATACAGCGATCTGGTTGAAATTGATGAGAACGAAAGTGTTTCAGATTTGGTGAATCCTCACTTTGCTTTGCCAGGTTGCTTAACTAACTTAGGCAACTTGGGGCATCAGCGGAGTGAAACCATTTTGATAACGGAACTGGGGCGACTGGTCATAAGAACACTCTATGGATACCACGATTTGTTGTGCTTACCTGACATTCAAGGACCTCCAATCACTGTTGATGGCGACACATCTCCAAATGAACGCATCATATTAGATTTTGATCATTTTTGGGAGTCGTCTGAAGAAGCAGTCAGCTTTGAGATTGATGAGATATTAAATAAGCTGAGCGGATTGCATAAGATTTCCAGGCAAGCTTTCTGGCAAATCACCACAGATTATGCAAGGAATGAAAAATGGGCTTAACAGCAGATACTCATATCGATCCATACCATGGAACAGGGTCATCCCACCAATATGTAAACCCTCCTGGAGTTCATTTGATGTTATCAAGAGAAGAGTTAGAAAATCGTTATGGATTCTATCAAGCTTCTGGTGGTGCACTCAGTACTATTTACAGTGTGACATTAAGTGGTTCAAACCATATCCCAACATTGATTGAGCAACAAAGCCATAATAAACTGGCCACTACTGTTCAGACAATCGGTTCAGTATTCTGCCTCACCAAAGACGAGCTGGCTCAAGTGTGTCATGTTCAGAGCCGTAAAACCTTATACAATTGGATAGATGGGAAAGCAAACCCTAGAAAGACCGCAATGTACAGAATCTTCGACCTATACACCATTGCTCAAGCCTGGAAGCAAGCTGGTTTTATCAGTGACAAAGTTGCTTTACACCGCCCAATCTTGGATCAATTAAGCTTGTTTGATCTGCTTGTCCGTGATTCTCTTGATAAGGAACTGGTATTGTTTGCCGGTTCTCGACTGACTTTATCTTCACCGACTTCAAATAAAATAGAAGACCCTTTCGCTTAAGCTTTGGAGCACAGTTTTGATTGGAGAAAAATTAGAAAAAGCTGGCTGGCGGCAAGGTTCACTGGTTAGGACTCACGATATTGGAGTATTGCTGAAGCAAAGCTCTTTTCATAATGACGAAAATCCGATTGTTATTGTTGCCTCACACTCCTGTGATATAGCTCATAACAGCTTGGAGAATGATCCATACATTGAGCTTTCCATTGCACGAAAAATATCTTCTTCCAATGGAAATTATACGTTCAACAAAAACGTAAGAGTTTTACATACCACAGTTTTGGTTCGAACGGAAACACCAGAAATCTATGTCGAGCTGTTTGTCGAATTAAAGGCATACGACAAAATCTCCATTGATAAAAGTTTATTGGTCGATTTAACCCCTGACCCTGGCAGATTTCTCATCAATAAAGAGCTTGACTGTTACGTTTCATGGTTGTCTTACCGTTATGTAAGGCCAGCTCTGCCTACAGCATTCAATGATAAAATAGCTTCAGCAGACCCTAAAGGAAAAAGGAAGAAAAAAGCAAAGTTGCTTAATCAGCATTTATCTGGGATCTATGTAGAAATCAGTCCTGATGCTGAAATCCTCGATGATCAAATTTATCGAGTGAACTTACTTGGATTGGTTCCAGCTGACTTTAATGGTAGTATAAAAAGCATTGAATCTGTACTCGAAGAATACGCTGAGATTATGAGAGATGTTGATATGAACGTTTCTGTTGCCGTAAAACGTGAAAGCGAAGTTTCACTTGCAACAATCAAACGATTTAAACGCTTTTATTATGATGACCTATCACTCAAGGGCAATACGCCACTCCCACCGGACACTCAGACAGGCATATAATTCACTCAAGCGGGCAACCTGTTATCTTCTATCCGTAGGGGGGCAACTTTGAGGGCATGTATGCAAGTAATAAACCTCATATTCTGAATGATCAACACTATTCATGGCAGCCTACATCAATGCCTGAATACCGGAGTGCATGAGCGAAGCTCCAGATATTCCGGCATTTGTATAACAATTTTGTATTTCCCAGCCCTGAGCTTGAGCTTTTTCAGAGCACAGCCTACTCTGATCTTCAATTGAGTTGTCGCTTTGCAGATCAGACAGCTATTCAGAGTCCATGCTATGATAGCTCCCGTCTAATGATGAAATAGTTGAGCCTACAATAACATAAATTTATAGGTACATCAAATTAAGAGAGAATCCAAGAGGAAGTTGCTTTATCATCATGAAAATATTTTAGACAATTTCTCCTCCTTGCGGCCACTCATCTAAAAAATTACGCTGTGTCCATACAATTTTATGAGGTAGTGTAAGATTCAAATAGGTCTTAGATAAATTGTTAGCAACAGGGGACCATTTCACTTCTAATCCCCATTGAGAAGGAAGGATAAAATCGATTTCCCCGTTTTGATTACTGTGAGAACCAAACCTTTTATATCGACGTGCCAAGTGCTCATTGGCGACCATTTCTGCCAGCTGAGACTCTTGGTCATTCGGGAGAGACATACCAGACAGCTCTATGGATAAGTGATACAAAAGAGGATCTGTAAAATAGAATTTGCGATTTTTTCTTGTACGGTAAGCCCCTGTATTAATATCGACAGCATGGAGCGTACGCAGCGCAAAGCAGGATTCTAATAAATCCAAGTAATCAATAAGCGTATTGTGTGATCCAAGACCAGACTTCTTGGCCAAGTTGTTGTAGCTAATAGAACTTTGCATACTGATGGCCAGTTGAGCAAGAATATTTGTCAAAACACGTTCAGATTTTCCAAGGCGTACAAAGTCTCCGGCGATCCAGCGCCAATAGGTATTCATGGACGAGATTGGCGTCGTGTTAAGCTTTCCGGATTCGGCAACAGCGTAGGGGAATCCACCTATACAGAAATAGGCTTTGAGTTCTTCTACGCGATCATCTGAAGACCATCCAGCTGTAATCCGAGCTTGACAAAATTCTTTAAAATCCATCGGCAGTAAACAGAATTCCCCGCCTGAACCGAATCGCCCAGGCATTCTGTCAGCCCCCTTTTTGAGATCATGGGTATGCGACCCTGTGACAACTAAGAGTTTGGGATAGCCTGAGTCAATCGCATGTTTGACAGCTCTATCCCACCCGTCGACAAAATTGACTTCATCAAGCAATACAACATCATATTGTTTGATCGATTTCAATAGCTCACTAAGCTCTCGAAAGTGCGTGAGCTCCTCGCAACTGAGATAAAAGCATTTGTGTTGTGGGGTGTGGTGGCTGAGAATAGTTTTCAACCAGCAAGTTTTTCCAACTTGCCTCGGACCTCGAATGATGTACAACCCATCCTTCTCAGGCATAAATGGAAAATCCCGCCGAAAGGGCATTTCAGACAATGCAGATAGATGTTTATCTGATGCCTCCCAATTAGATTGTTCCCAAAATATCTCCATAAGAATCAGTATATTATAATCTTGGTCAATATTAAAATATTTTTTGGTCAGCAATAGTGGTTGTTTTGGTCACCATTATAAACCACCAAACCGATTGACGGAGCAAATTAATAAGTGGATTAGGTTCAGTTAGAAGGTTTTCCCGGAGTACAAACCACAACCATTGACTCTGCATGATTGTCAGACTTCCATTAGGTAAGGCACAGAAAATAATCTACCCATTGTTCGCTTCCGAACTCGCTGTGCTCAAACATGCATCCGCTCAAAATGGGTAGATTATTTTCTGTGCCTTACCTTATAACATGGAAAATTTAGCGTTCAATCAGGTCAATCGTAGGCCACTATATAGGTAGCATTAATGTGTTTCATTGTGCTGTAGACTAAGAATTAAACGTGAAAGGGCTTTAGAAACCGCTTTTGCCGCTGTTTGGTCGTAACCAAGTTGTATCCACTTGCTGTAGTTGTCTGGCTTTTTTATCCAGCAATGAGATTTTGTATAGTTGCATTCATAATTTAAAAAATGGTTTTGGCCAAAGACTTTCAATTTTTCTGTGCTCATACGTTCAGGCGTAATATTTTTGTCATTCCGCAGGGTTAGAATTTCTTTGTTTGGGGTGATCTTTATACTGTATACGACCCCCCCATTATTTGTTTTTGAGGGCTTAAATTTAGTGCCAGTGTAGGCGTTTGTAGCTAATATTTCATTGATATGACGTATGAGTGCATCATTAAAGCTATTGGTTAAATACAGCTGTTTTAAATTATTAGCATATTCTGCATCTGATGACTCTTTATCTTCCCGTACGGCCTTTAATAAGGCAGCCTGTTTGGATTGGGAAGTGAGATGCTTTTTGGGAGTTGCTGTTTCTTCAATATTGGTAATAGCCACTAACGCTTGCTTGTAGTATTTGGCCTCTTTTCCTGCCAAAGAAACGTACTTTTCTAGAGCTTCTCTTTCTTTTTGCATGTCTCCTTTTTTGTTTAAAACCTTGGCTTGATAATAATAGTACTCTGCTGGTGGCTCAATGAGTAAGGCTTCAATTTTTTCTAAATAGAACTCTACTTTATCTAATCGACCTTCCTCGGCATAGGATGTGACCGATAGCATATAGCGGTCCATTTCAATATCATCAGGTAATGCAATGGCTTGATCGATCGAGTGCAACGACAGGAAGGTCAGTAATAAATTAAAAATATGAGTTTTTGGAAATACTTTGGAAGAAGAAATCATTTTTAATATTTGCATACTGAGTGCCTCTTGCTGAATAGGGCTAAAGTAATACATTTTGTGTTGTGGAATAAAATAAGTATACTACTTCCCTGTTGCTACTATACTAATAGCCTAACAAGGCTAAGTATTAACAAAGCCACAGAAACTTTCAATGACATTTATGTAAATTTCACTTGTACCCAGACGAAATTTTGACTGAATGCGTTATTTAATCATTTTAATGAGTCGTCTTTGAATTTAATGATATCAAGCTTAGGGCTGTTTTTTATTACGTTGACGAGTGAATGTGATAATTCGGTTCAATATCCATAAGAAAATCAGTAAAATCAATAGTATGATTCCATGCTGTGTGTCGAGCTGTGTTACTTGTAGTAATGACGAACTGGCCAAATACCCCGGTAATACATAAACTAAAGACCAAGCTAGGCAAGCAATTGTATCAATCCATAAAAAGTGCCAAAAATTTGCTCGGAACAACCCGATGAGCAATGGAATAACAGGTCGTAAGGGGCCAATAAATCGGCCAATAGCGACGCTTAACCAGCCCCAACGTAGCGAAAAAGATTCAGCTTTCATAAGCCAGCTTCGTCGGGTTTGGAAAAAAGAGTGTGACCACAAGCGCGATTGTTGAGTGTATCCAAGCCAATAGCTGATGAGATCTCCTACAAAAGCACCTACAAAAGCTGCCAGTAAACATAAGTAAATAGGTATAGAGGCCAAACTTGCACTGCTGGCTAGGATGAATAATAAAATGACGCCTGGCACCATTAAACCGATTAAAGCCAGTGATTCAAAAAAGGCTGTGAGCCCAATACTGATCACTAGAATGCTGGGGTGTTGCAACAACCACAGTGACAGTGATTCTGAAAGCGAAGAAAAGTCCAATGGTGGTGCAACTTATTTATGTAAAATAGTCAATCATTCATTTAATAAAGGTTGTGCTTGTTGGTCTGCATGGTAGGAAGAACGTACCATTGGGCCACTGGCCACACTGTTAAACCCAAGCTTCCATGCAGTTTCTTCATAGGCCTTAAATTCATCTGGATGTACGAAGCGTTGCACAGGCAAATAGTCTTTGCTTGGTTGCAAGTATTGCCCTATAGTGAGCATGCTCACTTGATGTGCTCGGAGATCTTGCATGACTTGTACAATTTCATCGAATGTTTCACCTAAACCGACCATAAGGCCTGATTTAGTGGGTATATCAGGCTTGTTTGCATTAAAGTGTTTGAGTAAGTTGAGGGACCATTGATAATCTGAGCCAGGACGTATCGCTTTATACAGTCTGGGAACGGATTCTAAATTGTGATTAAACACATCAGGGGGTGTTTGTGTCAATGCGGTCAGAGCAACCTCCATGCGCCCACGAAAATCAGGTACCAACACTTCAATACGCACTTGTGGACTGGAATCTCGAATAGCTTGTATGCACTTTCCAAAGTGGTAGGCACCACCGTCTCTTAAATCATCTCTATCGACAGAGGTGATAACCACATAGCGTAAGCCTAATTTGTTTACAGCCTCAGCCAAGTGTACTGGCTCGGCTGAGTCTAGTGGTTTGGGGCGACCGTGGGCAACATCGCAAAAAGGGCAACGGCGTGTACAAATATCCCCCATAATCATAAAGGTGGCTGTGCCATGGCTAAAGCATTCGGGTAAATTAGGACAAGCGGCTTCTTCACAAACTGTATGGAGTTTTTGCTCACGTAGTAACTCTTTAACTTGTTGCACGCTGTTGTTTGTAGGGACCCGGACCCTAATCCAAGGGGGCTTTCTGGGAAACTCCTTAGTAGGAATGACTTTGACTGGAATTTTGGCAACTTTCTCTTTACCACGCTGTTTTATTCCTGGTTCAATCAATTTGTGTTACCTTTTGAATGGAGCACTAAAAGTGTTTAAATATTGTTCCGATACAGCGGCTTCCACAGCTTTGAATGACAATGAAGTTGTTGTTTCAGAACGCATGTGCGTCATGGCCAAGCCTTGATACCCGCAAGGGTGTATCATGCTAAAAGGAGATAAATCCATAGTAATATTAAGAGCAAAACCGTGATAAGTCACTTGAATTTTACCACTTCTTTTACTGCGCAGCCCCAAAGATGCAATTTTTTTGTTGTTGACATAGACCCCTGGACGATTTGAGTCTGTGTAGCCTTTGATATTCCATTGATTTAAGATGGATAGGATGAGAGCTTCAAGACTGTGAACAAACTCGGGGGCTGAACAGTTAAGCCGACTGAGATTGACGATGGGATAGCCAATTAACTGGCCAGGTCCATGGTAGGTGATGTCTCCTCCTCGATCGGTGGTGATTACTGTATATTCAAGTGATTGAGGTGGGGTCTTTTTAGCGGCGCGTACGCCTAAAGTGTAAACTGGTTCATGCTGGAGTAGCCACAACTCGTCAGGTTTATTAGGGCTGTGTAATTTTTGCATAACACGTTGTTGCATGGCTTGCCAGGTGGGTTGATAGGGCATCAGCCCTAGGTGTTTAATTAAGACAGGTATCGTGTGAGTGATCACAGTGCCCAAAGAATTTCTCGATGAGCGTTTAGATCGGCATAAATCCCTTCTATTTGTTCCTTATGGGTTAGATAAAGGTGTGCAGTGACAGCAATATATTTACCACGACCACTGGGGCGCAATGTGATCGAGCGGGCATCAAAGTCAGGAATATATTTGGTAACAATGTTTGTGACGATTTGACTGATTGGGGCTTGTGTTTTACCAATAGTTTTTAAAGCGAAATCCATTGGAAATAACCACAATCTTTCATCTAGTGTCATGTGACCCCCTAGTAATGGTTGCTTGTTTGTAGTTTTGATACAGCTCATTGGTTTGGTGCCAAATAGGGCCTGGCTGGCCATCACCAATTGGTTTTTTATTGAGCACAGTGATGGGTAAAATCTCTTTGGTTGAGCTGGTGATCCAAATTTCATCCGCTTCTTGTAAAGCTTGTTCTGTGACTGTTTGTTCTAGGCAGGCTGGGTACTCCTGGCGTTGTAAGAGTTCAATTAGTACGTCTCTTGTGATCCCGCCGAGTAAAAAGTTGCTTTTCGGAGGCGTGCTAATGACTTGGTTTTTGACCACAAACACATTACTGGCTGCGCCTTCAGTGAGGCAACCTTCGCGTATGAGCAAGGCTTCTGCAGCCCCTTGCTTGCTTGCTTGTTGTTTTAATATCACGTTAGCTAGTAGAGATGTTGACTTAATACAAGACAGTGACCAGCGAGTATCAGCTAATGTGATTGCTTTTACTCCCTCTGTAATATTAGGTTGCGTTAAACTTTGCGCCATAGCAAACACAGTGGTTATGCTATCATTTTGATAAACATGGTTACGCTGAGAGGGTGCACCTCGCGTTATTTGCAGGTAAAGGCTCATATTGGAGCCGATGCTATGGTTACGATGCATTAGCTCTTGCAGTACTTGTGTTAGGGCATTGTTTGTGAGAGGGCTGGACAGCTCGATGGCTGATAAGCTTTGCTGTAAGCGCTGAAGGTGTTTTTCCAGTCTAAAGAGTAGGCCTGAAAAAACTGGAATGACTTCGTATATACCTTCTCCAAATAAAAAACCTCGATCTAAAACTGAAATATTCGCCTGTGCCAGTGGTAAAAATTTGCCATTTAAGTAACAAGTTGGGCCTTTCATTCTAGCCAGCCTAAGGCAGTTAAATAAAGCCAATGCCAAATGCGTTTAAAAAAGTTTGCTTCTTGCACAGGTTGTAATGCTATAAGAGGGCGCTCAGCAATCATTTCACCTTCTAAATTCAACACTAAGGAGCCCATAGCATCGCCTTCATAGACTGGAGCTTTAATGTATCGATCGATATTCACTTCTGCTTTAAGTTGGTCGCCTTTACCTCTTGGGATAGTGATATAAAGGTCTTTTGCGAGGCCTAAAGCTAATGTATCTGCAGTACCCATCCAAACTTTAGCACTGTGTAATGTAACTTTTTCTTCGTAAGGTAAGACGGTTTCAAAGAAACGGAAGCCGTAAGTTAAAAGCTTCTGGCTTTCTTGAGTTCGTCCTTGGTCTGAGTCTGCGCCTAAAACTACAGCAATGAGGCGCATTCCCCCCCGTATAGCAGAGGACACTAGGCAATAGCCCGCTTCTTCGGTGTGTCCGGTTTTAACACCATCGACCGAGGAATCTCTCCATAACAGTAAATTACGATTTTGTTGGCGAATGTTATTGTATGTAAATTCTTTTAGGCTGTAATGAGCGTAGTGCTTGGGAAAATCTTGGATTAACGCTGCTGTTAAAGTCACTAAATCTTGAGCTGTGGTGTAATGGTCTTCCGCAGGCCAACCCGTTGCATTGCTGAAATGAGTGTCCCACATGTCTAAATTTTTTGCGTATAAGTTCATAAGATCAGCAAAAGCGCTTTCATCGCCTGCAATGTATTCGGCAACAGCAATGCTCGCATCGTTACCTGATTGTATGATGATGCCTTTGAGTAAATCACTCAAAGTAACTTTGGTGCCTTCTTGCACGTACATGCGGGATCCACCTTTGCGCCAAGCATTGACACTGATTGGAACCAAATCACCTGGATCAATTTTGCCTTGAGTAATTTCACTAGCAGCGATATAGCTGGTCATAATTTTGGTTAAGCTGGCAGGAGGCAGCCTGACATCTGATCTGTAGTCAACGAGCGTGTGATCACTTTTTGGTTCATAAAGGATGTAGGAGGTGGCGTTTACTTTGGGAGGCGCAGGAACTAAAGTGGTAGTAGCTGCTTGCAGGTTGACAGTGATAAGGAGCCCTATGGTGTAACCAGCGCTGGTTAAAAAAGCTAAAAAATATTTTGGCAACACTGTTAATTCTCTGTACATTTGGGTGGCTGAATTTTGATTCAGTGGTCGTAGATTCATAGATTATAGTATTACATTTAAAGCATTTATTATACCAGACTTGATTGTTTTGCAAGCGCTTTCCTGTTTTTTTAGTTGGGTTTATTACAGCAAAGGTTGTTGTGCTGATGCTCCTGTTCTTTCTTTTAGGCAGGCCCGTAACCGATTAACTTGTTTTTTTACTTGTTTTGGTGCGCAGCCCCCAATATGATTACGTGCATTAACGGACCCCTCTACAGTTAATACTTCATAAACATCTGCTTTGATGCAGGCATTAAACTTTTGTAATTGATCCAACGGGACTTGATCCAATGTGCATTTTTCTTTGATGCAAAGTTGAACAACTTGTCCGACAACTTCATGAGCATCTCTAAAAGCTAAGCCTTGATTGACTAAGTAATCAGCCAAATCAGTAGCGGTCGAAAAGCCGTGTGAAGCGGCTTCTAGCATAGCTACTTTGTTAACTTGCACAGCAGGAATCATTTCAGCATAGGCTTTTAAGCAGTGCTTCAGTGTATCGATAGTATCGAACAGAGGCTCTTTGTCTTCTTGGTTATCTTTATTGTAGGCAAGAGTTTGAGATTTCATCAGTACCAACAAGGACACCAGGTGACCAATCACTCGACCTGTTTTGCCTCGTATTAATTCTGGAACGTCCGGGTTTTTCTTTTGTGGCATAATCGACGAACCTGTGCAAAATCGGTCGGGCAGTTCAATAAATTGAAACTGTGTACTGGCCCATAAAATGAGTTCCTCTGCTATACGCGAAAAATGCATCATCATAATACTGGCATGACTGCAAAATTCAATGACAAAATCCCGATCACTGACGGCATCTAAAGAGTTTTCACATAAGGTATCAAATGCCAATAGCTCTGCGCAATACGCGCGGTCAATAGGAAAAGTCGTGCCGGCTAAGGCAGCTGAACCTAGAGGTAAGTGATTTACGCGCTTACGGCATTCGACAAAACGCTGGTAATCGCGTTCGAGCATTTCAAACCAAGCTAACATGTGGTGTCCTAAGGTTACAGGTTGTGCTACCTGCAGATGCGTAAAGCCTGGCATTATTGTGTCAAATTCGCGTTCTGCTAGGTTGAGTAAACCCTGTTGTAAGTCCGTGATGCCTTGCAGCAGAGTGTCAATTTCTGTGCGTAAATAGAGGCGCAAATCGGTCGCTACTTGATCGTTTCTGGATCGGGCTGTGTGCAACTTTTTCCCTACCTCACCAACCAGTTCAATTAAGCGGGCTTCGATGTTCATATGTATGTCTTCATGAGCAATAGACACTTCAAAACGATTGGCTTGAATATCCTCGCGAATGGTGTGAAGACCTTTTTGAATGACCTGACTGTCAGTTCGGGTGAGTATCCCTACCTTTTCTAGCATTTTGGCATGTGCCAGTGAACCTTGGATATCTTGTAGAGCAAGGCGTTGATCAAAAGAAATAGAGGCTGTAAAAGTTTCTACAAATGCATCTAAGAATTCGCTGAAGCGCCCACCCCATAGCTTGGTTTGCTTTGTTTTTGATTCGAATTGAGACATGGACCTACCTGAAAAGTTGACAGTCATGCTTTTTATATAATTGAGATCAGTTTAAGCAACGGATTATACCAGCAATAGGCTGGCAAATCAGCTGCTTGAAAACGTGTTTTAAAAATCAAAAAAGAGGCCTTAAAGTTCATTCAAGCACGACGCAACAATCAAAGTTGGTTGACTTTGTTTATCAGTAAAACTTTGCCACAGTTTCATAAAAGTATGATGCACAACAGGATGCTCAACATTAGGCGCCAACTCTGCTAAAGGCCGTAATACATAAGCATATCGTACAATAGCCGGACTCGGCAGTGACAAAGGCTGCTCACAAATTAAGTCATCATATAAGAGTATATCAATGTCCAAAGCGATGTTTTGACAAGCAGCGTCTGAACTACGACCAGCTTCCTTTTCTATGTACTTGCAAAGTCGCTGCATGTGTTCCAATGTTAAATCGGTTTGCACCTCAACAACCATATTATAATAGTGACTGCAATCACCACCGTGACCACCAATCGCCACAGCATCATACACAGATGAAGTCCGCAAACCTGCAAAATAGTTCTGCAATTTTAACCATGCCGCGCGCAAACGATTGGCACGGTCAAAATTACTGCCCAAGCCCAAAAAAACTCGACGCATAAACTTTAAATAATGCTAGCAACGGGCAACTCAGCACGATTAATCACCGCTCCAGGCATGCAACGCTCTATGACAACACCTACCGACGCAGCCTCCCGCACTGCTCCTAGCTTACTCAATTTACACCTAACCCAAGGAACCATAAACTCCTCAATAATCAATTTAGCAACATGCTCAATTAAAGTTTCAATCAACTGAAACTGCGACTGTTCAATCATTGCAATCACACGTTTAGCCACAGCATCATAATCCAATGTAAACTCTAATGCATCCGTTGTTGCTGCTTGCTGAATATCATAAGCTATCTCAATATCCAAGCTCACCTGCTGGCGAATACTTCGCTCCCATTCAAACACACCAATCACTGTCTCAGCTCGCAAATCGCGTATATATACTATATCCATACTATTAAAAGATCCGGTTAAATGCCCCTCGCCCTTAGCGCATAGGATACGTTATAATCATGCTCAATCAACTTTAGTATGAGAACCGCATAACGACAATAGATTTATATGCTAAAAAGTTATAGCTTCTCATCCTTATGTTGTGTGTGAAATTCATGAGGGGTTTTCTCAATCAAATAACGCACCAATGGACATCATCATTATTATAAGCGCCTACCTATTAGGCTCAATTTCCTCAGCAATTATCAGCTGTAAACTTCTTAACCTGCCAGATCCCAGATCACTCGGATCTGGCAACCCAGGCACTACCAATGTATTGCGCACTGGGAACAAAAAAGCAGCTGCTATAACCCTCATAGGGGATGCTCTCAAAGGCTTTTTACCCGTGCTGCTGGCAACCAAGTTGTCAACAACCCCTTTAACAGCCAGCCTAGCTGGCTTAGCAGCCTTCCTTGGGCATGTGTTTCCCATTTTCTTCAAATTTCAAGGCGGCAAAGGGGTCGCCACATTTCTGGGAGTATTGCATGCTTGGCACTGGCCTACTGGCCTACTGGTTGACCTTGTCTGGCTAATTACAGCCCGCTGCACCCAGCAGTCTTCCCCGTCAAGTCTAGTTGCCTTATTCACCACTCCCTTCTTGCTCGCCTTATTTGCGTCTACACATTGGCCAACAGCTGCTGTGTTGTTTATACTAACACTTATCACTCACAGACAAAACATTATCGCCCTGATACAAAAACAAGAAAGAAAATTATAGCTACTTTGAGGGAGGGCTCAAGGACTCCAACGACCAACGCGGTAACACTCGAATACCCAGACTCTGATCAGCCTCACCTGCCAGTAAACGCAATGCTCCAGCATAAGCAATCATCGCCCCATTATCAGTACAGTAAGCAGCAGGAGGAAAAAACAACTTCAGGTTAGCATTAGATTGTGCAAAAGTCTGTTGAAAAACTCGACGCAAGTGCTGATTAGCACTTACTCCGCCAGCTAAAACCAAGCGCTCAGTTTTTGTTTCTTTGACAGCCTTCACACACTTTACCAACAAGCTATCGACGACCGCCTCTTGAAATGCATAGGCAACTTCCACTCGACGCTGCTCATTCCATTCGTTTTTTTTTCGTAACTGCTCAATTACATGCAAACAGTGCGTTTTTAAACCACTAAAACTAAAATTCAACCCTGGTTTTTGAACCATAGGACGAGGAAACTTCACAGTCTGTGCAACATCAACAGGGGCACACTCAGCCAACTGAGCCAAGGCTGGGCCTCCTGGATAGTCCAAACTCAACAAACTGGCAACCTTATCAAATGCCTCGCCCGCTGCATCATCTAAAGTCTCACCCAACAAACGATAACAACCAAAACATTCTGCCCAAACCAACTGTGTGTGCCCACCACTGACCAATAGCACCAGAAACGGAAACTCCAACGTAGAATCTACTAAGAAAGGTGTAAGCAAATGCCCCTCCATATGATGTACTCCTAAGGCAGGGACTTGCCAACCATAGGCTAAGGAACGCCCCAAGACAGCCCCAGCAAACAAAGCGCCCATCAAACCAGGCCCCACCGTGTAGGCAACTCCTTCAATATCAGAAGCTTTGACCTGTGCCTGCGTCAACAAAGAATCCAATAATGGTAAAACAGTACGAATATGATCACGAGACGCTAATTCTGGCACTACCCCACCAAAATCACGATGCAAGTCCACTTGACTGTAAAGGGCGTGTCCTAAAAGTCCCCGATCTGTATCATAAAGCGCCACACCTGATTCATCGCAAGACGTTTCCAGGCCCAGTACCAACATAGTTCACTCACCTTAAAAACCAAAATATACACTATTTTAATAAAAAAAAATCGCTCAACTCAATGGCTCCAGACTATAATCAAGCTATCACACTGTATTTGACCAGAACCCTATTATTGGGGAGTTTATTTTGCTTGAGCTACCTTACAACTCTGTTTTCTCATATGCAGTCCAATCTGCCCAGCCAACTCAGTAAAATTTGGGAAAGAAGTGGCCACATTGGCACAGTCTCGTATCATAATCGGCGCCTTTGCTCGCACTGAAGCCACTGCAAAAGCCATAGCAATACGATGATCTCCATGACTCTCAACTACACCACCGCTAAAAACAGCCTCAGACAAATGGGCTCTACCCTGAATACGCATCCCCTCCGGAGTCGGTACAGCTTCTACCCCTAAACGTTGCAAACCATCGGCCATGACCTGAATACGATCGCTCTCCTTAACTCGCAATTCACGCGCGCCCGTTAATACCGTTTCGCCTTCACAGCAAGCCGCTGCCACAAAAATCACAGGAAATTCATCAATCGCCAAAGGCACCCATTCGACTGGAATGTGTATACCACGCAAAACACTCGGCCTAACAATAATATCAGCCACAGGCTCAGTACCAAAAAGCCTTTCATTCGATAACGTAATATTTGCCCCCATACGTCGCAAAATATGCAACACACCTGTACGCGTGGGATTAACGCCCACCTGCTTCAACTGAAGCTCACCTCGAGACGCAAGCGCTGCAGCCACCATAAAAAACGCAGCAGAAGAAATATCCGCTGGCACTTGCAAATCGGTTGCACGTAATACAGCTCCACCTTCAACAGATACTGTCTGCTCAGTGCGCTTCAACTGAACCCCAAAGGCTTGCATCATGCGCTCAGTATGATCTCGAGTCGACGCAGGTTCTGTCACTTGAGTTTCTCCCTGGGCATACAAACCTGCTAATAACACCGCAGACTTCACCTGTGCACTGGCCATCGGCAACTGATAATCAATAGCACTCAATGACGAACTTGCCAATATCTTCACAGGCGCCGTTCCTGCTTTTGTGGTTTCAAAACATCCCCCCATAGCCGTCAACGGCTCTGTTACCCGTGTCATGGGGCGCTGACTTAAAGATTCATCCCCAATCAAAACTGTATCAAAGCTCTGGGCTGCCAACAAACCCAGCAAAAGGCGCATCGAGGTGCCTGAATTACCCACATCTAAAGGCACACCCGGTGCTTGCAAACCTTTAATCCCAACCCCTTTAATGGTAACAGCGCCAGGGGCAGACCTAGTAATAGATACGCCCATTTTTTGAAATGCCGACATCGTTGCCAAACAGTCTTCGCCCTCCAAGAACCCTTGCACTTGCGTCAATCCCTCAGCCAAGGCTCCAAACATAATCGCACGATGGGAAATTGATTTATCCCCTGGCACCTGCACCTGACCACTGATCTCATCAGCCGGCTCACAATAAAAATCCAAACGAGCAGGATTTAAAGGTGAACCATGCGCATGCTGTCCTCGAACCAACAGCGACTGGGTAAAAGCACTACGTACTTGTTTTGCACGCTTTAACACAGCCATCACTTGCACCTGATCATCCGCTGCAATAGCCGCTTCCAAAGCCGTTAAATCCTCTTTAAAGTCATTCAAACTCTCAAGTAAAGCCATACGATTGGCTTTAAAAATATCACGCCACATCAGGGCATCACTGGCCGCAATACGAGTAAAATCACGAAAGCCACCCGCCGCATACTGAAACACCTGATCACTATCAGGACGCCTGGCTAAAGTATCAACCAAAGAAAAAGCCACTAAGTGAGGTAGATGACTGGTATTAGCTAAAATAGAATCATGCTGTTCAAACCCCATACAAGAAACTTGCGCGCCCACCTCTTCCCATAATCCTTGCACCAACGTCAACGCTTGCTCATCCGTTTGCTCAAGCGGGGTTAGAATCACATAATGCGAACGATACAAATTAGATTGTGCGGCCACCAAGCCACTTTTTTCTGAACCTGCAATTGGATGCCCAGGCACAAAAGTGGTCGGCACAGACCCAAACACGGTACGCGCCACCTCAAGCACACAAGCTTTTACACTACCCACATCAGTTAATATTTGATGCTGCACAAATGGTTTTATCTCCGTCAACAAGGCCTCATAAGTACTCAAGGGTGTACACAACACCACAATATCGGCTGCTTTCACTGCATCTGTTAAACAATCAAAGCCTTGATCAATCGCCTCATCACGCAATGCAGCCTGTAAACTTTCGGCAGATCGTGTATAGCCAAGCACAGCAGCACAGCACTTTGCATCTTTAAGCGCTTTAGCTAAAGAGCCCCCTATAAGCCCCAAACCCACAATCAACACACAACTCTCTTGTAAAGACTTGAAGCGCTGAACAGAACGATCAGTACCAACAACTTGTTCCATTTGTATGACTCTACTTTATCAATTAAACAGCCACGAGCAATGTAAGTTTCGTCACCCTAAATGATGAAAATTACATTTTCACGGCAAAAACAAGCAGCAGTATAACAGAACACAAAAACGAGAAAAAACGAGAGCACCCATAACTTATTGTAAGCTGATATAATACTCACACCAACAGGACGTTTTAAATACACCATTGACTACATCACCTAGGCCAATATGGAAAAGCAGCAAACCCCGATCGACCTCTTAATCACCAGTGCACATATTTTACCACTTGCCTCAGATACACAACGGCCAAAAATACTTTCACCTGGCTGTATTGCAATCAACCAAGGCCGCATTATCGACCTCGGAGAGCCAACAAACCTCAAAGCACGCTATCTGCCCAAAGAAACCCTAGAGCTTAAACAACACACCCTGATACCAGGATTAATTAACAGTCACACACACGCGCCCATGTCACTGTTTCGCGGTATGGCAGACGATTTACCTTTGATGACCTGGCTCAATGACCATATCTGGCCCGCTGAAGGACGATGGATCAGCCCAGAATTTATCCAATCTGGTACCGAACTGGCCATTGCAGAAATGCTACTCTGTGGTATCACATCTTTTACAGACATGTACTTTTACCCCGAAGTGGTCGCAAAAGTCGCAACACAAGCTGGCATTCGTACTCAGCTGGCTTTCCCCATCCTAGACTTCCCAACCACTTGGGCAAAAAACACCGAGGAATACCTAGAGCAAGGTCTGCAATTATGGCATGATTTTAATAACCATCCGTTGGTTTACATTGGCCTAGGCCCACATGCCCCTTATACCGTCTCCGATGAGTCCTTAAAAAGAGTTGCTGCCTTAGCCGAAGAATACAATACCTTCATTCAAATGCATATTCATGAAACCTCTTCTGAAGTCGAACAATCTTTGAAAGATTACGGCAAACGACCTCTGCAACGCCTAGCCGAACTCAATCTACTAAGCCCACGCCTACAAGCTGTTCATATGACACAATTAACTGATGCAGATTTTCAACTGTTGCAAAAATCAGGCACTCAAGTTATTCATTGCCCAGAATCCAATTTAAAACTGGCCAGCGGCTTTTGCCCCGTAGTCCAACTTTTGGCTCAAGAAATCAACGTTGCCATTGGCACAGACGGAGCCGCCAGCAATAATGACTTGGATTTGCTAGGCGAAATCAAAACAGCGGCCTTACTTGCAAAAGGTCATAGCCAAAACGCCAAAGCCCTACCCGCCGAACAAGCTCTAAGGCTGGCCACAACCAATGCCGCACAGGCACTGGGTTTGGCTCAAGAGATCGGCTCACTAGAGGTTGGTAAAGCCGCTGATATTGTCGCCATCGACCTCAATGCGCTCAATACTCAGCCTCTATATGAGGTCAATTCACAATTAGTATACAGTGCCCACAACTCACAAATCACCCATGTTTGGGTAGCCGGTCAACTATTGGTCAAAGACCGTGAGCTACAAACTTTATCTATGCCAGATATCTTATTACAATGCAAAAACTGGCAAAAGAAAATCAGTGAAACAGGCATACTATGAATGATACGACACAAACCAATGTCAGCGACACAGAAATAGAAAAATTTAACAAGCTAGCGCAGCATTGGTGGGACCCAGACAGTGAATTCAAACCCTTGCACGATATCAACCCACTACGAGCTAATTGGATCGCCGAAAACTGTGATATCGTTGATAAAACTGGCCTCGACATCGGCTGCGGGGGTGGACTTTTATGTGAAGCCTTAACACATCGTGGCTGTAAAATGACGGGGCTGGACATGGGTGAAATTGCCATACGCGTTGCCCAAGATCATGCTAAGCAGAGCAAACTCGACATTCACTATGCCCAAACCACCGTCGAGCACTGGACTGAAAAACACACTGAACAATACGACTTAATCACTTGCCTAGAAATGCTCGAACATGTACCAGACCCTAGCTCAACAGTACAAGCTTGCGCACAGTCAGTCAAACCGGGCGGTCACTTGTTTTTCTCCACCATCAATCGTAACTTTAAGGCCTTTGTGTTTGCGATCATCGGAGCTGAATACATTTTGAAGTTATTACCCAAGGGCACCCATCAATATGAAAATCTAATTCGCCCATGTGAACTCGGCCAATGGATACGTCAAGCAGGCTGCAAAGTCCAAACTGTTAAAGGCCTCTCTTATAACCCTCTGAGCAAACGTTACAAACTCACAGATGATGCTTCCGTCAACTACCTACTGCATGCGATAAAACAATGACTCTAGCCATACAACCTAAAGCCGTCCTATTCGATTTAGACGGTACTTTAGCTGATACCGCACCAGACTTCTACAAGACTGTTAACCAACTCAGGGCACTACACGATTTACCTGATTTAAACACACAAGTGATTCGCGCTGAAGTTTCAAACGGTGCTAAGGCTCTGGTTAAGCTAGCATTAAATTTAACCGAAGAACATCCAGAATATGAACAAAAGCGCCGCCAACTCCTCGAGCTATACAGCCAAAACCTAGGGAACGAAACTACAATATTCCCCGGCATTGCTGACTTATTAGAGTGGCTGGACACAGCCAACATACCTTGGGGTATTGTCACAAATAAACCCGTTCACTATGCCAAACCTTTGTTAGAGAGCTTAACCCTGACTGATAGATGCTCAGTTCTCATTTGCCCAGAGAATACTACTCACCGCAAACCCCATCCAGAACCTCTCTTATTAGCTACCAAACACCTGAGTATCGATGCAGCAAAATGTCTCTATATAGGTGATCATGCTAGGGATATTCAAGCAGGCAAAGCTGCAAACATGCGAACAATAGCCGCCCTTTATGGCTACATCAGCCAATACGAAGATCCAACATTATGGCAAGCAGACTGGTATGCGCAAGACTGCCAACAAATATTCCAACTGATTACAACACAATGAAGAAAATTTGCTTTTTTTAGTGATTTTGCGGTACTGCAATTTAGAAATTTCTGATCCTTCTGATTGGCCATCAGATCAAAAGTCAATCAAATGGAGGCTGCAATGGATGTGGTCGCGTTCTATGCAGGGATTTGAGAAATATTTACTTCTTGTCACATAAAAAAGACTCATATAAACTAGCCCTCCTCCTCTGCCAGAAATCAGTATAAACTCATAACCATGACACAAAATGAAGCCCTTGATATATTAAAACTTGGCAAAAACGTGTTTTTAACCGGCGCTGCAGGTGCTGGTAAAACATATCTACTTAACCAATATATTCACTATTTACATCAGTACAATGTTGGCCTTGCCATCACCGCTTCAACCGGCATTGCAGCCACTCATTTAAATGGTAAAACCATCCATTCCTGGTCAGGCATCGGCATCAGCAACCAGCTTTCACAACAGGATCTAGAAAGAATCAAAAAAAACAAACGCATCAAAAGCAATTTTAAAAATACCAAAGTCCTAATTATTGATGAAATTTCGATGCTCCACCCCAACCAATTAGACATGGTCGATCAAATTGCAAGAACAATGCTCGATCCCAACAAAGCTTTTGGAGGCCTACAAGTCATACTCTGCGGTGATTTCTTTCAATTACCTCCAATATCACGAGGAGAACCCAACACCTCAACATCTTTTGCCTATGAAGCCCAGACTTGGCAGGATGGGAATTTCAACACCTGCTATTTGCACGAACAACACCGTCAAAGCAATGATCTTTTATTGAAAGTACTCAATGACATTCGTACAGGCACCGCTGGAGAGCATACTAAAGTCCCCCTACGCACTCGCTACAAACGTGAGCCCAGCAATCAGCTCAAAGCAACCAAACTTTACACGCGCAACGTCAACGTAGATGCTATTAACAATCAGGAACTGGCTAAATTAGATGGCGAAACCTTTACCTTTACCATGCAAGCTAAAGGTTTTGAGACCTTAGTCAACGTTCTCAAAAAGGGCTGTCTGGCTCCTGAAGAATTAAAGCTCAAACTAGGCACTGAAGTCATGTTTATCAAAAACTCAAGCACTGGAGCCTACGCCAACGGTACTCGAGGGATCGTACACAAATTTGTGTGCGATGAAACAGAACAAGAAAGCTGGCCTGTCATTAAAACCATGGACAAACGCTATATCACAGCCTATCCAGAAGACTGGAAATATGAAGAAGATGGCATGATCCGAGCCACTATCACACAAATACCTTTACGTTTGGCATGGGCTATCACTGTCCATAAAAGTCAAGGAATGACTTTAGATGCAGCAGAGGTCGATTTAGGAGATGCTTTTGAACCTGGTATGGGATACGTTGCTCTCTCTAGAGTACGCAGCTTAAACGGGCTGAAACTAATGAACCTCAACGCCATGGCCTTACAAGTCCACCCCAAAGTACTGCAGCAAGATCAAATTTTTCAACAATCATCGCAAACAGCTAAGCAGGCTTTAAGAAAACTCGAAAGCACTCAAAAACACGCACAACAACAAGAAATACTGTTCAAACGATTCAAAGGTAAATCCGAGCAAACCAAAACAAACCATAAAAAACAGCCCAAGACACAGGCAGAATCTAAAATTCCCACATACGAAGTCACTTTAGAGATGATTCACAAACAAATGCCTCTCAGTGAGATCGCCCAAAAGCGTCAACTAAAATTCAATACCATTATCACTCACCTAGAAAAACTCAAAGGCTTGCAAAAATTACCCAATATTGATTACTTAAAAGCACCTTTCCCCGAACACGAAATGACTCAACTCATTCAAGCACTTCAAAACAGCAAAGACGGTAAACTCGCCCCCATCTATGAGCAATTTGAAGGTAAATATTCCTATGAGGATTTAAGAATAGCGCGCCTCTTTGCCTGGTAATCTGACCATATAAACAACACTCATCACATATGGCTAATTTGTGTAAACTAAATAACAAAATTAGGCACCACAACCAAAAATATTTTCTTCTTCGAAACCTTTCAATAAATTACCATGAAAATGCGATTTTCATCACCTAGGGTGACGAAAATCGCATCGCTCATGGCTGTTTCTCTCAAACTTTCAGCAAAAAACAAAAGACTATACTAAACTTAGATTCTCAATTATTTGATGGAGCTGTCTATGAAACACCCACCCAAAAATGTCGCCCACACACTTTCTCGGCCCTTAGCACTAGCTCTTATCGGCCTATACCAACTCAGTGTTTGTCAAATAACTTCAGCAGATACTATTTTTGGTGTTTATGCAGGTATTGGTCAATGGCAAACCAGCTATAGCGGTAATTTTTCCTCCATTGGTTCAAGCATTGACATAGAATCAGACCTTGCTTTCGATGATGAAAACCAAAACTTCTTTTATGCAGCTGTGGAGCACCCTATTCCTCTGATTCCCAACTTTAAGATCAAAAGCACCGATCTAGACAGTACTGTCAACACATCTTTATCACGAACTATCACCTTTCAAGGCAACGCGTTCACCGTCGGCAGCATTCCTGTTGAAGCTACTCTTGACTTAAGCCATCGAGATTTTACACTCTACTACGAGCTGCTCGACAACTGGGTATCACTGGACTTAGGATTCACTGCTAGACACTTTGATGGCACTGCAACTCTTACACAATCAGGCACCACAGCAGAGCAGGATCTTGATGAGTGGGTCCCAACTGCCTATGGTGCAGCTTCGTTTGAATTACCCTTTTCTGGCTTTTATGCGGCAGCAGAAATCAATGCCATCGGTTTTAATAGCAGTAATATCACCGATTACACTCTAAAGCTGGGCTATGAGTCCACACTACGAGTAGGCGCAGAACTAGGATATAGATCCATCAACTTTTCTCTAGAAGATATCGATGAATTTGAAAGCGACTTGGATATCGATGGCTTATATTTCGCGCTAACTCTACATATCTAAATCAGTACCGTATATAAAAGAGTTTAGACATAAGCAGGTATGCACTAGGTTAACCTAACCTATATTGGCAAAGCCTCATCAAATTCCACTCCAAGTTTGCGGCCTACTAACTCATAAGCCTCTATCACGCCACCTAAGTCCTCCCGAAATCGGTCTTTATCTAATTTTTCTCGCGTTTGAGCATCCCAAACACGACAACCATCCGGTGTGAACTCATCACCTAAGACAACTTGCCCCTGATACAAACCAAATTCTAATTTATAATCGACCAAAATCAAACCTGCCTTGGCAAATAAAGCCTTCAAGACGTCATTCACTGCAAAGGTTTGTTTTTTCATTTGCTCTACATACTGCGGCTCTGCCCATTCAAATGCGCGAATATGATATTCATTAACCATAGGATCACCTAAATCATCATTTTTCAGAAAAAACTCAAAAATAGGCCTCTCAAGTTCTAAACCCGGCGTTACCCCCAAGCGCTTACACAAACTCCCAGCCGCAACATTACGCACCACACATTCTAAAGGAAACATCTGTAGCTGCTTCACTAAGGATTCTTGCTCTGATAACAATTCAATAAAATGCGTGTGTATCCCTGACTCCTCTAATTGCTCCATAACAAATGCGTTAAAACGATTATTGACCATACCTTTTCGGCTTAAAGCTTCACGTTTTTTACCATCAAAGGCCGAAGTATCATCACGAAAATACAAAACCAACTGATCTGGGTTTGACGTCGTAAAAACTGACTTAGCCTTACCTGAATACAACTCCTCTTGCTTTTGCATTACTTTTATCCTCCTCTGTTCTCATTCATGACTGTTCTTCTAAAGTTGACTTCAAACGTGACAATAAACGTTCGCTGACTTGCTTGGGCGCAACCGTACTATCATCTACCTGTAAAGAAATATGTATACCGTTCTCACTCTTAGACAACAATACTTGATACGGCTGCATTTGAGCATTTTTATCATCATTCAACCATTGAATGTAATAAATGGCCAAAGACCTATTTAAATCTTCTACCTGAATATTTAAATTTTTTAAAGCATAACCCACACTTTCCCAAGCTTGAATAAAGCTCTGCTCCAACATTAAGATAGGCAAACCGTTACCATCTTGAGTCAAAATCACACGTGGTTGCTCTTTATTTTTAACTTGAGATTGCTGAGCTTGCGCCATCAATTCGAGTTTTTGCGTCATAAAAGCAACGATATCTAACCAAAACTCTTTAGAGGGATACTTTACATCCCTCACAGCATCTTTTAATACTGGAGTCTTTTGTTCAGATGGCTCAAACCACGTATGCTGCTCCAATAAGTCTGGACTTTCAACTACAAGTGCCTGTCGCATCAGTTGTATTTTGGTGCTACTTATACCCGGCACAACATTATCAACAAAAACAGCTCGATAACGCTCATACATACGTTCTTTCTTACCTAACTGAGAAATCTGAGCCAGAGAACGGCCAATCGCACCTTTTTTCTCTTGAACCAATTGAGCATCCACCCATACTGTATCGAACCAACGCACGCTTTGGCTACTATCACTCAGTGCAATATTTTTCTGTTTGAAATAAGCTCGCAACCATGCATTGGCCTGTTGAGCTGTACCTTGCATCAATAACCAAATCTCACCATTACTTCTAATCAATTGTATTTGACCTGCAGCGGCAATTTCTTCAATCACTTGCGGTCTTGGCACATCATTAAAGTCTTTCGGAGAAAAAACTTCAGACCGTGCAGATAACTCAGGCACAGGAAATAAAGGCCTTGTTGACTTTGATTGCAACTCTGGCGGCACCCAAAATTTCTCAACCTCTCGTGCCTGTTTATAATCCATAGAGCGATCACGTAAATGCCCTTGCTCGCCGAACAGATAACCACAACCAACACCGCACAACACAGCCAGCAAAACAACTATAACTGACAGGTCACTCATCACAGACCTAACTCTGTCCATCTTAATACTTTTCGCTCTTTTCACTGTAAGCAACCTTGTTCTTGTAACACGGTTCGTAATTGAGTTCGCAAATTTTCACGCAAAGGCGTTAGCGGCAACCGAATACCTTCAGAGATCAAGCCCATCTCATACAAAGCCCATTTAACCGGAATCGGATTAGGCTCAACAAAAAGAGCTTCATGCAAAGGCATTAGCTTTTCATTCAAATGGGTCGCTGGCTCAGCTTGAGCTTCAATAGCCAAATCACACAAACGGGCCATAGCCTCAGGCACAATATTTGCGGTCACTGAAATATTACCGCCCGCACCCATGAGCATCAATTCTAGTGCAGTTTCATCATCACCTGAGTAGACAGAAAATCTAGTACTATTAAAAGCTAACAACTCTCGGCCACGTGCTAAATCACCCGTTGCGTCCTTAATTCCAATAATGTTCGGAAAGGACAATAAACGTTCAACCGTCTCAGTCAACAAGTCACAAGCTGTACGGCCTGGCACGTTATACAGTATTTGAGGAATATCCACTTGTTCCGCCACAAGTTTGTAATGTTGATACAAACCTTCCTGCGTAGGCTTATTGTAATAAGGTGTCACCAGCAAGCAAGCATCGACACCCGCTTGTGCTGCTGCACGAGTCAACTCTATGGCCTCAGTCGTACTATTAGCCCCTGTACCAGCAATAACCGGAACACGACGCTGTACCCACTGGACACACTGAGCCAAGACCTGCTTATGCTCTTGCATATTCAACGTGGCTGACTCTCCTGTGGTACCAACAATAACAAAACTATGAGTACCGGCCTGTAAATGCCAAGCAATCAAACGCTCTAAAGCCTCCCAAGCAATATCGCCCTGTTGTGTCATTGGGGTGACCAAAGCAACTATACTGCCTTTAATCATAAGTCATTTCCTCCAAGGCATTTCACAAAACCAGCAGCGCCCATGGTACTGGGGCAAAAATAGTTAAACAAGCCACACACCAGAATCTTAGGAATGGTCACGAAATAACTTTAACATTTTCCGCTGCTGAACTCGCTTCGCTCAAACATGCATCTGCTCTTAAATGTTAAAGTTATTTCGTGACCATCCCTTAATCTATCTCAAACTTTCTGAACAAATAACAAACACTTCTTACTGCTGACTCAGGTATAAAATACACAACGGTTGCACATTTATTTCAGACAAGCTTTAATAACGACCCAGAAAGTTAAGAAACATCAACTGAGCAAAATGAGAGCAAACCCTATGACGACTCAAATTGAACTCAACAAAGCTGTACCGGACTTCCAGGCTCAAGCTACTTCACAAAAAGACATTCTACTCTCAGCCTGTAAAGGCTACAACATTGTGCTTTATTTTTACCCTAAAGATAACACTCCAGGTTGCACAGCAGAAAGCCAAGACTTTCGTGACCTCTATGAACAGTTCAGGAAGTTAGATACCTGCATCTTTGGTATATCACGTGACTCCTTAGAGTCACATGAGAAATTTAAAGAAAAATACAACCTGCCTTTCGAATTAATTTCTGACAGCAACGAAGAACTCTGCAAGATGTTTGATATCATCAAACTTAAAAACATGTATGGTCGTGAAGTGTTAGGCATCGAGAGAACAACACTTTTAATTGACAAGAATGGAATTTTACGCCACAAGTGGGAAAAGGTAAAAGTAAACGGCCACGCACATGCCGTATTAAGTGCTATCGAAGAACTATAGGGGCCTGCAATCGCAATTGGCCTGATTGAATCATTTTGGGCCTCACTATATAGGGCATAGGGCGTGAGCAGTTACTTCTAAACTTAACAGTGGACTTGCACCAAAGCCCGCTTCAACTCTTGGTAATTACAAGTCGATGTAAATTCAGGAAACTGAGCCCTAATCGACTCGGGGGCATGTATAAAAAAACCTCTATCAGCTTCCTTGAGCATGTCAATATCATTAAATGAATCTCCCATCGCCAAAACAGTGTAATTTAATTGTTGGAAAGCTTTAACCGCTTTTTTCTTTGGCTGTTTTTGACGAATAATATAGTCTTCAATAAAACCATCAGCATCAACCTTCAAACGATGGCACAGCAAGGTAGGGTAACCTAATTGGCGCATCAAAGGAGCAGCAAATTCATAAAAAGTATCCGACAAAATCACCACCTGAAACTCTGACCGAAGCCAAGAAAGAAATTCCAAAGCACCCGGCAAAGGTTTTAACGATTCAATCACTTTTACAATATCAGCCAATGATAATCGATGTTTACGCAAATGCTCTAAGCGATACTGCATCAGTTGATCATAATCTTCTATATCCCGAGTGGTCAGTTTTAAAGCCTCAATCCCCGTGGCTTGCGCTACAGATATCCACACCTCTGGCACCAATACTCCTTCCAAATCCGAACAAACAATCTTCAAACTCATTACCTCCTCACTCTGCGACACATGCACCCATTGCATAAAACACCATAAAACAAGATGCATGCGCAGTATACGCCTCTATCTCTTTTCAGACCACAAGGTATTTGTTAGAATTTCTCAAAAACAACAGTAAGCGCTTAAAGCTTTCAACACGTAAGTTAGTAGACACTGACCTATCATTCATCCACTCTAAAATGGAGTTTAAACGGCATGCCAGAGCATCATGCAAAACCGAACGAGAACACAATATCCCAATGGCGACAAGACCTAGCCGATGCCAGCCCGCAAACAATCGTCGCATTTGCTCTAGAAAAGTTCAAACACATCACTATTTCTTTCAGCGGCGCAGAAGACGTTGCTCTTGTACAAATGGCAGCCAAGATCAAACCAAACGTGAGCGTATTTTCTTTGGATACCGGCAGATTACACCCAGAAACTTATCAGTTTATAGAAACCATCCGAAACACGTACCCAATTGACCTTAAGATAAGCTTCCCAGATCCAGCCGCTGTTTCAGAGTTAACGCAGCAAAAAGGTCTTTTTAGCTTTTATCAAGATGGCCATAAAGAATGCTGTGCTATCCGTAAAGTAGCACCACTGCGCATCATGCTTAAGCACTATAATGCATGGATGACAGGCCAAAGACAAGATCAAAGCCCAGACACACGACAAAACGTTGAAGTCGTGCAATTGGACAAAGCTTTTTCCAGCCCACAAAAGCCCCTCATAAAATTCAACCCACTGGCACGCTGGAGCTCGCAACAAGTGTGGGACTATATCAGAGCCGAAGATATCCCTTATAACCCTCTACATCAACAAGGCTTCACTTCCATTGGCTGCGCCCCCTGCACCAAGCCAGTCTTGCCAAATCAACATGAACGTGAAGGACGCTGGTGGTGGGAAGAAGCCACTCAAAAAGAATGTGGGTTACATGTACGCACAGAGTAAGGCCTCATCAATTACGCAGCACAATAAGGCAGAATACAATGCATATTACCTTAGTAAAAAAAATCTTAAAAGACGGATCTGCGTGCAAAAAGTGTGCGGACGTCCTTAATCGATTAAACAAAAACGACCAAATGAAGTTCATTGACGAAACCTTAACGGCCGACGAACGCGACCTCAACAGTCCTGGCATGTTACTCGCCAAAGAGCTGGGGATTGAGCAGGCCCCTTTTTTTGTGGTCACAACCAACGGAACACAAAAAGTATACACCGTATACTTCCAGTTCGTGAAAGAAGTCTTACAACAAAAAACGGACGCTAAAGAAGACGCCCAGGACATCTTAGATCAAAACTCAGACCTAGATTTTCTATAATTAATCTGTAACAGGAAAAATAGATTAGTATGTGGGCAATTCAATGTGGGCAAAAAGCTCATCAAGATCCGACCGGGTTGGCCTCTGTAACGCTTCATCAACCACATCCTTAGTTAAGTGAGGCGCAAATCGATGAATAAAATCATACATATACCCCCTTAAAAATGTCCCTTTTCTGAACCCAATTTTCGTGATGCTGGGCTCAAACAAGTGAGCTGCATCCAACACCATCAGGTCAGTATCATCCACATCACAAGCCATTTTCGCTACAATACCGACACCCAACCCTAATTTCACATAAGTTTTGATCACATCAGCATCGGCTGCCGTAAATACAACCTTCGGCGTCAAGCTCTGCCTTATAAATGCATCATCCAGTTTTGAACGTCCTGTAAAACCAAAAACATAAGTCACAATAGGATAACGCGCAATATCTTCCAGGGTTAAAGAAGAAACTTGACAAAGCGGATGATTTTCAGGAACAATTACTGCCCTATTCCACTTATAACAAGGCATCATAAGTAAATCACCAAAGAGTTCTAAAGCTTCTGTGGCAATCGCAAAGTCAACCGTAGCATCAGCCGCCATCTCAGAAATTTGAATAGGCGTTCCTTGATGCATGTGCAAGGCCACCTCTGGATACTCATCAATAAAGGATTCAATCACTCGCGGCAAAGCATACCTTGCTTGAGTATGGGTAGTGGCAATGGACAAACTACCTTTGTGCTCATCAGAGAACTCTTGTGCAACCTGTTTAATACTCTCAACTTTACGTAAAATCTCACCCACTATTTTTAAGATGGCTTCACCAGCGGGAGTTACTCTCGTCAGATGCTTACCACTTCTGGCAAAAATCTCCACACCCAGTTCGTCCTCTAACAACCTAATTTGCTTACTAATACCAGGCTGAGAGGTGTACAGGCTTTGAGCTGTTACAGATACATTTAAGTCGTGCCGCGCCACTTCCCAAATATATCGAAGTTGTTGCAACTTCATATAAACGCCCTTTCCTTGCAATAATCAGCTGCTTTTTTAGAAAATATTCATGATATTGACCAGCTATGCAATATCAATCTAAAAATATAATCAAATATTCTTTTCCAGAATAGAGCATTCTCGCTACATTTACCATCTAAAGAGAAAGAAATTTTTGTTAGTGACTTAAGCGCCCAACAAGTATTTGGCTTAGCGGGTCAATTTCACTGAGCATAGGCAGTTTAAGTTCAATATAAACAGGTAGTTATACGATGCACGATCTTATTTTGTACATTTTTGCTGGCGCTGCAGTAGGCTTTGCCGTTGGCATGACAGGGGTAGGTGGAGGCTCATTAATGACCCCATTACTACTGTTATTTGGCTTCCCTCCTAATATTGCTGTCGGCACTGACCTTTTATATGCCTCCCTGACCAAAGCCAGCGGTGTGATCAGCCATCAACGACAAAAAAACATCGAATGGCACACTGTCGCATGGCTCAGCTTAGGTAGCATCCCAGCCTCTTTAATCACCATTGCGCTGCTGGCCTACTTTTTCAAAGATGCACAAGCCTACGAAGGTTTACTGACCTCTAGCTTAGGCATCATGCTCATCTTAACAGCACTGGTACTATTATTTAAACGCTTTATCATTAAACAAGCTCACTCACCCCAACAAGCAACCCTCTCAGACCAACAAAAACTTTATCGCATACCATTATTGACAATGTTCATGGGCTTAATACTTGGCATCTTTGTAACACTCTCATCTGTTGGTGCTGGCGCCTTCGGAACAGCTGTACTCTTGGTACTATACCCCCAATTAGTTTCTATCAAAGTGGTAGGTACCGATATTGCCCATGCTGTTCCCTTGACAATGATTGCTGGCCTGGGCCATTTGTACTTGGGAAACGTTGATTTTACTTTACTATTTTCTTTGTTACTCGGTTCCTTGCCAGCCATACACTTTGGTGCCCATTTTGCAAAGCGACTGCCCGACCAGTGGTTACAAACACTGTTAGCTAGCGCATTATTAGCCCTTGGGATTAAATATGCTTTTCTTTGAACGGAAAGTCTCAATCAGCTAAGGAACATCAAAGGTGTGGAGAGGAAGACGATATATCACTTGGTTTCAATTTTGTAATAGGTACCATATAGACTGGAACTTTAGAACGTTGCAGCACCTTTGAAACCGTTGAACCTAAAACATGAGCATGCTCCGTATCTGAACTTCTTGACCCCATAACAATCAAATCAGCCTTTAATAAATCCGCCTGCTCCAAAATAACATCAGCCGGCATGCCTCGTACAACTCTAACGTCTCGTATCAATTCTGAACCGTAGTCGAAGTCTATAAAATCTTCCTCAAAGGCCTCAATAACCTGCTGTCTAATTGCCTCCATCACAGCGGGCATACCATAGTCACGTAAGTCACCGATCATATCATCAGGCACATAAGTTTCTAACACGGCATCAGCAAATACACCTAAAGGTTCTACAGCATGAACAGCTATCACCTCAGCACCATAACTTCCTGATAATTCAACAACATGCTGTAGCAACATTGAACCATATAGGCCAAGGTCGGTGGGATATAAGATGTTTCGAATCATCCAAGGCCACTCGCTGGAAAACTACTCATTATGACCAACATCATCCATATCAAAACCGTCTCAGTAAAAACCCAACTCAGCCGGTTATCAAATGATCTCTTATTAATCAAATCATAGCAGTTTCCAAAAATAAAACCTACTCAGCAGTGAAAACCCAACAGTTTTTATCTAAAAAATCTAAAAAAATAAATTGGCAATAGGCTATGTGCAACACATTACGTGACTGTAGGCTTACGCTCATCTTTAAACTTTTGGCCTTCTGCCACTAGATCAAAGAATATACGCTCACAGCTTTGTTTCACAAATTTAACCTTAGCAACACTCCCTTGTACTTGAAAAAGCTCTCGCCCATAAGTACTGGTTTTTTTCATAAAATCACGATAATCCGCAGCAATGAGTTTATTTATCAAACCAAAACCCACCCACCTAATTTTTTTAGTTTTTGTCACGATCACATCCATGTTTATCATCCTAAAGACTCAATACAAAATTGATTATTGTTTATACAGCCTTGGCTCCTAACTTCATATTCATACAATTTAATAGGCTGATCCTAAAGCTATTAAAATTATATCGGCTTTTTTATCGAAAATACACGAACAAAAAGCTAGCACTCAATATGATAACCACTACAAAATAAGAGACTGCGTAGAATCCCCTTGCTGAGGACTAACCAAAGAAAAATTCACTGTATGCTGCTCTTGTACCTGACCCGCTTTATTGACTATCCTCACCTCCAAAAGATAATCTCCTTGAGGCAGAGCAATCAGCTTTAGATCATCAAACAACGCATAAGGCTCTTGGAGTTCTGTTCTTTGAAAGGAATTAGGGCCATTTAAATCTATAACCACTGTACCACTGACCTGACCATCAGTTAAAGCAAAAATATTCAAAGGCGTACTCGCTAACAGAAACTCTTTATTCGTTAAGGGCTCAACACCCTGTTCTGTCCTAACCACAATGTCTAACAAGCGTGATTCAGGCTGAGCATACGCAGCAAAAGTATAAGCAAACAAAAAAGTGAAAAAAAGCAATTTTAGATAAGGAAATGCCTCTGGATATCGATAATGTCTCATGTTACAACCACCTCATAAACCATTAAAACGCTCAAGAAAAAATAAAAAACAAAATTATGTCAGCTACAGTCTTCAGTATAAGTCAAAAATTAGGCTACCCTGTTAAAGACTTATCAAAGTGAGACATGCCTTTAAGTCAAAATGTGACCAAAATCGCCAATGCTCAAACATACAAATAATTAAAGTATTAACACAACATCTTATTATAAAATAGTCTACATTAATCACTAAATAGTATCACTGTCACCAAAGAAAAAACCATAAACAACTTCATTAAGGAGGTGTCCCAGAATAAAGTTTACAAGCTTCGCTCCTGAACTCGCTGCGCTCAGACATGCATCCGCCCTAAATGTTAAAGTTATTTCGTGACCATTCCTAACCACTTTTAGTTTTACAAAGTTTACTTTTTCTACTACAGTACGCAAAATTCATAGCAATTTTCACAACCATAAAAAATACTTTCGTAGTCTGTTTTGAAAACCGCATAATTAGAAAAAAGAAAAAGCATACATGTTATATATAACAACCAAACCGTACTGACCACAAAATAATAACCATGACAGAAACTATACCTTCTACTGCTCCCACCAACACAACTACAAATCACAAAACCACTGGCACTCTCAATGCCCCCCAAATAGGCCGCACCCAAAACAAACAAACAGACACACTCTCTCTTACTTCCTCTCAATCACACCACAGTATGAGAGAATACGCAACAACCGAAAACATCTCAGACATTAGCTCTATTCACAACAAGCCAAAAACATCAACACTACTAGAAAAACTCTTGCTATCACTGGAGACAAGCATGCAAGGTTCTTACCCTGTTCTATTTCAAGAAAAATACGAACAAGCATTACAAATCAAACAAAAAGATCTAATAACAAGAGAAGTTACACAAAAAAAATTACAATTTAAAACACACATCATAACACTTGGAAAAATTAAAGACCATCTACCCATTAAAGATGAAGGCATTCATGGTGGTTTTGTAACACGTTATCTCAACTGCTACGATCAAAACAAACTCGATACGGAACAACAAGAAATAACATATAAAGATATTGATTACTATTTCATTCTTTCCAAAAATGAAATAAATATACCTATAAATGAAAATGAAGAAACAACTTTTAAAAAATTAATTCTATCAGGGCTTTTCAAAGTTGAAACAGAAAGTATTAATGATATTGAAAATGAATTTTTTAAACACATAGATGAAAAATCATACTCAAAGCTTGATGAGAAAAAGTTTTTAATTAAAATAAAAGGTTCCCCACCTGTAGATTTATTGTTTTCCTTTGAAGCACTCAATGATAAAGTTGACTTTGTTCACAACATGGGTCATGTATCCGTCACAAAACAACTTTATCTTTCTCCTGTATCCCCTGAAATCAACAGATGGCTTAGAAATGAAAAACTACTGATCATATTCAAACCCGATAAACTTGGGACACGTTACTCCGCCGTAAGAAGCAGACAATCTGAATGGGAAAACGTTAGCTCTTGCACCCCAGACATGCTAAATGATTATTACGAATACAATAAAAGAGATCCTTTTATTACAGAAGAACTTGACGCTTCAGTAACACCGCACATCATAAATCAACAAACTACCAGCCAAAAACAAACATTGCCAATTTTTACAAAAAAGCTTGGCAGTTCAGTAACACCTCAAACCATAATACAAAAAGCCATCAACCAAGAACAAAAAAAAATTATCAATATTGGTTTACTAAGTCAATGGTTACAAACCGGCGGCAAGGCACATGAACTATCTCGCCTTGCCTTGACAATTCCTGAATTGCAAACAAAGCTTCTTGATGCAATCCAGAGAAACATAGCCCAACAAAACAAACAAAAATCTAGAAAACTTTCATTGATAAACCCCAAAACAAACAAAGAGATTTTGACACCCGATCAAAAAAACAAACCACATTCCCCAAAAGAGATAAATTCCTCCCTTTTCAACAATAAAGCAACATTATTAGAGGCATTAATAAAAATAACAAACAATGATACTATTACACACACTCATCCTACCGAAACCAATAGCGATCTTCACTATATCCTTGCTTCTGAACTCCCAACTGTACTTGCACAATATTTTCAAAAAGAAACTGACCCAAATCATGATCAAAAAGACAAAATATTGCAAACATTAAGAAAAATAGCTTCTCCTCCAATGATCAAAGCAAAAAAACTCATTATAATCATAAAAACCATAAAAGAAAAAATTAAAGAACACGGTATAGACAGAGAAACAACGGAAAAATTATTTATCTTAAAACCAGCTATATTACATTACAAAGGTGAAGTTTTAACAAACTACGTTAATGCCATACTGGCTGCAATAACAAAAATAAAATCGACACAACCCCAACAGTACACATCAACACCAAAGCTTTCTGGAAAAATTTGGCAAGAACTTAATGCTCTCTTTTGGCTAGATTGGCTCAGCATACACGAACAGTTTCCAGAGGGCACACTCAATAAATTGATTATTAGAGTAGTTGAAAAACTAAAAAATCAAGGAAACAATCCAATAAAAAAAGATGAACTTAAAAAAGTACTACGATTAATCAATACAAAACCAGATGATTCATTTGAATTACTTAAACTGTTAATTAGGCAACCCAAATCTATGCAAAACGCTAATCAAAACCAATATGATGCATTATTATCTATTTTATCTACAATTTATCCTGCCTGTGAATTCATTATTTGTGCAGCAAAAAGTGGATGGTTGTTACAAATGCTAGACTTATTCAATAAAAATATTTCATCTACAGAAAGTCAACTAGCACAAACTAATAAAAATACTAATTCCAATCCTATGTTCCTAAAATTACTTTCTTTTTGGTTGGAGCCTGGCCATCACTCGGCATGGACCAACTATCAAGAACTCCTAAGCACAATATGGGAAAAATTCAATATCATACTCAACCAAATCGAATTTAACGGCCAATTCAGCTCTAAGCTAAAAAATAAAATATTAATCAACTTGAGCACGTTACTAAATTCAAAAACCAAAAACTACGAGGCACTATTGAACCAAGCATATCATTCTGCTTTACAAAACATAGAACAATTCAAAGCAGACTCCATTACAGAAACATTAATTCTATTAAAAACCATAAAACTCTTATTGAAAAATACTTCTTACACACTAAGAGACCAATATCTAACATACTCTAAAGATATTATCAAAGCACTAGAAAAACAAAAAATACAAATCACTGAGCATGCCAACGCAGGAGAAGAAACACAAACGTTTAGATTTTTCAAGTTCATCAGCGAAAGCTCTGAAAAAAAACCAAAAGTGCTCATTCATTTGCATAAAAAAGCAGCTCTATATAGCGAACAAGAAATAGAATACCTTTTAGAAAACAAACTCTATGAACAAGTCTTTCTTCTCTTAAAACAACTTAGAAAAAAAGAAAATAAAAAAACGATACAGCTAGAGAAAAACATATTAGAGTTGCATCTTGCAGCGGATCACTTTTCTATCACAGACATAGCTTTAGGCTCTTTCATTTCTGACTTTTCAGTCTGGCAAAATACAAGTTATATCACAGAAGATTTATGTATAGAAACAGCAAAAAAAATCTATTATTTCAGCGGTTACCAACATAAAGAATTCGAAACAATTCTAAGAAAAATTTTATCCTCTATCAAAATAAAAGAAATAAAAAAATGGTCTTTATGGGCGCAAGAGCATCTCTCACTCAAACTAACCAAATCAGAGAAACTAAAATTCTTTAATGAATTCCAAAAGCACCTTAACTTAGATCTTTATTACAGTTTCATCAGTCACTTATTTCAAATCTTTTTTATTAGCGAACCTCACACAGCTGGAAGCAACTCTATTTTTCCAGAGATTTTTGACTTATGCACAAACAAACTCACCTTGCGAGAAAAATACGATCTGGCTTTCACATGGACTCAAGGTACAAACGAAATAGAAAAAGATAAATTTAGTCATCTCATAGATCTTTACATGGCCTTAATGTTCAATAAAGAAAACAATCTGCATGAAGAATCGAAAAATGGGAACAGCCACGAACTACTCAACACTTTGTCAAACTTAAGCAAAGAAAAAATCTCTTTGATTTACAATCAATATTATAAGCTTACTGATTCTTACTTACATTTAAAAACATCTGCATTAATGGTTTACCTAAGAACATTAGCTGACTCAGCAATTGAGTCTAACAATGAAAAACAGATAGCGCAATTAAGTGAGCTTCTCATAAAAATAATAAAAAAAGGCTCCGGCAATGAAGTAATCTTACAGCACATATATAATTCAAAAATTTGGGAAAGCCTAAAAAACTTCGATGACAAAAGAACTTTTTTTATAGCATGTAACCTTACTCTCCAAGAAAATTCACCCCTTATAGTTATTGATTATATAAAACTCTGCTTACAAGAATACTCAAAAGCTGGGCTTGAACATAAAAAAAAGATCATAGCTGAGCTAACCAAAACTTTTGGCAAAACAATAAGTCTAGATTCAGAAAATTTTAAAAACTTTTCAGAGGGTCTATCTTTATTGTTATTTTCCCGATTAAATGATTTTATGCATAACATTACTGATCAAAAACTTAAAAACTTAATTGAATATTGGTTAACAAACTTGAATAACAACCCTGCCCGCAACAATACAATTCAACCTTTAAATTTAACAGGCTACGCTCAACAAATTTTTAACAAAATAACCTTTATGGTATCCAATAACTATTGGTTCAAGCAGGCAAATGAGAAAATAAAACCTATGATTATTCAATTACCAAACAATCTCAACTATTGTTTTGATTTAGAAAAAATTCAAAGTTTATTTAAGGATTTAAGCATTTCCAAAGAATTTTCAGGATTCGATTTATTTGAGTACTGCTATGAATTTCACATTGAATTTATATGGCGTCTAGAAAGAGTTTATAACCAATGCCTCCCTACTAGCCCAGAAGAATACAGGCCTCTTATACCTAAAGAAATTGAAGATTTTTATCAAAACGGGCAGACTGAAACGCAAATAATCACTCCAGATAGAAGCGCATTGTTTACATCATTACAAAACATAATACCTGAGGTTTCTAACATTGCAATTAAGAGAATAGAAGAACATTTTTTTATAAACAAGCGCATACCTTACACAATTCGGTCTAACCTTACATCTATCATGCAAGAGAATTTCAAAGTATTTAAAAGAAAGATGATCACCATCAGTAGAAAATAATCACTCCAACAAGTCGAATAAAAATAAAAAAATCAAGTGAACCTGTCGTAAGCTCTCGCAAGGATTCCACCATCGAACTATAGGGATATATTCATGCGTGCTGACAAAATAAATATTGAATCACTCTGAGTTTCTCTATATTGAAGCTTCACTTTCTTCCTGAGAAAGAGTACGCACATGCCCCCCCCGCAAACACTCCTGCAAAGTAATAAACCCACTTCCTTCACCTCTCCTGTAACTTGAGGCTGGACTCCGAGCTTGATCTTGCGGCATCAAATGATTGATTAATTGCTCTTGCCCCTCATTTACCCGTTTCTGTAGACTCAACCGACAAAGCAAACGATCAATTTCACGATCTTTTTCTTCTATTTTACTATTTTTTTCTGCTAGCCTTTCACGTAAACTCTGCACTTCCCTAAAAAGCTTATTACAGCGAGCAGTAAACCGAAAACACAAACTAAAAAGCACACCAACCAATCCTTTCTTTGAAGAAGAATTCGTAAGATTACTAGATAAAATAAGCATATCCAATGCAGTCATTGGCTTTTCGCATTTATAAAATCGGCCATTTCCAATGGTTAATTTAAGGTTACATAATGAATCAAGTAAACCCCGATCTATCAGATCATGTAAAATCAAAGCTGCGAGTGATTTTTGAGAATTATCAAACTCACTCGCAGCTAAAACAGTTAACGCTAGGTTTTTTATGTGGATCTGTTTATTTTCCACAAGGCCATTGTCCGGGTACTGCATTTCTATCACAAACACAGGTGCTTTTTTACCAGCAGCTGTCTTCATAAGGCCATAAACAGCTGACGGATTATTTTCAAAGAACCAATAAGCCTTAGCGAAAGCTTTAATAGGAGTCATCCATTGTACTTCATTTTTTGATTGTGATTGAGTAATCTGGAATCTAGCTGACTGACCCTCCCGCCTCTGTTTCATGACTCCAATTCTGATAAAACGCACATAACTGTTCACCTTCTCATCAAGGTAATGCCCTAATTTACAATACAACTCGCTCAGCAGCTTAAAATCTTTTTGCTTGATAGGTTGACAAAATTCTTCTTTAAGTATTTCTTGAAGACATTTTCTAACCATCAGCACAGATTGTTTTCCTGAATATTCGTATACCCAAGTACATTCATTGAGCTCAAACTCACCCCGACAAGCAGGGCAATTAAGATGATTTGAACGACTAAACCAATCGTTAATACAATTTCTATGGTAAAAATGATTAGCCTGTACACCTCTGTTCATTTCTGAATGAAACGGAACAATTATATCAGAAAGCGCATTACTGTCATCTTCACTATCTCTATCCACATTATTCTCATTTTTCTTTAACGGTAATATGGGTATAAAACATTCTTGGCATATCGAACACAATTGCTCACCATTATTTTTATCCACTGAGAAACCCCTTAAACTAAACGTGCAACCTACCCTTTCTTTAATCAAAGATAAATTTATTTTTTCTTTTTTGCATAAAGCAGAATCGGTAAGGTAATTGCTTAAAGGTGGACAAGGCCTAGAAGAAGATGCTGCTGCTTGCACTGTTAAATACTCCCATTATAATTATTTAATCAATCATGAAAATTTCACCAAACTCATCTTAAAATCAGACAAAAATAATAACAGCAGGGCTAGTGCATATCAAAACAATAGTTAGACTAAAAAAGTATTAAAAGGCTCCATTAATATAGGCATATCTCATGCAATCTGTCATAATTACTCTACAAATAGACTAGCAATAAACAAAGATCACTGATTAACAAACCTTATGAGCTACAATCCCAACTTCATCCCCAGCATCACACTCCCACTCCCTACTTTCTCACCAGAGTTACAAGGCGATGTTTTACACAAAGTCGAGCTGCGTGAGCAAATATACGTAGACTACACCAACTACACCTTAGCCATACACAAACAACGACGAGCCCCCATCTTTGTTGCCCTTAATATCAGCCAAACCGAGCTCATCTCTACTCAACGCAGCCGCTGGAAACTAGACACACGAATAGGTTATGAATACCAACTCAACAATGACTACTACCAAGACAACCCTTGGGATCGAGGTCATATGGCGCGCCGCGCCAACGCCAGCTGGGGTAAAAACCTGCATGAAGCCCAACATGCTTCTGACGATACCATGTACTACAGCAATGCCTGCTTACAACACGCTAACTTGAACCAAGACGAGTGGTTGTCACTGGAAACTTGGGTCAAAGACTTATCTTTAGATACAGACGGACGCATCACTTCTTTTTCCGGCCCCATCTACGGCGAACTGAACCGCTCGATCCAGCCCAATGGCCGTAAATTAGCTACCATCCCCGCTGGTTTTTTTAAAATAGTTTGCTTTAAAAACAAACACAGCCACCAGCTTGACGTGCGTGCTTTTCTCATGTACCAAGATACAGAAGCTTTACGTAATAAACAAGGCAAATACCGCTTTAATAACCAAAATTATCAAGTCACCATTACCGAAATCGAAGCCGTTACAGGTCTCCGCTTTGACTCAGAAATATACAAGCAAAACGTGCTCTACTATAACCACAGCACTGAAGCACATAAAGTTCTTGCTCAAGTCCCTGAATGTATTGAAGTTAGTGCACCAGAGGATATTGTCGACAAGCATACAAAGCGTAAAATCGTTAAAGACGATGAAATCGCAGTATACATCAGTGCTGCCATGGTAAACCCAAAAGGCAATGATCGAAAAAATGAGTGGATATCGATCGTTAATTACTCAGGTACTCCAATAGACTTATCTGACTGGTATTTAGAAGATCAAAAAAAGAATAAGCTAATCATCCCCACCCCTAACGCAAAACTCAGACCAGGTGAGTCTCTCGTTCTGTCCCCCATCACGCCTCTCATACTCGGCAATCAAGGTGGTATCATTCAATTATATAATCAATCAGCCGAGCGCATAGACCGTGTCAAATACTTCAAAGCAGAGGTACAAGAAGGCCTGCCCATTCTATTTTTGAGCCGCAAACAATTTAGCGTCGTGGATGATGATATGACCTGCCAAGCACACAACGGGCGCTAGACATGACTCAATTGATATCTTCGACCCAAAGCCTACAACACCAAAATCAACCTCTTTTACACACCAGCAATGACGAAGAAATTATTGAACTGTATTTAAATCAAGTAAATGATCAAGGACATCCCAGGTACAGCAAACGCACCCAAGAAAGTTATTACCGCGATATTAAGCGTCTGCGCATCTTTCTTGATGACCAAACTCTAGCAAATATTAAGCTAGAAACTGTCTATGCCTTTATAGAATGGCTCAAAAATCCACCAGCTTATTTAATTGATCAAACTTGTCGTCGATCCACCCAACACCCCGAATGGCGCCCTTTTTACAAAAACGGGCTATCTGCTTCTGCACTCAAACAACAACTGGCTTCACTCAAAGCTTTTTATCGATGGCTCAGTGATATAGGCTACCTTAAAAGCAACCGCAATCCGTTTAGCTACTTAAAAAGCGCAAAATCCACCAACACTTTGCAACCAAAACGTCAACTGTATAAGGAAGACCTACTCGCAGTAGCCCACTATTTATTGAACACACTACCTACACTCCCAGCAGGCAGATTACAACAAAAGCTACTCAGACAGCGCTGGCTGTGGCACGCTTACCTCTTAAGCGGCTTACGCATTTCTGAACTGATACAACACAACACCGGCCATATCTATTCAGAAGTCGTTAGCAGCAACAAAATCTGGATGATCGCAGTCACTGGTAAAGGGCGCCATGAGCCCGAACCCCACCCATTGCCCGACGCCTTTATGGAAGAGCTGTGGCACTATCGAGATGCGCTGCAATTAGACCCTTGGCCGAATACACCCGAACCTTTAGTCCTTAGCTTGAACGGCAAAAAAGCTATGAGCTCACGCTCCAGCGCCCATAACGAGTTTAAAGATTTAATACACCAAGTTTCTGATCATCAACAACAAGCAGGTCATTACGACTCTGCAAACCGTCTCGCCAATGCCTCAACGCATTGGTTAAGACACAGCTTTGTGACCAGCTTACTTGATATCAGCTCCGATATCCCTGCTGTTTCTAACTTAGCACGACACAGAGATATCAAAACCACTCTAGGATACGATCACTCTGAACTGCAAACGCTCAAAGATATTCTCAACAATTTCGCACAAACTGTGACTCAATAGAATAGGGAACTTGCGGCGGGTTGGGAATGAACACACGGTATTATTTCGCGTTCACTTTCTCGACAGCCGGTGTTACACGCATTACCTCTTCTAACGTTGTAATGCCTTTTGCAACTTTCTGAGCACCACTTAAACGCAAAGGCCTCATACCATCTTTATAGGCCTGGCGAATCAAACCCTGTAAAGGCTGATCAAGACGCACTGTTTCTTTAAGGGCTTCAGTAAACATCATAATCTCATACACACCAACCCGCCCCAAATATCCTGTATCTCGACATTCCAGACAACCACCAGGCCTAAAGATTTTTTTAGGAACACTCGACTTCCAAGGCGCTGTCAACGACTTCCAAACTTCAACCCCCACTCCATCGGCTTGCTTGCAATGCGGACACAAAGTTCTCACCAACCTCTGCGCCATCACACCTAATACAGTTGCACTGATCAAATAGGCAGGCACGCCCAAATCAATCAAACGTGTTACCGCTGAAGGCGCATCATTAGTGTGCAAAGTGGAAATCACCAAATGTCCTGTGAGTGAAGCTTGAATCGCCATCTCAGCTGTTTCCAGATCTCGAATCTCTCCAACCATGATAATATCGGGATCTTGACGTAATAAAGCACGAATGCCGTCCGAAAATCCCAGATCAACACTTTGCTGGATTTGCACTTGATTGAAGCTCGACTCCAGCATTTCAATCGGATCTTCCAGAGTACATACATTGACCTCTCTCGTTGCCAAATGCTTCAAAGTTGAATATAAAGTTGTTGTCTTACCCGACCCAGTAGGACCGGTAACAAAGACAATACCATTAGGCTGCTGCACCATACCCTGCCACTTTTTATGTTCATCCTCAGAAAACCCAAGCTCAGAATAACTTCTCACTAATACATCAGGGTCAAAAATACGCATCACCAATTTTTCACCAAAGGCAGTCGGCAAAGTAGATAAACGCAATTCAGTTTCATTACCTTCAAAACTTTTAGTTTTAAGTCGGCCATCTTGCGGACGTCTTTTTTCTGCAACATTCATCCGCCCTAGTATTTTAATACGGCTGGTCACGGCAGACATGACCACAGCTGGCAAAGAATAAACATCATGCAAAACACCGTCGATACGAAAACGAATATGGCCTGTGTCACGACGCGGCTCTAAGTGAATATCGCTGGCGCGCTGATCAAAGGCATACTGCAACAACCAATCGACAATATTAACAATATGCTGATCATTGGCATCAGCCGACTTAAGCTCTCCAATTTCCAACAATTGCTCAAAGTTAGTGACTCCAGAAGCACTTTGTCCTGCACCACTACGGTGAGCACCGCGCACTGATTTAGCCAAATTATAAAATTCAATACGATAACGATGAATATCAGCCGGATTGGCAACGGTCAGTGTGATCATTTTATCACGCAAAGCTTGCGACAGACCTGCTTCCCAATCGTGATAAAAAGGCTGCGCGGTAGCCAACATCACTTCATCATTACGTACTTCCACCGCCAACACGTGATGGCGCTCTGCAAAGGCATAAGACATAATTTCTGAGACTTTAGCCACATCAATCTTCAATGGGTCAATGTTATAAACCACAAGTTTAGCTTTTTTAGCCAACCAAGACGTTAAATACAGCAAATCCAGTTCTTGCTCTGCTTGTTTGTGACTGCGCAAACAGTGCTGCGCTACCAATTGTAAAGGGTGCCAATGGAGTTGTTCTTTAGATCGCCCTGAAGAAGTAATTAAGTTACATTGATCTTGATCAATCAAACAATCTTGTAACAATTGATCAGCCACCCATCTAACATCAATGAGCATACTCGGACCTGTTTGAACGATCATATTGAAAACCCTACATTTATGTTAATATTAAAGATAACCAAACGCGCAAAAGTGCCATCACAATTGCTTCCTATTTAAGCTATATTGCATTATATACTCAAAGCACATGACTAAGACCAAAGATTCAACCAGCATAAGAAAAACCATCACTTAATGGCCACTATTTTATACAGTTTCCGCCGCTGCCCTTATGCAATACGTGCAAGATTGGCTTTATTGGTTAGCAAAATAGAGTTTGAATTACGCGAAATCGAGTTAAAAAACAAACCTAAAATTATGCTAACACTGTCACCTAAAGGTACTGTTCCTATTTTGCATTTAGACAACGGCCGTGTTATTGATGAAAGCTTAGAAATCATGCTATGGTCTTTACAGCAATCCGATCCAGAAAACTGGCTTCCTACATGCCAACTGTTAAAACAGCAAAACCTTGCTTTGATTGAACGTAATGATAACGAATTCAAACCAGTGCTGGATCGTTACAAATATTGGGTACGCCACCCAGAAAAAACGCAATCGGAATATCGTAGTGACACCGAACCTTTTTTAAAAAATTTGGAACAACAACTAACTCAAAAGCCTTTTTTGTTTTACAACAAACCAAAAATAGCCGACATCGCCATTTTCCCCTTTGTACGACAATTTGCAAATGTTGACCTATCCTGGTTCAACACAGCGCCCTATCCCAAGCTAAGAAAGTGGTTAAATACATTCATAGAAACACAATTATTTTCCACCGCAATGACTAAACATTCTACCTGGGTTCCGAACTGACACACAGTTACTACCTAAATTCCGATCCAATTTTACCCCGTGAGCCTTCGGCAAGCGAGTGTACATGAACTGAAGTAACACTTTATTATCAAACATCTCATTAACAACTTTGGAGATTTTGATGAGATTGTCAATAAGTTATTTGCGGTGGTTGAGTAAGTGGGCAATTCCGGTGCAGACGGCAACTAACAAGGCCAGCCAGAGGGACGCAAAAACCAGCCGCTTCGCTCTGGTTTTCACGCCCCTGCTGGCGGCGTTATGCGGCCATCTTAAGTCTTGACATATCAAATTTAGTATATATACTCTTTATGGTATGTGGGAAATATATGAGCATAGGCGTGTTTCTAAGCAGCTAAACTCTCTTCCAGCTGACGCACTAAAAAAGTATGAGAAATGGAAAGATATAGTGACTATATCGGGCCCTCCAGGGCTTAGAAAAATCAAAGGTTTACATGATAAGTCACTCAGCGGTGAGTGGAAAGGCCATCGGTCTTCACGTTTAAATCAACAATACAGAGTAATTTATCAGGTTAATAAGGATAAAGTATTTATACAAGTTGTTAATGTTACACCTCACGACTATCGGAGGAAATAGCATGAAAGATTATCGAAAAGCAAAAAAAAGAATTAATGTTAGTATTGGTGAATCTGTAAAGATAATCAGAGAATTCCAAGAACTCAGTCAAAATGAATTAGCTGAAATTACAGGGATACCTCAGTCAACTATTTCTGCAATAGAGAATGACAGAGTTCAGCTTGGTGTCGAGCGAGCTAAAGTATTAGCAAGAGCACTCCAGTGTCACCCTGCAGTTTTAGTGTTCCCAGGGTGGGATATAGATCAAGAGTCAGCCGCATAACCAGCTGCTTCATTTGACATCCAGGGCGTTATGCTTTTAGAGAGATGAGATGTCTGAAAATCAAATAGTATATGCTTTGACTAATTCGGCAATGCCAGGTTTGGTTAAAATTGGCAAGACTACTCAAGCTGACATATCGACTAGAATGGGGCAGCTTTATTCAACGGGAGTGCCAGTTCCTTTTGAATGTGTTTATGCCGTACAAGTAGATGACTGTACGAAAGTTGAATCAGCTCTACATGTCGCGTTTGGTCCTAACAGAATCAATCCTAATCGTGAGTTCTTTAAAATTAATCCAGAGCAAGCTATAGCAGTTCTAAAACTTCTTGGGCCGAATGACGCAACAGATGAAGTGCGAAAAGAGTTGAACGAGAATGTAAGTCAAGCAGAGAAAGATAGTGGAGATAAACTTAAAAAGCGGCCCAACATGGATTTCCATGAAATGGGAATTTTTGATGACTCAATCTTGAACTTTGTAGATGATGAAACAATTACTGTAGTGGTTCATGGGTCAAAAAAAGTAATATACGAGGGAAATACGATTTCCCTTACAGCAGCAACACGCAACATCCTTGGCCTCGATTATAGTATTCAGCCTTCTCCAAAATGGAAATATCAAGGTCGTTTGTTAAAAGACATTTACGAAGAATACTATTCCGATGACGAAGCATAAGAAAATGCTGCTAGGGACAAATCTACGCTTCGCTCCAGTTTGCCCCAGAGCATGGCGTTAGCTATTTAATCCAATGCTCACAAAAAAAGTAACCAACAAACTAAATTAGAAGTGAGAATACATAAGCAATGAAAGTTTATTTAGATAACTGCGCTTTCAACAGGCCATTTGATGATCAAAGCCATATACGGATTCGTCTAGAATCAGAAGCAAAGCTGTATATTCAAGAAAAGATAAAGAATAATAATATTGATCTACTATGGTCATATATTTTAGAAATTGAAAATGACTACAATCCATTTGAAGAAAAGAGGCGCGCGATAGAAAAGTGGAAAAAGTTTGCTATTGATGATATTGAAGAAAGTGAGATTTTATTGCAAAGAGCTAATGGGCTTATAAAGCTCGGAGTTAAATCAAAAGATGCATTACATGTATCAGCCGCAGTAGAAGGGCAAGCAGATTATTTTATTACTACGGATGATGGCTTGCTAAAAAAGCTATTTGAATTCAAACTAATTAAAGTCATAAACCCTGTAGATATTGTTGGAGTAATTAATGAGCACAATAACTGATACAGAAATCAAACTTAAAGGTATGGAAGCCTTAATAACTGCTCTTGGAGAAGTCCATGCAGAGAGATTCGTAACGCTTGTTATGCGAGAGCCTTTTGATTACACGGAGTGGCAAAAAAAACTGTGGTATGATAAGAGCGTAGAAGAGATCAGCAAAATGGCTATGGAACGTAGGAAAAATAAAAATAGCTAACCATACGCTGCACACGAATGCCCAAACTCGCCGCTTCGCTATGAGTTTGGGCACCGGTGAGCTTAGCGTTAGCAAGTGGAAAAAATAGCATGAAAACTTTCCATTTAGGAGGTGTACAGTTTTACTTGACCACTACAGATTGGCATCCAGTGCTAATACCGCTAAAATCTTTCCGTCACTAATACCAATGCTTGTATCAACCATCCAAATAAATCCATTGGTGAAAGAGCCTTTAGGTATCTCAGTAGGCTGAAGATTGCTAGCATGATTCAATCTTACAATCGCTAGACGTAACAGCCAGTTAATCACCGTTTGGTGACTAGGCGCTTTTTGAATACCAAGCCTCGGTGCTAAGATATCAATGACTCGCGCCGTTGCTCGAAAGCTGATACGACCAGAGACAAACAATTGAAGGGTGA
>JANQJO010000028.1 GCA_028281605.1 Pseudomonadales bacterium
CAGAGTTGCAAGACTTTGGTGAAACCGGCCTCTATGAAGCAGGAAGTTAACGCCATAACCACCTATGGATAGTTTTGGATAGGTTTAACGGAACGGCAACCTATCATCATGTTGGCGCAATGTTTGTGCATGACATGTCCACAACTATAAACTGTTACTATGCCTTGCATTATCATTGAGCCTGGATTTGTGATGGGGTCACGGCAGATCGCGCATTGATCGTCAGCGTTGAAATATATGCGAACATTTTTTAACTGACTTATATCTTGAGTGGGCATGACGCGTATTATATTCCTTTTGTCTTAAGTGTTTGTTTTGATTTTCTTGCTGTTTCATTTCACCAAATTTAAAATGCAGATGACTAAGGAATAGTGTGTACGAAATAACGAAAATTTGTAAATAAAGAAGATGATTATAAAATTTTTTCAATTTGGATTCTAGTAAAAAATGGTTTTTTATTTTTCATAAAAGGTTTGATTTGATATGCAAAAAAGTTTGATTCCTGTTCGTCGTTGCTTGAATGAACATCCAGGGGTGAGTGGTCTTAATTCTTGGGATATGACAAAAGAAAAGGGGAGTGCGAATTTTATTGATCGATTAGGGAGGCAATTTTCTGAGTTCGGGATGCGTGGTGAGTCATCGACCTTCAGGACACAAGATGTTGCTGTGAGGTGGCAGGCAATGACAGCTCACCAACCTGATATGGAGCAATTGAGCAGAGCATCTTGTTCTCCTCATGGTAGCTTGTTATGTGAGTACTCTCTTGGTGTGATACAGGAGTGGTGTGCTCCTGGTTCTTCATTAAGTTTTGCTTGCATTATTGAGAACCTTGAAGTGAGGAGAAAAAAGACTTGTTTTGTAGTGGATAAGACAAGATTGGATACTTTACTGAATCAACCAGTTGATTGTGTCATAAAAGAGGTGAATGTTGTAGAGGACTTTGTAAAGTGGTTGATGAAAGAGGCTCAAGTATCAGAGTTGACGTTGCATGGCTCAATGGCTTATAGATTGTTGCCGGACGCTATTGTAAACCCTCGGCATTCGGGTGATATTGATTTTGTGTTGGAATTGTTACCAGGCAAGATTGAAGTTAAGCCTTTTGTTGACTCTCTTGTAGCTAGTGGTATGACACATAGTTGTTTTAATGTGGGTCAAAATGATGAGCAGACGTATGCGCTTCGTGTCAAGCGTGTTGGTTTCTGTGCGCAAGGTGCTTTATCTATTGATGTGTTGGTTAGACAGAAGCAGGAATCTCGAGTTGTATCTTCGCATGATAGTACTCTAGGGATGTTAGATGTTGTGATTAAGCAAGAAAATCATGGAAGCAATTTTTCTGCTCAAGGTTTTTCTTTTTTATCACCTAAGACATTCAATTGGTTGGATAAGCAAGAATTGTATGCGATGACTCATGGTGTTAAGGGTGATGCGGAAAAAATAGCTGCGAGGTTACAGCATGTGCTAACAAAGTTTCCGAATAGATGCTTATTGAACCCTGGTGTATTATCGTATTATCTTGATAATAACAAGACTTCTATAGAAGATATATTTAAAGCAGATACTTGTAAACAAATTATAGTGCCTATGATTGTACGATTATATTTGGGGCAAGTGCAAGGTGTTCAACTGGTAGAAAGTATTAGAGATTTATTGCATTCTCGATTTAAATCAGCTTTTGATGAGGTGAAACAAAGTATGCTGAAAGTATTGGAAGATAATATGAATGCTTGTTGTAGGCGAATGCGGTTTTGTGATGAAAATATTTATTCTAAAAATGAGGTTGTGGGAAAGGACATAAAGGTTTTGCACAAAACAATTCTGGAAAATAAGAAAGCAGTGAGTGATGCTTTCGAGAGTACTCAAATGATTGAACGGTTATGTTTTGAAACAGCTCTGGATAAAGTTTTGAGTGAGTTGGTCAATGCTTCTATAAAGGTGCTTGGTTCTGATGATTGTGAGACAGATTTCTTAATAAGGTTTGCAAGTAATGTTCGAAATGAAATTATTAATATGCAAGCTGATAACAGTAATATGAGGAGTATTATCAATATTGAGGTTGATAAAGATGTCATTTTTAAGGGTCTGGTTAAGGAGTTGTATGGGGATGCACTGATAAAGAGTCAGTTGCCAATAAAGGAAAAAGTGACTGAGCTAATTAAGAGTGTGATTGCGGACTTTGAGTGTGGAAAGGTCGGTCAGGAGGTATATGAGAAAGTATTGCTGTTGCTGGAACTCTCTTGTGCGTATCAAATTCCTGCTTATTTGAAGCTGCTTAGTATGGCAGGGGTTGATCAAGTTTTTATTATGAGAGTGATTGTAAAGTCAGTCATGAAGGCTGAAAATCAAGGGCAGCAGCAGTTACAGCTTTTTGATTTGCTCTTAGAGGCTTTTCAAGAGGTTGAAAATATAAAAACACTGATGTCTGATGCATATTGGTTTGGGTGTGTTCAGGAGTCTCTTATGAAAGCTCCAGAAAATGCACAACAACGATTTTTTCATGCTTTTGTGGGTGTGAGTGATACATGGGTAGTTGACCTTCCGAAATTATCTTTTGAGCTATTAGGTTTGTCTTTTAAGCTGCTTAAGTGTGAGCCTAGTGTTGATGAATTAGCGTTAATCGATGAAAAAATAGAGCATTGTTTTAGTAAAATAGGAAGTGATGAGATAGCATTAAGTTTGGCTGTTAGAACAGATTGGCCTTTAGGGTGGGTTGATAAGTTGTTGAGGCATGTATCACAGAGAGCTCTGGGATCGTTTTGTGCTGAAACAATGAGCTTTTTATGTGCTTATCTGGGGCGATCAGATTCTGAATATAAGTTTTATCCAGCGTGTGCGTTAAAACTAAATACAATAAATTTAATAAATATAAAATCTATTCTTAGAGAGCCAAGTTCTTCACATAATGTATATGAGTTGTGTTCTGATATGAGTGGAGTCGAAGTTTGTTTTCAGAAATTGATTGCCAATGCTCAATTATCCAAGGTCGCTTTTATTGATAGACTTTGGGCGACCAGCTTATATTTGGATGCGTACTCTGGTAGCCATGGTGGTATACGTATAATGTGTGGTTTATTGGAAGAGTTGGATCGAATGGCGAAGAGTGAGGTTGATGATTTGGTATCTGTAGGAAACTTATTTATTCATTTTAAAAAGCACTTAGTTGACCTTGCTTCGCATCATAACAGATTTTTAGCGTTTAGATGTGATTTGTTGCGTACGTTACTGTTGTATGGTTTGATCTCTGTGTGTCGACGGTTAGGTTCTAATGTACAACTTGATGATCGGAAAATGGTAGAAGAATATGAACTAGAATTAAAAGAGGTCAGGCATAATACTACTAATATATTGATGTACCAAAGACAAGCCTTCATCGTTTCACCACCATTGTCTTCTTGTTTAAGTCGGAATTTACAATCTGCATGTCTTAAATGTATGTTTGAGCACGATCTTGGGTTTGCTCCAGCAGCTGTGTCCTATTTAAGGCTATTGGTGGGGGAGTTCTTGTGGTTTTCCCCGAAAGACATAACTCGCACTTTTAGTCAATTGCAGAAAGACCTTTTTGACGTGGGGTATGACCTAAATTTGATGTTCTCTGATGCAGATTTACCTACTTCTGGTGAATGCTCTGTGGTGATTCAAAAGCAAGCGAATGATAAGTACCTAGTGCGTATTTTTGACCAAAAAGATACGTACACCGATTATTCTGATTTTTCCGAAGAAGTAATAGGCTTGATAAAGGATAGGTTCGATGATAACAGCCAGCTTGACGATCAATATTTGATCGAAAAGATAGCATCAGATTTAGGTCATACCCGTGTCGTGGGTACGATTGATGAAAGGCGAAAAATAGTGTTGATTTTGTGTAACATAATGGGTTCGGTATGTCATCTTGATGGTATGTCGGGGTCGCAGCAGGCGTTACGTTCCGCTATTGTGGAGAGAGGATGTGAATTGTTACTGCGTTGTTTAATAGATGTTATGAAATCCGTTAATATGTTGCCCCCGCAGTTAAGTTTTCCCGTTTTGTTTCACGATGAAAATAATTGTGACCGCCAGGCTCAGTTAGCTGGAAAAGTAAATGCTACGAAAGATGCTTTGACTTTTTTTATGAAGAGTTTAGAGATTGACGCTGAGGCTTTGTCTTCTTATTTTTTAAATGATAAGCAAATGCGGTTTCAGATGATGCAGCTAGGGATAGAAAAGCAATACTGTATAAAAGCTATTGTACGCAGTTGGTGTGGTGCTGTTGAAAGTGGCTTCTATTTGGTCAATAAATAACTTATCAGGCTTAGTGGTACAGAAGAAGTAGTTGAATTGGTTTAGAGTGATAAGTTATAGTGCTATCATACTGCGGATATTTAAAATTAAGGTGTGGATTAAAAACGGCCTAATATTTGCTGGATTGCTGTAGAATCAAAATGATAAAAGCAAGAGACAGGGTGTATGACTTTTTTTAAAGTAGTTTTATGGCTTCAACTGAGTTTGTTTGTGTGGTTACAAGCAGGGTTATGGCTGGGAACAGGTAGCTTGGTGGAGCTTTGGCAGCTAGATCAGCGGGTAGCGGATAAGCGTGCACAAACGATTGAAAAGCAAACGCGCAATGCTTCACTTTTGCAAGAAATCGTTGATTTAAAAGGGATAGGTGCCCATGAGTCCGCAGAAGCGATTGAAGAAAAAGCAAGGTTACATTTGGGTATGATAAGACCGAATGAGTCTTTTTTTGTGATTACGAATCCTCGTGAATAGTATTTGGGGAGATTCTGTCTCTTTTGTTTGACGTGTCAAAAAAATCTTTTGAATATTTGTCTGATCCTCTATGGAGTATTGTGCCTGCAGCTGGCTTGGGTTTACGTATGGGGGCTGAGGTTCCGAAACAGTATTTGCAAATTGCAGGGCGTCCTTTGTTAGAGTGGACTTTAGAGCGACTGATGCAGAGTGTAGATGGAAATCGTTTAGTGGTGGTGTTGCGTCAGGGAGATCCGTATTGGGCTGGTTTGTTTGAACATGTTAAACGTTCTGTTGATGTTTGCGAGGGGGGGGCAGAGCGTTGTGATTCAGTTTATCAAGGGCTTTTGCACTGTGTCAAAAAAGGGGCGTGTGATCAGGATTGGGTGTTGGTGCATGACAGTGTGCGCCCCTGTGTGCCTGAGCGGGATATTTCGAATTTGATGCAGGCTGTTAAGGATCACGAGGTAGGGGGTGTTTTGGGGGCGCCTGTTGTTGATAGTGTTAGGCGTGCTTGTGTTGATGAAGCAGGCTGTGTGCAAATGACGCAGGCTGTTGATAGAGAGGGGCTTTGGCGTGTGTTTACGCCGCAATTGTTTCGTTTGGGTTTGTTAAAAGCGGCTTTAGAAAATGCTTTTGCTCAGAAACAACTTGTGACGGATGAAAGTGAGGCTTTGCTTGTATTGGGTTTTAAGCCTTTGGTGGTTGTGGGGAGTGTGGATAATATAAAGGTTACGGAGATAGGTGATTTAGAAAAACTGGCTGAGTTTATGAAGCTTCAACATGCCCTAGAGGCTCTTTGGGAGTGAGCACGAAATAGCTTTAATATTTGGAGCTATTATACTTCTGTGCATTAAATGTCTGCAAACTCAAATGTTAACGTGATTTCGTACATGTTTCTTATAACACTATTCTTAATCGGAGGAGTTGATTGTGCGACAGTTATCTGGTCAGTGTGTGAATGCTGTGGCATCTTACTCATTATTGTTACGGCGAGTGAATCAATGGAGGAGTGTTTTTGAAGATATCGGCAAGGCGCGAAGGCACGGTCGTTTTTCAGCTCAATCAAAAGCTTCAGATTTACAACAGATTCGAGGTCCTGTTGGAGATTGTGCAGAACGCTTGAGAAAACTTAGGTCTCATTTTAGTATTTCTTGTTCTAGAAAATCTAATTTAGAGCGAGAGTGGTCTAAAACTCAAGCTAGAAAAAGATTAGAGATAGCGTTATCAAAAACTTATCATGAAAGTTTAACAGAACTTAAAAGTACGAAAGAGGGTTTTTCAATAACAAGTTGGAAAAAACTAAAGTTATTAATGCTGGCTATTAAGATTTCTTTTATAAAGAAGCAGCATTCGTGTTTTTTAGATCCAACTTTTCGAAAAGAACAAGCTTTTATAAAAGGTTTTTTACAAGAGTACCCTTTTTTTGTATGTGAAAATAAGCTTGTTGATACAGTGATACAAATAAGCATAAAAATATATTATCAGTATCTTAAAAAAATAAGGCCAGTATACTTTAAAGAGAAATCGGGGGTGGCTGAATTTAGGATTCCGGTTTCAGATAATTGTAGGCAGATTCGTGATGTACAAGGTGAGATATATCAAGTCGAAAATGCTTTTTTGGGAAAAGGTGCATATGGGACAGTTGTGTTAGCGCAATCTCTGGCAACTGGAGAGATGCTGGCTGATAAAATTACTAAAAATGTTCGTAGTAATACCCGTTTAAGTGGAGTTCAAAATGAAGAGAATGCGTTGCGCCAAGTTAGTGCACTTGAGCCAAAACCGTTGATATGTTTAAAGAGGTGTGGTGAAACGCATCAATTTATGAAATATATAGAAGGTGAAATGGGGGACTGTTATATAGAAAAATTACAAATACCAAAACAAAAAGGTGTTCAGGCCGATGACTCAATGAATTTGCTAAGTAAATTAGCATCACTAGGTCAACAGTTATTTACTCAAATTGGATACGTTCACAGTCGGGGGTTTGCACATACAGATGTTGCAGCAAAAAATATTAAAATTAACAAAGATGGTAAAGTAACTCTTTTAGATTTTGGTGGAGCTACTCGCCTGTTGGCCCTAAAGAAACAAGATATTTATGATGTCTCAATGATGCTTGTTAAAGGTTGCTTTGGTTCATCTGAGCTTAAAAGGCTAATAAAAGGTTCAAATGCAAATATTATCTTACCATATACTTCCGATGGAAAAGTGCATCGCAACATGTCTATAAGGTATCAAAATGGTCTATTTGTTCTAGATGGAAATCCAGTTGGTCAAATTATGGGTACAACAATTCAAGAAGTTCTTATATTGGGTTTAAGTGGTCAGTGTACAGCAGAACAAATGGCTAATTTACCTTTTTTCAAAGTATAGTTCATAAGTTTGTTTGTAAAAATATGCTTAGTTTGAGTAAGTAGTTAATAAAAAATATGAGAATAGGTCATGGCTTTGACGTACATGGTTTTACTGAGGGTGCAAACCTTATTTTAGGGGGTGTTAGTATTCCTTACGTGAAAGCTTTTAAGGCTCACTCTGATGGAGATGTACTGTTGCATGCTTTGTGCGATGCGCTGCTGGGTGCAGTCGCTTTAGGCGACATTGGCCAACACTTTCCAGACTCAGATCGAAAGTGGCAAGATTGTAGCAGTCTCGTATTATTAAGAGAGGTCTATGCGAAAGTACAGGCTTTAGGGTTTGTGCTTGAAAATTGTGATTTAACGGTGATTGCTCAAGCGCCAAAGCTGTTGGAATACAAGCAAGCTATGCAGCGCAATATAGCTCAAGAACTTAATGCTGAACTCAACCGCGTCAATATTAAAGCAACGACGACAGAAGGGCTGGGCTATTTGGGTCGATCTGAAGGAATTGCTTGTCATGCGGTGGTGTTGCTGTCCTCTTCTCATGCGGCTCTGTCCAAGTAGGCAAGCAGTATGAACGACTTTTACATTGGGTGTCAAAGGTTAGGGGATGATTGAAGTGATTATAGGCTGGTTATGGATGATCTTAATTGCCAATGATTGGCCCAACCAGCATTTTCAATATAGGAATGAGTATTACCGTCATCACACCTGCAAGGGTCAATTTAGATGTGAATTTAATGATTGTAAGTTCTTTATCAAGTTTTGCATCAATTTTTATGAGCTCTTGTTTGAGATCACCCATCTCTTTTCTCGTGCTTTGGTCAATTCTGTTTACATCTTGCTTTGTGGCAAGATTCTTAGCAGACAGGGCCTCAGCTGCCGACTTGGCTTTGTCTGGAGATACGCCAGCATCAATAAAGGCTTCATATATTTCAGAAATCATCGTGGTCATAAATTTACATCCAGCAACTCATTGATTATTAAAATATTTATAAAGCCGTCTATAGTATCTCATCTCAATAACAACATCTTAGCCGATACCCCAATTCAGATCAACAGTAATAAGGAATATGCCGTGTCAATATAAAAGCAACAATGAGAGAAGGGCTTGTGAAGGTATTGCTTGTCATGTAGAGGTGTTGCTGTCTTCTTTGGGTGCAAGCTTGTGTTAATAATGATAGCGACATTGAGCAATAATAATTGAGTTATCGGTAACTGTATAAATGAGCCGATGTTCTCGATCAATTCTCCTGGACCAATATCCAGACCAGTTATGTTTTAAGGGTTCGGGATTGCCAAGTCCAATAAATGAATTTCTTTTAATGTCTTTGATGAGATTGTTAATGCGTGTGAGAGTTTTTTTGTCTGTACGTTGCCAGTATAAATAGTCTTCCCATGCAGTTTCTGCCCAAGATAAAATCATTCCTCAATGAGGCCTTTGTTAATTATTTTGCCAGATTTGATTTCTGTGATAGCTTGGTTTAATCGTTCGGCATTTTTGGGGCTGGCCATCAGATAGGCTGTTTCTTCGTAAGCTTGAAAATCTTCAAGACTCATCACGACTGCAGGCTTTCCATTTTGTCGAGTAATTAGAATGGGTTTGTGATCATCGTTCACTTTGTCTAAAGTTCCAGCTAACTGAGCTCTAAATGAAGAATAACTCATGGTATCCATACTAAATGCCTCACTCATAGGTTCTTGTACATATAATTGTACCTGTACAAATATATGTACGCAAATGTTTTTTTGGGGTGCTTCTTGATCAAATAAGCGTGTTATTTATTTGATAGTTGCCTCAAAGATTAAATGCGTATAAGCTTTACGCACAGTAATGGTGCATCGCTAGCAATGCATATAACAAGTTGTTCTATCTGAATTTCTAAGTTTGTCGTTGCAGTGTATGTGTGGTGATGATTCAATTGAGTCAATGGTGTTTAGAATTAACATAAAGAAAAATCTAGGGTATTATTTTCGGGGCATAGCGATGGGTATGGCTGATGTTGTGCCTGGTGTCTCAGGTGGGACTGTTGCGTTTATCACCGGTATCTATGCTCAATTGCTGCAGTCCATTCGTAATATTTCTGTAGGAAGTCTTCCTCTGCTGCTGAAAAAGGATTTCCAAGGTTTATGGCAGCATATTTCAGGCAATTTTTTGCTGACATTAGCTTTAGGAATTATTACGGGTGTTCTTTTGTTGGCCAATGTCCTGCATCAAATTTTGCAGCAAACGCCTCACTTACTCTGGTCGTTTTTTTTTGGTTTGATTGCTGCTTCTAGTGTGTTTATGATTGTTCAGTTGCAGAGACGTAGCTGGAAAGAAGTTGTGGCAGGCTTATGTGGAGTGATAATGGCCGCAGGCTTAGCTTTACAAACACCTATTGCTGTTGAGCCTTCTTTGCTGGTTGTGTTTGCCGCAGGTGCTGTTGCTATTTGCGCTATGATTTTACCTGGTATTTCTGGCAGTTTTATTCTTTTGTTGCTGGGTTTGTACGAGTACATCATTATTTCTATTAAAACGTTTGACCTGTTTCCTTTATCTGTTTTTGTGTCGGGCTGTATCATAGGTTTGTTGAGCTTTTCTCATTTGGTGCATTTCTTGTTGGAGCGGTATAAAACAGTGACTCTGGCTGTATTAATCGGGTTTATGGTGGGGGCTTTAGTTAAGGTTTGGCCTTGGAAAGCAACTATTTCTACACGTATAAATAGCCATGGTATTGAAGTGCCTGTGCAACAAGTGAATGTGTGGCCGACCGAATTTGTGAGGCTCATGCAGTCAGATTCCGATTGGTTTTTTTGTTTAAGCTTAATGTTTGTTGGTATGGCCGTTGTATTTATTTTGGAAAAATGGGCTCAGTCTGTGCATTGATGTAGAGCCAGGAGGGCATGTCTATGCGTTTTGAGAATCTAAGACAGTATAGTGTCTTGTTGATAGGTTTAATGTCGTTGATTTTGTCTGGATGTTTGACCCGCCCACCTCCTGTGCCTGTAGAAGATATCAGAACACACAAGGTTCAAAAAAGAACTTTCTGGAAATCTGCAAGTAGAGCCAAACGAGTTCATACAGTGCAACCTGGGGACAGTTTGTACACGATAGCGCTTTCCTATCATACTCATTTTCGTCGGATTGCTTGGCGTAATGGCTTAAAACCGCCTTATACTATTTACCCCGGTCAGCGTTTGATTGTAGAGCCTGGTGTCAAAAAAATGAAATCTTCACGTTCTGGGTCCGCCAAAAAAACATTAAAATCGGACAATCGCAAATACAGTTATAAAAATTCCAAAACCAATAAAAAACTAATCCATGAAAAAGATGGTAATTCTTCGAATAACAAGGTAAGTATAGAGTGGGTTTGGCCTGCGAATGGAAGAGTGTTGCAAGCATTCAACCAAGGCCGGTCTCCAAACAAAGGAATCGATATCCTTGGGCGTTACGGTGGTCCCGTTTATGCAGCAGCCGATGGCGTGGTAGTGTATGCCGGAGAAGGTTTGCGTGGTTATAGCAAGATGCTTATGATCCTGCATGAGGGAGGGTTTTTGTCAGCTTACGGCTATAACAGGAGAATTTTGGTTAAAGAAAACCAAGCTGTTAAAGCTGGACAACAGATTGCCGAAATAGGTTCTAGTAGTGCTCACAAAGGCCAGCTTCACTTTGAGATACGAGTGGCTGGTAATCCGGTAGATCCTCAGAGGCATCTGCCAAGAAGGCGATAATGTGTGAAGGAATTCGATTTTTTTGCGAGTATTTTATATTTTTTTGTTTGGCAGAGTAACATTGTTACAGCTTAAAGGGACTTAAGGGTGGTTTGGACGTTGTCGTCTAAACTGAGGTAGTTGAGCAATTGAGAGAAATAGGAAATGACTATGACGAATGGTGCAAAGGAAGATCAATTCGATTTAAATAGTACAGTTGAAGCTGATGAGAATAGTGAAAGCGATGGCAAAAACCAAAAGTGTCAAAATATCGACTCTAAAGGTTCTGATAAAAAAGTAGTTCTCTCTTTGGCGGGTGCAGCCCAAGGTAAAGATCAGGAGGTTGATGATACTTATGATAAAGAAATTGAACAGCAAATTCGAAAAAGAGGTCGAAAGCGACGCTCTGAGCTTTATAACCAGAAAAATCTAGATGCTACTCAACTTTACTTGAATGAAATTGGTTTTTCTCCGTTACTAACTCCTGAAGAAGAAGTTTATTTTGCCAGGCGAGCCTTGCAAGGCCATGAAGACGCTCGTAAACGCATGATTGAAAGCAATCTGAGATTGGTTGTAAAAATTGCCAGGCGTTATGTGAACAGAGGTCTTTCCCTGCTGGATTTGATTGAGGAAGGTAATCTTGGGTTGATACGTGCAGTGGAAAAGTTTGATCCAGAGCGAGGCTTTAGGTTTTCAACTTATGCCACTTGGTGGATTCGTCAGACTATTGAACGTGCCATCATGAATCAGACGCGTACGATTCGTTTACCGATTCATGTGGTCAAAGAGCTGAATGTGTATCTGCGAGCAGCGCGAGAACTGACACAAAAACTTGATCATGAGCCGTCAGCTGAAGAGATAGCAGAGCTTTTAGATAAGCCGATTGAAGATGTGAAAAAGATGTTGGGTTTAAATGAACAAGTTTCTTCGGTTGATTCTCCTTTAGGTCATGATTCAGAAAAATCTGTATTAGAAACGATAGCCGATACCGTGGTTTCAGATCCTGCTGAGATTTTGCAGGACACAGATTTGAAAGGTAGTATGGATTCTTGGTTGGATCAATTAACAGAAAAGCAGCGTGAAGTGGTGACGCGTCGTTTTGGTCTGCGGGGTTATGAGATGAGCACGCTGGAAGAGGTGGGCAGAGAAATTGGTTTGACACGTGAACGTGTGCGTCAAATTCAAGTTGAGGCTTTGAAGAGATTACGAGATATATTAGAAAAAGAGGGCCTAAGTGGAGAAAACTTATTTGTTTGAGGTGAATGGCTGAATTACTGTATTTCTGCACAATGGCCTGTGCCTGCCCACTTAAAGTGTTGGGTGACAACGCGTTTAGGTGGGGTCAGTACAGAGAGTTATGGTACTTGGAATCTCGGTGATCATGTAGAAGACTTGGCCAGTGCTGTTGATACTAATCGGCAGTTGCTCGCCAGTCGTTTGCAATTGCCGGATTGTACTCAATGGTTGACGCAAGTGCACGGTGTTGGTGTGGTTTATGCTTCTTCTGCTTGTGAAAACCCAGCCAAAGGTGATCTTGTTGTCTTAAACAGCCTCAATACGGCCGGTGTGGTTTTGACGGCTGATTGTTTACCGGTTGTGTTAACTGATCAAAAAAGTGAGCAGGTTGCTGTGATTCATGCAGGCTGGAAGGGCTTGGCGCAGGGTATTTTGGACGTTGCTGTTTCTTGTTTTGAGCCTGCTCAAAAGCCTGTGTTGGCCTGGTTTGCCCCTTGTGTTTTACCTCGATTTTTTGAAGTGGGGGTAGAGGTCTATGACAGATTTGTGCAGCTAGATGCAGTCCATGCTCAAGCCTTTTGGACGCTTAATTCTGGTAATAATGAAAATAGAAAAAATAAGAAGTGTGTCCGTAAATACCATGGGAACTTGTTGGCCATAGCTGTACAGCAGCTGCGTGGTTTGGGGGTCCGGCAGTTTTATGGATTTGGTTATAATCAAGTGTTTCAAATGTCCCACTTTTATTCTTATCGTCAGTCTCGCGTGACTGGTCGTTTTGCAACGGTTGTTATGCTATGTTAGGCTTGAGTAAAAATGTAGCCTTAAATTTGCTATTAATGAGTGTGTGAGTGTGTGATGAGTTTTGCAGATCTTATTTGTGGTGCACGAAACTTGCACAGAAGTATGAATTTTGACTGTTTTTCTTTTGGGGTTATAGATTTTAAACGGTCTAGTTTTGATTTTTATAATTCGTCTGAGCAGTTTCATATCTATGATTTAGCGAGTCTGACAAAAGTATTGACAGTTGCTAGTGTACACTTGGATCAGCCGGATATCTTTGATCATGACATGGATCTTCTTTTGGAGCACAGAGGGGGGTTACCCGCTACATTGCGTTTAATGTCTTCAGGTTGGAAGAGTGTTCTGAGAAAATTTCAACTTGTAGAATCTTCAACATTATATTCAGATCCTTCAGTTCTTCTTTTAATGTTAAATATCGAAGATAAAATCCAAAGTACACTCCATGAGTTCTGTAAGAAATATTGGGACCAAGATGTTTATTTTTGGAAAGATATCGTCAAGCTGGAAAATGCAGTTTTGACAGGGGTGAGAAATGGAAAACATATTCAGGGAACTGTGCATGATAACAACGCATTTAGGATAAATGAGTTTTGTTCTCACGCTGGCTTATTTGGAACAATTGAGGGGGTGTGCAAAACGCTCTTACATCTTGCTGATAAGTATTTTTTAATTGATAAGATGAAAAAGGAATATAAATTTAAGAGAGGTAGGTTTCTTCGAGGCTGGGATACGGTGGAGAATCTTGATGAAACGCTCGCAGGCAAAGGATGTAGCCTTCATACATTTGGGCATTTAGGGTTTACGGGAACTTCAGTTTGGATTGATATTGAGAAAATGAGGGGCAGTGTTATTCTCACTAATGCCACTCAAGGAAGTTTTTACGATAAATCTTATATCAATGCGTTTAGACGATCTCTAGGTGAGTTAATATGGAGAAGCTAGCTAGGAAGGTGTCATTAGAATACTCTTTTTTCTTGTATGCTGCTTTGCCAGTTATTTCCGCAACACCAGACTCAGAAGACCTAAAAAGTCTCCTAGCTTAATTAGTGAATTTAGGGTCGGGCCAATCATTGTAAGATTGTTGACCTTTTGTACAAAATAGGCTCGCCAGAGCAACATGTGCATCCTTGTGAAATCTAGTCTATTTATGTTTTAATGCTCGCTATGTTTAATCCTTTGACTTTTAATATAGCCCTGAGGTACATGGGTGCTAAGCGTCAAAACCATTTTATCTCATTTATTTCACTAATTTCGATGCTGGGTTTGATGCTTGGGGTGGCCGTGTTGATTTTGGTGCTGTCAGTGATGAATGGTTTTGGCCGAGAACTTGAACGGCGCGTGTTGGGTATGGTGCCACATGCTGTTTTAAACGGTTATGCCCCTTTTTCTGAATGGCAAGAAATTAAAGAAATATTAGAAGCTGATTTGGAAGTTGAAGCGGCAGCACCTTTGACTGAGCTCCAGGGCATGTTGAGTTATGGTGGTTTAGTGACGGGATTGTACGTTTCAGGGGTTGATCCTATAGCAGAACAGCAAGTGTCAATTGTTGGGGATTTTTTAACAGTAGGTGAGTTATCTAATTTAAAGGCGGGTGAGTTTGGTCTGGTTGTGGGGGCTACCCTGGCCAGTCGGTTGGGAGTTGGTTTGGGAGATAAGGTCACTTTTGTGTTACCAGAAGCAACTGTGACCCCAGCAGGTGTCATCCCGCGCTTTAAGCGTTTTGAAGTGGTGGGTGTGTTTAAAGTAGGGGCTGAGATTGATGGTTTAATGGCTTATATTCATTGGCAAGATGCAGCCAAGTTACTGCGTCAGCCTGGTCAAATTTCAGGAATGCGCCTACGTTTTAACGATTTGTTTCAGGCGCCGAAAATGGTCAGGGATTGGGCGCGTGATGAGCGTTTATCTGGCTTTAATGGGTTCTACCCTAGTGATTGGACCCAGACACATGGTACTTTATTTCAAGCAATTAAAATGGAAAAAACCATGATTGCTTTGTTGTTAACGTTAATTATGGCTGTGGCTAGTTTTAATATTGTCTCGAGTTTGATGATGTTGGTGCATGAAAAGACGGGAGACATTGCTATTTTGCGGACACTGGGATCAAGCCCTTATTTTATTCGCAAAGTGTTTTTATGGCAGGGTTTGATTATTGGAGTATTGGGGACGACTCTGGGAGCTGTATTAGGTACTGTGTTGGCATTGACCGTGAGTGATTTGGTTGCCTGGATTGAACGCTTTTTTAGCACAGAGTTGTTTAATGCGTATTTTATTAATTATTTACCTTCTGAGTTGCGTTTGTTTGATGTGGTGTTAATTGTCAGTACGGCTTTAATTTTGAGTTTTTTGGCAACTTTATATCCAGCTCATAGGGCTGCAATGGTCCCTCCTGCTCAGGCTTTACGGTACGAAAACTAATAATAGATAGAATGATGGGATCAATGCCAGAAATAGTGTTAGCTTGTTCGAATTTGTGTAAGTATTTTCAGCAAGGCCCTGAGACTTTAAAAGTGATTGATCAGCTCAACTTTGAAGTGCAAGCTGGTCAGTCTATTGCAATTGTAGGTAATTCGGGTTGTGGTAAAACCACACTGTTACATTTATTGGCAGGTCTAGATACCCCGACGGCTGGTGCTGTGCGTTTGATGGGACAGCCCTTGGGTCAATTGAATCAAAAACGTTTGAGTGAGTTGCGTAATCGACATTTAGGGTTTGTGTATCAGTTTCATCATTTGTTGTCTGAATTTAATGCCGTTGAAAATGTAGCGATGCCGTTGTTGATTAGGGGGGTCAGTTGGCACCAAGCACGTGGAGCGGCTCAGTCGTTATTGGTTAAAGTTGGGTTACGTGATCGTGCCAGTCATAAACCGGCGCAACTGTCTGGGGGTGAGCGTCAGCGAGTGGCTATTGCCAGAGCTTTGGTGACGCGTCCAGATTGTTTATTGGCAGATGAACCGACCGGCAATCTGGATGTTGGAACGGCGCAAGAAGTGCAAAGTTTATTGCTCGAGCTGAGTCGACAGGAGGGGGGTGCGCTGGTTGTCGTCACGCATGCTTTGACTTTTGCCCAAGGCCTGGGGAGTCAATTACGATTGAAGGCGGGGCGTTTTATTGTAAAGCAGGAGCTCACCTAATTAGCATTAAGAAGTTTTGTATGCGTAGTCAACTAACGATTATAGCGGCCATATTTTAACCTGATCATTCTGATTTTTTTCCGTGATATAATTGGAGGATACACAGACGAGAAAAAACAGGTTATGATTTGTACAA
>JANQJO010000050.1 GCA_028281605.1 Pseudomonadales bacterium
CGTTGATGAAAATGGTTACATAGAATAACTATGCGCCCATTTTCTCGCCTTGATAGCAAAAAATAGTCCTGCGTATAAACAGGAATTTATTTCGTGCTCGTTCCTTATCAATAATAACAAAAGTAAAAAGTAAGTATAAAAAGTTTAAGTATCCAAAATAGCCTAAAAAGGGGAACACCGGTACTGCTTCAGCTTCTGGATTTATTTGGTTTTCCCCTGAGTTAATCAAAGATTTTATGACTTGTAAATTAAGGTTACCTTCTGTTTTCATTACTGGAATGCCAGAATCTTCTATTCTGACATGGATTGGGTAGCTGTCTTCTGCAAGCAATAGTGGGTCAAATGTTATAGAATTTTCTGAGAAGTCTAAATCTATTAAGCGTGGATCTGTTTGGCTCCAATTAAAATTATGGCTGTCGTTTGGGTTTGGGTCTGTGATATTGACTTGAACAATGACGTTTCCCCCATTTTGAGTGACTATTAAAGTTTGCTGCCCTCTTTGTTCAATCAAAAAATTGATTTGTGGCGGTTCATTTTGCACTTCAACTAGAGTTGTAATACCGTTAATAGGCGTAGAATAGTTTCCAGCTAAATCGTAAGTGTAAAGTGTGTAATAATATGTGCCGCTTAGAGGGTCTAAGGATAAATTTATGCTTGCACCGCTGCCAAGGTAGATAACTTCAGTGTTTCCAAGTTGGTCGCCTAAGTTATAGATAAGTTGATTGGTGGGAGTGAAATTGGCTGGGGATCTAGATTGTAGTACCATAGTTTTGTAAAAGTCTTCTACGGGATTATTCCAGCTTAATTGAGTGTAGTCTCGTCCAGAAGTGATCATTAAATTTTGTGCAGATCTAGGAGGTACGGTGTCACTTGGTACAGGAGCTTTAAGTACAATATCCGCACAGGAATAGTAATAAGGGGTTTCAGGTTGATCTAGCATGACTTGAATTAACTGTAAGGTACAGTCGTCGCAAATCATATTAGGTAGTGTAATTGTAGCTTTGTAAAACTCTTGTTCGCGTATTTCTGGAATATTATCTAACAGTACGAAGTTTTCAAATCCCTCGTCGTTAGCTGGTGAAAATGAAATAGTAAAATAGCCTGGATGGTTAATGGTTTCTTCCCATTCAACTTCTATAGTTTCGCCGGGTTCAAAAGTCATAGGTGTTGAAGTTCTTGGAACACCGCAAGGGTTTTCTTTAATTCCAGTAGAGTTGTTTCGAGGGGGGGTGTTACCATCCAATTTCCAACGGGCGTGGGCTTGTGTTGTCTGTGGCAGTATTAAAAGAGAGAATATGGTAATTAATACAAAGTAACTCAAAGAGTGAGTAAGTTTTTCTTTATTAAAAAACAAGCATTGAGTCAATTTTCAAGTCTCTTTTTTTAATTTGTGAGTGAACCCAGAATAGTATGTAGGGTTGTATTAAATTTAATTAAGATGATTGACTTTTCTCTAATACATTTTTATACAGTTTCCTGTATTACACCAGCCTAGGTCGATGAAGGTTTTGTTTATTAAGTGTCAGTCTATTTTTTTATAAGTTTTTTAGGGTATTGTTCTATCAACTATGCTTTGATCATGTTGTGTTTGTTGTGGGTTTATTTAATATATGTCTTTGTGTTTTATATAATATTTACGTTAACTGATTTGTTCTAAAAGTTTGTTTTAACAAATATTGAAAACATTTTCTTCAAAAAAAAATAAACTATTTTTTGTCTCTCTCAGGTAGTCTGTAAATATTGTCGATGTGAAAGAAAACAAAACTGTTTGATTTGGCTGTTAAATTGATAAAGAAATGATCAAGCATTTTTTGTGTGATTGATAAGCTATTTTTTTAGGGGGAGAGGGGTTATGGAATTTTCTATTCAGAGTCCAGCTGCAAGCTCTGCCAGCGCTGTTGGTAATGCTGACGTAAGTGCTAGTTCTGCTGCTTGTGCAGATGAAGTGGATGCTATGCAAGCAGCTATTGCCGGTGATTGTTCTGGCAGTAAGTCTGCATGTTGTGGTGGTCCAGCAGGTGCTTTGGTGAGTTCTGCTGGCGGAGGTTCAGGCGTATCTACAGATGGTAATGTAAATTCAAATGCTGTTGGTTCTAATATCATTAATGCTGGAGCGGGTTTTGATTTTGGATGAATATAACCTGTATGAATGAATTTTAGTAGCTTTATTTAGCATAATTATTAATTGAAATGTAATTTGACTATTTCTTTCATGCTTGTGCTTACCAGTTTTGAAACTTTGTAGCTCCAGTTCGTCGTCCTCGGCTCATAGAGGCAGTAACGAAGGTATTTAATTATCTTTGGTATGTGGCAGATCATCGGTTGACTAATACCCGTTTCCCAATGGTGGATGCTTGCTACGTCCACATCCATCATTTTAGTCACATCTTTCTGCCAAAGCTCCTCATCCATCCGCTTTTTTCTAATGTGGTCACCATACGATCTCAGCTCAGTCGGATAGCTATAAGGCTTTGATTTTTCAGAAATCAGCCGTATTTCGCAAAAGGGCAACGCAACGGTGATCCTGTGTGAATGTAACAAGATGTAACTTTACTAGGGTTTCTCTAAAATTGTGTTTCACTAATAATATATTGACTAATTTTCGATTAGCAATGATAGCTTCATGCCGTCTTTCGGCAAAATAAGTATTGAACATTCTTTGTCCTTAACGGTAGTCTCTCATGGGTTAATTTAACCCGCGTGAGGACCAACACATGATGTCAAAAAACACCTTAGCTTTACACCAATAAGAAAACTTTATACCCAATACCGTTAGTTCACGGACAGATAAACGACGGCAAAAAAGCGTTGATTATTAAGTACATGACGCTGTATTAAGCGCCTTTGTTTGCATGTTTTTCCAAGAACCTTCAAGGATGGGATGAAAGGTGTACACAACACAAATTTATTATTGATACCAGTTTTTCGTAACCGGTCAAAATAAGCCGTTATTTTCACCCTAATCACCTTGCTGTAGCTTAGCGGTCAAATCACTACCCAAGGTACAGTCGTTATGAATAGAAAACCAGCCACCTATCGAACAGCCGCTCAATGGAAAACATTGATCACCGAGCAAGCTCAAAGCAATCAAACCATAAAACAATTCTGTGATAGCAAAGGTCTTACCGTTAGCACCTTTTACGATTGGCGTAGAAAGCTAAACCAAGACTCTGGCGATATGAATTCAAATCCAGCCGCATCCTCACCACTGTTTGTTGAGCTTGAGCCTAAACTCGATATTCCTTCAACCGTTGAGCATCATTCTTGGAATGCAGAACTGCAAATTGGTCATAGTATTGTCTTGAGGTTCAAGCAATAATGTTTTATCCAGAATCTAATATTAAAATTTGGCAATGCACTGTGCCTACGGACATGCGTAAAAACTTTGATGGCCTGGCAGCGTTAGCTAAAAACAAGCTCGAATTAGATCCCACTTCCGGTGAGCTTTTCGTTTTCACCAACAAAAAGAAAAATTATATCAAAATTCTTTACTTTGATCGCACTGGATACTGCATATGGGCAAAGCGTTTGGAGGCTGGTCAATACCATACTGTTTTCAACAATAGTGAAGATGTCCCACGACATACGATTGATCTCACCCAACTGCGTTTTTTGCTCGAAGGCATTGTTGAAAAAGATTTTAATCGCAGAAAAAGATTCAAAAAAAGCAGCATTGAATAGTGTCCTTTGTTATAATGGGACATGACTTTTCAAGAGCAAGCAAAACAACTTTCTTTGCCAGAAATTGCGGCAATACTGCAAAAAAATGCCGTGCTACAACAGCAGTTAGCAGACGTGAAATCGCAACTAGACTGGTTCAAAAGACAATTATTCGGGCGCAAATCTGAAAAACTGATTGAACCTAATCCCAATCAACCTGATATGTTTGCTGATTTACTTGAAGCAGCCCAAGCACCTGAGGAAACCATTGCGGTTCCAGCCCATACACGCAAGAAAAAACCAGTCGTAGGTTCACCAGATGATAGTGGCTTACGCTTTGACCCTAACGTACCAGTCAAAGAAATTGAAATGCCTTGCCCTGAGTTCGATGCTGAACCAGACGCCTTTGAAGTTATTTCAACTAAAACAACCTATCGTTTAGCGCAACGTCCAAGTGCTTATGTGATTTTAAAGTATGTTCGTAAAGTCATTAAGCGCAAGGAAACTCAAGAAATGATCACTCCACCTGCGCCTGCAAATGTTTTAGAGAAAAGCCTGGCTGATGTCAGTTTTATAGCCGGCATCTTGATTGATAAATTTGATTATCACCTACCACTGTATCGGCAACATAGAAGGTTATTACAAGGCGGTATCACCCTCAGCAGAGCCACTTTAACTCACATCGCCTATAGGGCTATTTTATTACTCGTACCTATTTACGACGCTATTTTAAAATCAGTTTTACTGAGCAATACCCTGGCCATGGATGAAACACCCATCAAGTATGGCCGAAAAAGTAAAGGCAAAATGAAAACCGGTTATTACTGGCCTATCTTTGGGGAGCAAAATGAAGTTGTTTTTTGTTTTGCGCCCACACGGGCATCTCAAGTGGTCAACCAGCTCTTAGGAGATTTCTCTGGTAAATTAGTCACGGACGGCTATAGTGCTTATCAACGCTATGCAAACAAAATGGGTACAGTCACTCGCGGACAATGCTGGAGCCACGCCAGACGACCCTTTGAGAAGGCCTTAGAGATGGAGCCTGAAAGCGCTCAACAAGCGCTGAAAATGATTGGGGCCTTATATAAAGTTGAAGATGGCATCCTTGATCTTGATGACCATAAAAAGCATGCTCACCGACAAGAACACAGCAAACCTATTGTAGATCGTTTTTTTCAATGGATACGTGAACAACGACAACGCACAGACTTAGTTAACTCTAACCCACTCAGCAAAGCCTTACTTTATTCGCAAGATCGAGAAGAGGCTATGCGCGTATTTTTAGATGATCCCAATGTGCCAATAGATACCAACCATTTGGAGCGTCAGATTCGCTATATTGCCATGGGCAAAAAATCCTGGCTATTTTGCTGGTCTGAAGTGGGTGCTGAGCACGTAGGTATTATTCAGTCAATTATTTGCTGCTGTAAGTTACACAGAATCGACCCTTACACCTATCTTGTTGATGTGCTACAAAGGGTATCCAGCCACCCCAACTCGAAAATTGATGAATTGATTCCACGCAACTGGAAGCATCACTTTTCAGAAAACCCCCTCAAGTCTGATCTAGCGCTTTAGATGTGCAATATTATTGCCACCTAAAGCCCTGGGGCTATTCCAGATTAGCTATTCCTATAGGAAGTTAGTTTTCTTATCAATAACGGCTTATTTTGACCGGTTACGTTTTTCAGGGTAGTGCTCAGTTCAAAATCAACGAATTTTCGTAACTTCTGCTACTTTTTCTTTCATTATATTATAGATAATAGACTTTGGGTGGCTACTGTCAAAAGGGTGAGATAGGTGTTCTGCTAATGTTAGGTCGTTCTGTCGAACCCCTACATCACGTTTGTTTGAATCTTCTATTATTACTTTTTTTTGCTCTGTTGGTGACGCACCATGCTCTAACAGCAATGCTGCCATATCGACACGATCATTAAGAAGTGCAACCTCCAACATAGTTTTCTCTTTATCATGACTTTCTTCACCATTAATCTCATAAATATGAAACTTCGAGTTGACTGGAACTATCTTGAGCAATTCAGGAACCGTTTGAAGATGATTTTTTTCTACAGCAACTTTCAATATTGAAATCATTTTCATTTTCTGTTCATCAGAAAAATTATCTGCAAAGTTTTGTGAAGGAAGGGCCTCAGAAAGGTCTTTTATTATAATGACTGCTGCTGCTTCTGTTTGTTCTGTGTTTACAATAATACCGAGCGTAAATATAACTAAGTCTATGAAATCGTTACGCTGGCGTTTTCCGATTAACGCATCAACTGTTCTCCATTGTCCGTTTTGAACAGCTATCTGTATGGCCAGCTGCCTGTCTTCATCGGGGTGAGAGCTTTCCTGAAACAGACAAGAAAAGATCTGCTCTAGCCTTTCAGTAGAATGGAACCCTTGTCCTTTTTCAGCAAGTACTTGTATGGCCAGTCTTAGATCTAAGCTGAATTCTATGCTTTTTTTTAGGAGCCAAGACAGTACCTTCCAGTTCCCATGTTTAGCTGCCGTTAAAAGAGCTAATTTTTTGGATTGTTGTGGATCAGCACCCATCCAATATAAGCGTTTTAAATGACTTAATTCTCCTCGTTCAGCCGCTGCAATAAACCGAGTATTTTCAAAAGAATGCTTATCAGGTCTTACTTTATCAGGTTGAAACATTTGGCGGTTTATTTGTCTAAATCTTGTCGCACAAAACTGCCATAAACCTTTTAAACGCATGCAAGTATCAGCTACTCTACAATGTCCAAAGGAACGTCCAGCATAGGGGTGACAAGCTGAGAGCCTAGGAAAATTTTCTATCTCTACGTTATTACCACCATAATGCGACCTATAGGCGGGGCTTCTAGTACAAGGTAAGCACGACATGATCAAACACCTCAGTTTATGAGTGTATTAATGTTTTTAGTTATCCAGTTGTTTTTGGATTTTGCTGAACCACATCTTTAATTTGTCCGAGTAAACTTTCTAAACGATCTAATTGACGACTACCTTGCTGATAGAGTCTTTTGGCAATATTAAAGCAATCTTTTGCTTGCTCAGGTTCATCAAACAGTTCAAACACTAAGGCCACCTTGGCGTAATGGTCGGCTGCACCCTGTGGGTTATGCCCACGTTGCTGCTGTCCTTTGCTTTTCCAACGAGTAGCTTGTTCTAATTGGGAATTTTCGGCTTGCTGTTCTACGGGGCTGGTCCTAAAGCAGCTTCTAGTCTGCTCATATCCAATCTGTAGATCACAAGTTTCCTCCACCTCTCGTGTATAGTCCGTTTCACTCTCTATTGGAATGCTCAGAATTTCTAAGCAGTTTCTGTAGTATATGGGGGTCTGTCTGAATTGTTCTTGCATTAGGTCTGTTCTGCCTTTTTCTTCTCGTTTGTTAGCAGTAAGAGTTCTCGTATACAAACTTCTAAGTTGTTCTAGGTAGTCTGTCAGAATTTGGTCATCCCCTTTGGCGATAGCTACCTGAGCTAAAGCTTTCAAACAATGCTGTTGAAAACTACTGTCTTTCAATTCAACAAATAATTTATGCGCATTGGTAAAGTGCTCTTGAGCAGTCTCACATTTTTCTAAGGCTAGGTGCAGGTGACCGAGTCCTAATTCACAATAGGCGTGACCAGTTTTGTCGCCAATACGTTGAAATAGGTCAATCGCTTCTTGAAAGTCTTTTGCAGCTAATTGAAAAGAGTGCTGATCTTTGAGCATTATAATTGCCAAAGCTCTACCAAATTGGCTGTCTGCTTGAATCAAAGGATTGCGGAATTTTAGCGGTTCCTGAGAAATTTCATTATAATCTAACGCTCGTTGAAAGTACTCTCTTGCCAGCTCATGCCGACCTTCATTACGGTGTGTGACACCAATCGTCATCAGGCTGTAGGCGCATTTGTGTGGATTTCCAAGTACCTCATAAATGGTTCCAGCTTCCCTGAAGTGTTTTCTTGCTTCTTCATAGTTGCTTTGCATAATGTGTGAAAAACCAATAGCAAATAGACTGCGTGCTTCTAAAGCTCTATCAGTATGAAGTGGAGTAGCTGAACCAAAAAGTGCTTGCAATCCTGTACTTGGTTTTGGTGATTGAGTAGCATATTCAAGTAATATATGTTGTATCCAACGGTAATCATCCCATTCGTAGAGCGTTTTTAAAGGTGTAGCCCACTGGGCTAATCGTTTAACAGCTACCCATTCCTGTTTATTTCTGCAAATGTCCAGCAACCTTAATGCGTGTGGCAGTTCAGCTTTTAAGCTAGCAATATTTTTTTCTGTTTCAAGAGGTTGGAGCCGAGGTTGTCCAAAATAACTAATTAATCGTTGCAATGCAGCCTGCTGGGAAGCTGATTCAGCCAGTTTGTGAATATCAATATGTTTCTCAATATAATCTCGGATTAGTAAGTGGCATATTTGGTAGTCTGCTTCTCCAGTGTCTACTAGGTAACCTAGGTCTATTAGTTCGTCAATAGCCTCCACATAATGCCGTAAAGTATTTCTGTTACCGTCTTGCTCTATATCGTCCTTTGTACACTTAAATGCGACTTTTAAGACTGCATCTGATACAGGGGCTCTAGCTAAAAAATGCACCATGGTGGCAAGAAGTTCTCTAGAGAAGGGTTTCATTTGCTGGATATCCCTTGCTAGAACGATATCCAGTTTGCTGCCTTCTATAGGGTCATCCGCAAGCAGCTCCAAATAGCTATCTATACGTGCTCTATTACCTTGATAATAGTTAATCTTGTTTCCTGTTAGCCATAAATGCAAAGGGTAACCATCTAAGTATTCGTGAATTGCTTCCATTTGTGATCGTTGCAAAGGTATCTGCTTGGTCCGGGGATCTTGTATTAGAATTTTTTTTAACATTTCCACACTTTCATGTGACTCTAATGCTCCAAGTGTTACGTAACGTACATCCCATCCGACTAGGTTAACAAAAGGGTGCTTGTCACGAGTTGTAACAACAAAACCGCTCTCTCTAGGCATACCATTGAGAATATCGCTGAGTTTTGGGCCTTGTCTTGCCTGCTCTTCTCCGTCTATGACAAATAAGCTGGGATTTTTTTTGAGCTTTTCTATCAAATTAGTTTCTGAAAAAGACCCTACATTGGGAATGTCGAATACTGTAAGCCAATGTTCAATTAATTTGCTGGTATCACGAACAACGTGAGGGGAAACCAATCTATCATAGAATGAAAAATAATCCATGTCAGAAAAAAGCCTATTCTCTTCAAGCAGTTTTCTGAGTAGATGCATGACCTCTTTGATTAAGCTTGTTTTCCCCATACCTGCCGGTGCATAAATAATTACAATACGACCCGGTTTTAAGGAGTTTGGCCCGTCTTCTATCAACTCTTTTATTTTATCTATTCGGCCGACAAAATGTGGGAGGCGTCGGGGAGCTGAGGGTTTCACCATAACCGTTGGCAATGGGACAATGTCATCACATTCCGTTTGCTGCACTAGCTTTAACCAAGCCAATGAAACACGAGCTTCTTCAGTGGTTTCTAATGCATGTTTAGTTGCACTTTTATCCTTATGTGCACTAGGCAGATCCAGCAAATGTTGTTTCAAGTCTGTATTAACTTCTGATAACAGCCTTTGGTGATCTCTCAATGTTTCAAAATAATAAAAAGTTGCCCAGTGCAAAGATGATAGTGGGTGATGTTCTACCGGATGAGATGATAGGCAAGAAGGTAAAGGTAACCGATCTCTGAGTGCTTTGCTTGTTGCAACAAAGCAGCTTGTTGTTAAATTCTGTAATAATGACCAAGCCTTTTTTTGTCGTTCTTCATCTTCAAGTGTTGGCAATAGATTGGCCAGTCTTCTGATTAGGCCGTAAGCCAAGTATAGGTCGTCCTGTTTTGCGTGCTTTAAGCTTTTCGCCAGGTCTTCGATCATCTCCCCTAACTCGATATGAGTTTTTTCTAAATCGTCAGCTTGCCCTACTCGGAGACCTTCGCTAAGCAATTCAGCTGAAAGCAATAGGTCAAACCACTTGCTACTCTGATCACCAGAAGCTGTATGCCGTTGCCCCCATAGGGTCTTAATGTTTTCTATAGCTTGATCTATACAGGGAGCAATTTTTTCCGGTGCGGCGGCAACACTGGCACCTGCCCCCAATAAGTTAGCAAATAAATTAGCTAAAGGCTTGAGGGCTTGTGTTATAGAGGAAGTCCAATTTTCAGGAGAATGACGTAGTCTAGCAATGATTTGACGACCTGATGCCAAAGTAAAAGTGCCAGGTGGGTACTCTTTTAGATCTGTTATTGCTTCTAGTTTATCATACATCTGCGATAATTGTGTCTGGTCAACAGGGTCAATCTCTGTCACATTTTCTTGAGCCCTACGTAGTAAATAAAGCTTCAATATCAGTTGGTGGGTTGCAACAAGCTTTTGGAGAATTGGAACTGAGATTTGACGTGTTTTAGCTTTACCAATGTAATCATTTAGCCTTCCGAACAAGTCTTTTTCTAGTTCATCCAATTTTGTGGTATTTCTTGTACTGATAGGTTCTTTGGTCAAACGAACCATCAAGAACTCTATAGCCTGCATTTGAACATCTTCATTGCTGCTAAAAGCCAGTTTTACCAAATCCCGCAGGACTTTATAATATTGTTCTGTGGTTAAATCATCCTCCTGAAGAATTTCTAAGCGTGTCTTTAGGTCTCGGATATCTTCTGGTGAGCCTCCCCTAAGCAGCTTTTTTTGCTGATCTTTGGCGCTTAACTCTTCATTGGAAGAACCAGGCAAGGTGGCAGATGTTCTCTCGGCCTCTGTTGAAACTGCTGCCAAATGGGTAGAAAATGTTGGATCATGCCTTATCTCCCTCGCTCCTCTTCTCGGTCCACGAGGTGGTGGCTGTATTTCTCCTGAGCCTTGACCGCTTGGGTCACCTTGGGGGTTGGTATCTGTAGGAGGTGGGCTTTGCCTGCCAGCTGGATCGACCATGGTATTCCCTCAAGAGTAAACTCCGTTAGAATATATGTATCTAAAGTAAGAATGTCCCTATTGGTATTTTTACGAGCATTTATCGTCCCTGACAGAAATTAATCACATAGTCTACAAGAGTTCCCAGAAAAGTAAAGCTCGATTTTTGCCCAAACATTTGCTCCAGATCAAATGTTAACTGTACCAATTTAGACAAGCAGCCAACTGGCGTACGAATGCCCGAGATTGTGAAATTTTACGTGCTCTAGTTTCGCTTCAGTTCTGGCTTTCTGAAAATGATAGCGGAGAGTGTGCTTATTTAAGTCGAGCGGTAATTGATCAGTGACTGCAGACAGCATCTGGGGGATTGGTATCCTCTCCTCGGACGCAGCTTCAAAATTTCACCGTGCCTCAAGCCTGCAAAGGCTGCTAGCATCATAGCTTTGATCGCCTCTTGGCCTCATAAAGTATTTTTGGACAATGCCTTCCGAAATCAAAGTGCTTTCCCAATGGGGCGGCATCAGGGCTCCCTAGTACTTTTTGATCAGCTATAGTAGGCGACAATAGAGTAAAAAGCATTATTCTTGATTAATTTTAATGCGTGTTTTGGCCGATTCTAG
>JANQJO010000058.1 GCA_028281605.1 Pseudomonadales bacterium
TCATTTGTGTTGCTTTATTTTTGCTCATTCTTTGATCCTCTAAAATTGCATGGATTATATACGAATAAGCATTTACACAAAATTAATTAAACTCCCTTATTTCGTGCTCGTTCCTTAGGCCTTACAAATAAAATATTCACACAATATCAGGACCAAACCATCCCCCTATTTTTCCTGCTTGCTTTAATATTTCCTCACTCACCAATGGATAAATCGGTTTTGTTAAATTATTTAACTGCAACTTATAACGTTCTTTAACCTCTAAAATAAATTCCTTAGAATAATTTTTCACTTCCAATTTGCTAAAAAATTTTGCGACTTTTTTTTCAATAAAATCTCTGATCTTTTCACTTCTTCCTTCTTTACTCAAACCTCTAAAATCATTTAAAGACTTGGCTAAGTTAGTATTAATAATATTAGCATAACTGACAAATAATTTTGCATATTCATCCGATGATTCAGGAAAAAAACAATTTAAAAACATATCAATACGCGGCAATAAACGTGATATAAGTGTTTCTTTATCTACAGCATTAAGCAAGTCAACAAAAAAAACAGTGTTTTCATCTCTATCAATACTCTCCATATGTATCGGAGCAAACAAAAATAAAAAGAAATCAAAAAGCTGCTGATACTGTTTTTTATCTCTTTCCCGATTTACTAATTCACCAAAACAATCTTTTTTAAAACCAAGATCATTTATACTTTTTTCAAAACTTGCTAGCCCTACTAGAGATTGATAAAAAAGCGATTCGATCCGAGCAATAATCAATTGATTACAACCTTTGCTTTTAATACTTGAAAATTGAAAAACAAAAAACGTAAATACTAATTGATTAAATTGATATTTGTATTTAAAAAATTCATTCATTTTATCTTTAAAATCACCAAAATATTTCCTGAAGACTTCTTGGCCAAGATTTATAAAAGTATATATTCTGCTAACATAATCATCATAAATAGGTGAGTTTAAAAAATCTTTTCCTGGGTTTTTTAAACAATTATGCTTAGAAAAACTCAGAGAAAACCTGGAAAATACCTTTAAATATAAAATACTTTCATCACTTTCAAACAAACACAAAAATCTTAGACAGAACTTCATATTGTAAAAATATAATTTAGGAATATCCGAAATTATCTTATTTTTTTCTGATGCTTCAATCATAGAAATTATTTTATCAGCATACCCACTAGAGGAAAGATGGGATTTGTAAATCGATCCCAACTCACTTCTATCGAATTCAAAATTTGATATTTTTTCTAAACATTTTGAAAGCTCTCCACCTTGTTCAACAGACTGGTATTTTTCCACAGAATATAAATAAAAATTTGAAACAGATGAAATCATTTTCAAAAAAACTTTTGATTTTAAATGCAATTTAACATTTGACAAGCAAACAAGTTGAAATAAACAAGAGGAATAGCTGTAATTTAAAACTTCATCCTTCTCAATTAACAAATTCCACTCATTGTCACATAATAGGTAATCAATATCTAAAGAAAAAGCCTCATCAAACCCTCGTTCAATAGCACCTGTAGAATTAGATTTAACTATATCTTTTTGCAAAAACTTCTCCCAATGCATTACACAACCAGTCACTAATTCTTCAAAACCATCCAAGATTTTTTTATGATTCATATTCTCACTTTTTGAATAATTATCAATATAAAAGCTCAATGAACTTGAAAAAAATCTTGCGATATCTTTAAACCCATAAAAGGAACCATTGATCTTAACTGATTCATGATCGCCAAACTCTAGCACATAATGAAAATGCAAAAATAATTTAGAAAGGCTTTTCCTAAAATCATCAATAGAAAACAAAAAACTTGAAGTTTTTATTTTAGCATAAAAGCATCTAAAAAGTTTCAAAAAGAAATCTAACTCTTTTTTTGATAAAGCAAATTTTTTTGATAAATAAAGTTTTTTGAGCCTTTCAACATATTCATGTAAAGCACTAACAATATAATCTAATTCACTCGATAGTTTTTTTCTTGACTCAGGCTCATATTCATATTTTTCTAAAACAGAAAAAAAAGATATTAACATTAGCTTAATGACAACAAAAGTTTTAAGATGTTTACCATTATACTCTAAGGCCCATTGCGCATCCATGGAAGGCATACTGATGTCGCCAAAAAAAACCAACGCATCTATATCCGACTTATCTGACAAAGCATTACTAACAAACTTCAACACATGATTCAAATTTTTTTCTGGTTTTTTTAAAAATTTTTGCAATAAACCATAAAAATCAAATTCAGAATCGAATAAATAATTTCTTCTCTTAAGAAGATTAAAAATATTTTCAAGAGTATTAACATTAGCTCCCAATTGAATTAAATTCTCTGAAAAGAAATATGAAGAAAGGTCTTTAGCTATATCTTTCTCATACAAAACAGTGTAATTTTCTAAAATTGTTAAGCAAAACCCCGGCTCAAGCCGAAAAGAAAAGAATAATTTTTTACACAACTCGATATGCTTTTCTGCATATTGAACTCTATCTTTATAATCATATTTTTTATTATCAGTATAGTTCAAATAAGCTTCATGCAAATTATAGGAAAAATCAAGATTATCAGGATGAATAAGACAAAATTTTTCCAGACAAGAAATAGAGCTTTTTTCATCGCCTTTCTTTTTGTAAACAAATGACAACAAGCTTAATAATTTTTCTATATGCCCTAAATCAAAACCATCAATGTTTTTCTCCAGTTTCCGCAAATAAATTAATGCTTCACTTAAGAAACCTGAATCACATAATTTTTGACACAGTTTTAAATAAAAAGCTGCGTAAGAAGAATTATCAATCTCTAAAAAATCTTCTACATGCGCGATAGTATTTTCAATAAAATTTTTATTTTTCAAGCCAAGCAACCTTTCAGACATCTCTAAAAATCTATTCTTACATTGATAAAGATATTCTTTTTTTGAATGCCTAGCTATTTCCATAGACTCTTTTGTTAAGCTAAATAATTTATCCCAATTTTTCTTATCTTCATAAAGACATAATAATGCCTCCATGTCAGTGAAATCAAAGTTATCCCATCCCATATTCTTCAGTCTTTCAAAACAACTGATCAACAGAGAAGAAGCACCCTCCATTTTAGAAGTCTTTAAGGACTGCAATCTTTCAATTAAAAAACGTATCAATTTCTTATCAATATTTTTTCCTTGCAAAAAATCATTAACAAAAATCTTATAAATTTCAATATTACATTGCTCCAAATAAATAAACATTTTTTTATAGCACAACTCAATCTCCTGATCAGGTTTTATTTCCAAAAGTACATTTTTCAATATTTTTAAATTTTCATCGCTAACATCTACAGCAAGGCTCCCATCCTCATCAATCATTAAATTTAAAATTTTTAATAAGTCACCACTTGAAACCGAACAATTTTCCATTTTTTTTACCAAAATCATTATTTTGGTTTTTTTTGAAAGCTCTTCCCATATTTTTTTCAAAAAATCACATTGATTAAAACTTAAATCAACTTCTGGTTTCATTTGAACTGTTATTTTTAATATAGCATCTTTAACAAGAGTTAAATCTTGACTGTAAGCACCTAACTGGATTAAATGCCTCAGCGCCTGAGAATACTGATTTTGATCACACATTTTTTCAGATAAATATATACTAAAAGCAATATCAAAATTTCTCTCATGCCAACAAGAGTGAAGATGTTCCAATATTTTTTCTATAGAAATTTTATCAAGCTCAAGCATTTTTTTATAAATATTATTTTTTTCAAAGAAATAATTTTCTTTATGAAAACGGGTTACCCCAACAATATAGTTTGCAGCTGTCAAAACACTAATTGCTTCTAGCCATTTTGATTGCATTTTCAATAATTTTACCAACTCGATGACTTCTTCTGGAGTAGCATTTTTTGTATCCACAAGCTTGCCAATACAACTTGCTCTAAACCTATTAATTGATTCACGAACATCTTTATCCTTGATAAAATTATTTTTCTTATATTTAGCATTTAAAAATCGTAGCAGGGATTCGGAAATAAAAGACTTATCTAAAAGCTCATCAAGGAACAGCTGAAAACTTTTTTTATCTAAATTCAAAAGGCTATCTAAAACCTTTTCACAACACAAAATAAACCGATCATCATTTAAATTATTTAAAACAAGATATTTCATACCATCTAAAATATCAGAACTTAATTCTTTTCTTTTGTCTGATTTTTTTCTTTTATCAAGTTTTTTATTAAACAAAACAAACAATTCATTCAATAAATCGTTTGTTTTGTCATCTTCATCCATTTGCCTTAATTTTTGCATCAATATTTTAATTTGAATATCTACTTCAAATCTTGGCCTATACATATACAACAAGCCTTGATTTTTAAAAGACAGAGCCTCGGGATTAAATTTTTTATTTTTTGATAAAGCCACAATAGCACTCAAAACCTTTTCATTGTTTTGATTCATAGACAAAAATTCAAAAAGATAATCTAAAGCAAGCTCATAATTATTGCTTTTATTTAAATTTTCACATAACTCTAAAAGAAAAGATACTTTAATTTCTTTAAAGCCTAAAATACCTTCTGCAAATGCACAGGCAGCCTCAAGAGTCATTTTCATTTTGTGATTAAAATTTCCCACAGTGAATTCAGCATTTTTATTTTTTTCAAACAAACCAACATAGTACTTATTTTCTTCTTCTTTGTCACTGAATAATTTCACAGCTGTATTTAACACAAAACAGTATTTTGGCCAATCTAACTGGCTTTCATAATATCCCAACACCTCTCGTACTTCCTGATATGTTGCTTTCTTTTGGATCACAAGTAAAAACATGCAGTCTATATACGTTTTTTTAAGAGAATCAAAATTTTTATTAAGGAATTTATTGGATTGTAATAAAGAACCTAATTTAACAATTAAAAATCTCAACAATGTTTCAGAAGGTTCATTTTTCACAATACCTTTTACAAAATCCTCAATTTGGTATTTTTTTTCAAAAGAACACAAAAAGTCAAAAACTTCTTCAAAATAAAAATTAAATTTTTCTTCAGATAAAGAATTTTGACCACTGATAAATATATTTTGCAATGATTTCAGATCTAAACTCTCAATCTCTCTTTCATTTTTTTTGATTTTCTGTATTAAAACTTTAATTCTACTTTCAAGGGGGAGCTTGCTCGATAATTCATATAATAAATCACAGTATTGTTTTGACAAATATGTTAAGTCGAAACTCTCAATATTACTTTTTAACGCATCCAACTCATGCTTCTCATAAAAATAAATAGACTGTAATATCAAGTACTCTAATTCAGGCTCAAGCTTACTTTTAGTGTAATACTCTAGCAATGGAAATAGAATTTTACGCATATTATTATTTTTTTCTTTTTTTCTATTAACAAAATTTATATACCAATGATCTATTAGTTGATTCACGCCTAATAAAGGAAAAAGTTCTGGTAAATATAAATCCAAATACTTCTCATAAAGATTTTTATTAGACACATCTCCAACTAATAATGATGCCATATTCATTCTAACTTCTTTTGAATAAGGAGCATGAATAGCAAGAGTTTTATCAAACCCTTGCATTAATAATTTTTCAATGCTAGCTTTAGAAATATTCAATTCGTTTTGGTTTGCTTCTGGAAAGGCTTTTTTCAAACTTAACATCAAATCAAAATCTCTCAAAAAATCTTCAACTATTTCCAAATGAAACTGCTTGGCAATATCAGATTTTTGAGAATCAAACATCACGATTTCATTTTTTATTTTCTCAGATAAAATTTTTCCATTTTCATCCTCTATGCTTTTAAATTTTTCTTCAAAAGATCTCAAGTATAATTTTAAACTTTCAGGAATATTATTTTTCTTATAAGTTGTTCTAAATAAATTTAAAAATAAAATTCTTTCTACACAAGAGCTCGTATGAATATTCATATACGGATTTAATAAGTTTGCGATAAATTGCTTTCTATTTTCTACACTATCTTTATTAAATAAACCCCTAACAAGCCCTGGCTGCAGTACTGAAAGTGGACCTTCAAAAAATTTAAACCCAGGGCATAATAATTTTATAAAAAAAGAGCAGACACCCTCCGCATTTGGATCAATAATTATTATTCGATTAGAATCAAGATATTCAGATAATTCACGATTAATTTTTGAGTGACAAAGAGGTTTGTCACTCAGAACCTCTTCAATAACCCTTGTTTTTGTTATTGAAACAAATGGATTTTTTGCTTGACTACTGAAAACAGAGATATCAATAGGTACAGAACAACCAAGATCAACACAAAGTTTAAAACAAATTCCCACTCCTTTTTCAAGGGTGAGGGTTTTATAAAACTGGCCATCACTGGCTCTCATAATATATGCTAAGGCTTTTTTTATAAAAAAATTTTTGTTTTCATGGTGCAGTAAATTAGCAATATTTGCTTTAGTATGTATTAACCTTCCTATTAGAACTAACGTTTCATGAAATAATTTTTGTGGGTCCATTACTTCATCATTAAATGAATATTTAAAATCCATATCTTTTTTAAGATTGAATTCAGATTCGAGGTCAAGAATACCATCAACTCTAGAGCCTGTTAAAGTAACACGTCCTTTTTCTTGCAGAGCCTTTAATAGATCTCTCGGAGTAAGTGGTATTTTTACACCATCCCCTTCGCAAGTTTTAAGTTTAAAAGAAAAATTGAGTAACTTGTTTAACTTTTCGCATTGCAATCTATTTAAAAGAAAACTTTCTCCAAGATTCTCTATAAGCTTTGAGAAAGTTTCAAAAAAAAGATAAGGTTTTAATACGTGATTGGACGGGTCATGCATATTAGATACTTCAAAAGAGCATCTAACACCAATATCATCATTATCATCGCCTGTATTCGCTCTCTCAAATAAAGGAAAAACGATACCCTTTTGATTTCCGTTAGAAGTATCGAAGTATACTGAAGACATGATCCATTTTCCATACAGTTAATAAATATAAGATTAATTTTTTATTGCAGGAGAAAACAATTTAAAAATAGAGTTCTACAAATAAGTTAAGAAAGAAAATATTTATCTGAACATTTAGCTTGATTTTTTTAATATGCTCAAAAGCTTACCTAAAATACACTCATAAGTAAAGGCTCTTTATCTTTGAAAAAAATTCCATTCTCTAATCTGACCAATTTTGTAATACAGCCACACGAAACTTAATATCATTGTAATTAAGTACAACCCCATTTTCAGTAATATGCTCCAGAATCAGGCCCTGTGCTAAATTGTCTCCCTCCCGTCTATACGCACCATTTACAATGACAGAACGAAAACGAGCATCTTCTGAATACATATGCGAATTAAAACTTAATCGAGGTAATTGATTTAAAATTGAACTTGACAATTCTTGCTTAAAAGGTAATTTTGCCAATGCCATTTGTTTTTTTAAAGAATCAACTTTTGATCTAGTGGTAGAGGGCATAATCAATGTTTCTCGAGGTGAAATCAGAATCTCATCCTTTTGCTGGCTTTGCACAACAGTGTTTTTTTTATAATTAGAGGGTTCAAAGTCAGTTTCAACCGATTCGCCATGCTCACCATCAATAATTTCCGTCAAGCTGACTCTGTCACGGGACGATCTCAATGAAACCTTGCTTTTTATTTCACTGGTTTTACTCTCTTGCATCTCTTTTAATTTTCGCAAACGATCTTCTATTAACAGCGCTTCTGCTTGTTCATACACATCAAAAGCCTCTGAAAAGTTATTCTTAGAATCGGTAATATTATGTGCAAATGAATCAACTTCTTGCACTGCTAAATCAGATGAGCGCTTTGAGTCTCTATCGCCTCCTGTATCCAGCATAGCCTCTGCTCGATATGCACTAAGTTCTCCTATCTCTCCAACTCCTTGAGAGAAATACTCCTGATAAAGCCAAATAGATACAAACAAAGCATTACAACATACAACGATAAGCAACACAATATTACTCATTTCAAAACGGCGACGACGCAAAGCTGCACCTACATGCACACTTTGCAAATCAGGTACTTGACCTTTAATACGCTCTCTTTCTGACTTTTTTAACGCTTCAAGAATATAACTCATAACAGTTGTATGATTAGTTTATTGGTTTAAAATATCACGTAAAGGACGATTCAAAACTGGCACCGTTTCTCCCAAAACTGAATTCAAAGCAATCAAAGTTTTTGGACCAACCACACCATCGGCTTCTAAACTGTTCTGCGACTGAAAAATTTTTACTTTACGCTCTAATTCATTTCCAAAATAAGAAACCCCTCTGGCTAATAAAGGGTCTTTTTGTACACGGCCTAACATCTTACTTAACCAAGTCACCTTAGGCCCCATGGAACCAGGTACAATGGAACCATCATAAGCAGGCGGTGCTTTCCACAACATAGAGTACCCTCCTTTCCATTGCTTATCTAGCTCAAATCGCGTTAATTCTATTTTCTTTTCTCCTACTGATACCACAGCTTTTTTTAAATCAGCTGCTAATAGAGCCCCATAAAAAACATTACCATCAGATTCATATAATTTCAGCACAGCTGGCCTGTTTAAGTGCCTTAATTCATCAAAACTGTCAACTCTCTGCAAACAATAAATACCAAATTTTTTCGCATATTCACAAGGAGGTTGCAAAGTTCTAACAGGATCAAATGGAATACTCCAAACATTAAACAGGTGCGCATAAGCATATCGTTTACTCTGTACTCCAGGTAAGCGATCAGGCCAATTCAACACATCAGTTTTTATCGGCACTTTTGCCTTAGCTACTGGTTTATTTGAATCTTGCCATCTCTCATGAGATACTTCTAACATTTTTTTTACAGATTGTGCAGGTACTGGTGTTTTTTCAAGCGAAAAGCGATCCTGGGTCTGCACCTTAGGCTCAGATTTTGTATACGTTTTATAATCCCTTTCAAAGGTTCGAAAAACACCAGTTTGCCCTTTTTGATTTTGATTATCTAACAATAAATGCTGCTCATTAAGTTCTCGATGATATTGATACTTTGGCTCTTGTTTAGCCAGTGCTTGACGTTTGGGCAAATCCAAACCAAGCTCTTCACGCCCACCACCTCCAGCTAGACCAGGCCCATTAATCGCACTGTATTGCCCCATGTAAAATATAAAAGTCGAACAAAGAATTAGACAGCTGGCTGCTATTAATTTTGTACGCATACGCAGCTTACCTTCTACCCACGGATTTCGGCCAGCAATAGTACGAGTACCAAATACTTCATACGCCGCGCGCTTAAAAATTTTCATATCAACTTGGTGTTGGCTTGATACATACGCTCCTAACATCGCCCTATCACACAAAATATTCAACAAGCGAGGAATACCACTGCTGTATTTATATAAGCGCTTAACTACATCCCACGGAAATACTTCCTGACGACAACCAGCAATTTCCAAGCGATGACGCACGTATTGCCGAGTTTCCCTAAAACTCAAATGGTTCAAGTGATAACGTGCTGTAATTCTTTGCGCCAACTGTCGCATTTCTACTTTTGCAAAGATATCTTTCAACTCTGGTTGGCCCAATAAAATAATTTGCAAAAGCTTCTGTTGATTCGTTTCAAGATTGGTTAAAAGTCGAATTTGTTCTAATACTTCAATCGATAAATTTTGCGCTTCATCAATAATAAGAACACATTTATGCCCTTTGGCGTGTGTTTCTAATAAGTGGGTGTTAATAATATCCAAATATCCTTTGATACTGCCACGTACATGGTTATATTCAATATCATATTCATCACAAATAGTCTCTAGCAACTCAACTTTCGTAAGCTTAGGATTTAAAATAAAAGCCACATTGCAATTACCCGGCAACTGCTCTAAAAAACAACGGCACACTGTGGTCTTACCAGTACCTACTTCACCAGTCAACAAAACAAAGCCACCATTTTGACGCACACCAAAAATTAAATGGGCTAAAGCCTCATGATGCTGATGACTCATATACAAATATCTGGGATTAGGTGCAATTGAAAACGGAGGTTCTCTAAGCCCAAAAAAATGTTCGTACATAGTTTATCTCTGATCGTCTATAGGCTAACCTACTAACACAATAGTAGCCTTCACACGACCAGAGCCCTCCTGTTTATCAATACTGATGTTGACAGCCTTTATACTGTATTGCTGATCCAAAACCTCCAACCATTTAATCATTTTATTAAACACCACATTATCCAACCACACACGCACACCTGTACTGCCCTTGGGCTCATAACGAACCAAAGGTACTTGATAAGATTGAGAAGTGCGCGTAACCAAAGTCACTAATGATTGATTGCTTGAACGCTTTTTACCTTTCGGCACATGAGCCAATTTACCCTCTTGTTTTTTCATCCAGTTTATCAACTGCTGATTCGATTCATATTGAACTTTTTTTTGATAATGCCAATCTGAAATAGGTTGCCAAACAACATAAAAAACAAAAGCCACGCATAATATGAATATCAAAGCGTGCAGTCCCAACCTTTCAGTAGGAGAAAACGTATAATAACGACTCTTACATTCATCCAAAAAAGCTTGTAATACTTGCCCTACTGGTTGGCTCATTATTTAAGCTCCTTTGATTCGCAACCGAGCTCTAACTCGCTTGTCTTTATCTTTAGTAGCCGCATCAACGATTACATCTATACCGCTAGATTGCAAATTACTTTTTAACTTTTCTACTGTAGGGAAACCTGCTACCAACATATCCAAACGCAACGCGCCTTGTTTATCATCATACGTAATACGCTTTAGCTCTATGGTTTTAGTTGAACCCCGATCAATTTTATATATTTGTTGACCCACTTGTGCTAGCAGGGGCAAAAATTCTACACTGTGATTACCACCACTCATTTTTGCCATCTTTGCTTTCATTTGTTTACGCACATTAACAATACGTTTTTCATCTGGAAAAAAGGCCTTATATAAATCAATACTCTCTTGTTTCATCATTTGTGCTTGTGCATCCAAACGAGCAGCCTCTGTCACTAACAAGCCTGTTTGCAGTAAAAACCATACAACACCTGCGGCTACAAATAATTTCCATTTAACTCGATAACCTTTGCTCTTTAACTGAGGCTTATATTCGCCTTGCAATAAATTCGGTACTTGACGTTCTACTTGGGCATTGATCACAGATAAACAAAGAATTTCAAAAGTAGAATCGATTATATGTTGGCGCTCTACTTTAAGTGAACCTTCCACTTTGGCCGCTTGTATTTCACGCTGCAAAGCATCTAAAATCCTAGTACCAACAACGTCTTTTTTTTCATTCATTAATTTGAGTGTCACATTTGAAACCAAAGCCTCATGATGGGAATCATTATCACCCTCTTCTTCTTCTCTAGACTCAGATTGCTTTGCCGACTCACGATCTGAATGCGCAAATAAATCATCGAACACAGCATCTAAAAAAACTGGCATTTGTGTTCCAGGAAAAGCTAAAGCTGAATATTGCGCCGTTCTAAGTAAAGTTCTATGGTTCTCTAAAATCAAACCCCAACTGCCTTCCTCCCACGGCACACACAATGCATCTGGAATAAAGGCTTGAGGTCTTAGTTCTTGCATTTGCAAACCATCCATCCAGTACTGCATCAATTCTTTAGCAACCACAGCAACTTTGACTTTATTTTTATCAGGTTTACGTAATACAGCAAAGTGCAAAGTATCAATTTCATCAGCCAATTGCTCTTCAAGTGCATAAGGCAACGCTTTATGCAAATATTTAGCTTGCGTATTAGGCATTTCTACTTCAAGCAAAGTAACCCAGTCGGTTGGTACAAGACAGACAACATTAAGCATGGACTGCCTTAAATAAAAATCAGGCAGTGCAGCTTTGAGTTCATTAAGCGCACACACTTGTGGGCCAACTAAAATCACTCGTTCACGAAAAACCCCCCATTGTACCTGAACAGGTTCTAATGGATTCGGTAATATTCTAATAAACAGTTGATCAGACACCTGTTTCCTCTTTTTTCGTCTTAAGTGGTGCAAATAATCGAGCACGATCACGCAAAATAACTCTCATGGTATTACTTTCATCTGGCTGCGTTGGACGATAAATGATGCTTCTAAGTACAGCCTTACGCTCTTGAATAACCGCAACGGCTTCCAACAAAAAATACTCACTGTGCACAGAAAATTGACTCTGTTTGGGTGGCTTTTTTAATTTTTTAAAGGCTTCAGCCACACTGGTATAACCATCTTTAGGGCGATCTTCTATAATAGACTTAAGGCTTTCACCTTTTTGAAAAGTATTTAAAACAGGCTCTGAAACCGTATTAATGTTGGTTCTCACCCCCTCGGGTAATACACTCACATAAGGCTTGAGCTGTATGATATCGGCTAAACTCAAACCTTTTATTAAGTTTAACTCTGAAACACTGCTAAAATATGTATTAGCCGTACGATAAGGCTTCTCCAAGGCTGTATAGTATAAATCTTCAGCACCACTACTGGCAGGAATATCATCTTTATCCATCCATTCCACCAGGGACTCAATCACTTCAACTTGATTACTCGACTCTAATAAATTTAAATCTGTTAGCAACTGTTTAATTCGAGCTCTAGAATCGGCCGTATTATTACGTAAATCATTTAAATTCAACCGGCCTTGTAAATCAACCAAAGTTGCTGAGATACCACCACCTTCTAAGGGGTAAGAAACTTTTTTACCATACCACTCTTCTTCTGGATGATCGACAGCTTGAGCGCTGTTATCATTTTCCTTTTTGTCCTCCTTAAGGTCATCTCTTAACACACGAAACGCTAATTCTTCAGCCGATAAGACATACAAATAGGCCTGATCTTGTGCCAATAAAGTTGTCGTTCTACGTATATCCACATTCAATCGGTTAAACATTTCACCCGTTAAAAAAGAAGCCACAAAAAAAATCAGCATGACTGTCACCAAAGCCGTACCTTGCTCATGTCTGGCTTTGTATGTACTAGGGTGTACCGACATCAGCTTCAAGCTCATCACCCTCTTGATCTATATTATCAATATCAGCATCAGCGTTCGAGTTTTCATCAGAATCTACTTCTTCAACACGCACTGGCGATGGAAACGGGCTGACCACCCTAAACACACGACGTATCTTACCATAACGCTTATGCTCAAACGTCATTTCAATCGCCCGAGGCAAACGGGGTGAGCCTAACGCCACACTTAAAGGCGGCCATTCACGACTCCACTCGGCCTGTTTCTCATCATTAAAAAACAAGTACCGCACCTCTAATGCATCCATCTCTGAAAGTAAAGCCGTTTTTACCGCTTCACTGCCCTCTGCTCTATCTGGATACGGCCAATGCGCACGCCAGAGTTGACCCTCTTCCTGATAATAACGCACTCGCGCCACTTCACTGCGCTTGGTTTTAGCAAACGGAGGTACAGTCCAACCGACACGACTGAATTCAATCGCCGATAGATCATTCGATACAATAGGCTGTTGCCTATCTCCATATTGATCACGGATACCTCGATCAACAATTTGCTCAAAATCTTGCTGCAAAATCAACATTGTTTTTTGCAGCGCGGCCAATTCAACGGAAACAGCATCACTGCGCTCTTTCGCCGTCAATACCATCGAAATAAAAGCGTAAGCCGCCGTTGAAATCACTGCAAATATGGCCACCGACACGACCAGTTCTATGAGTGTAAAGCCTTTAGCTTTGCTCAGCATGATTGCTCATCAAAGCCTTGAGCACACTCAAGGTACGAAGCTCCTCACTGATACCCTCTGGCTTTAAACCCACTTTCACTTCAATCATACGATATTTGGGATCAGGCGCTTTCGTCACCACCGTTGTGATTTGCCAATCCCGTCGAGCCATTTGTTTAACCTCATCACGCGTGCCTAAGGGTGGCCAATTAAATGCGGTTTGTAATTCACTTACCTTATTCATCCCTACAAAATGTGCCAATGTTTTCTCTTCCAATCGCCCCAAAGCAAAATGATTTTGTTCCATCGCTGCACTCAATTGTGCAACCACTAACGCAATAATAAACATAGCGATCAGAACTTCCAACAACGTAAAACCTCGTTCCTGCTCTTCGGTTACCACTATGCATCTCCTGGTCTTTGCACAGTCAAATTGCCTACCAAATCTCCTGTAATAACATAAACCTGCTTCTCTTCTTCAATCAGTGAAAGCTCCAACTTAAAGGGTGTATTTTCTCCACTAGATAATAAATAAACCATAGGAGCCAAACCTTGGTCAGTCGATACACTCTCGGATTTAGACTCATCATCAGCAACAGCGACTTGCTTATCATCTTCTATCTCAATCAAATCTAACTCTACGTCTTCTACTTCTGCGTAAAAAGAGACAGCCTCTGGAAAGTGATAAACACCTCGAAAACGATCTCCTTGCACCAGCTCCCAATGGCCTGACTTCGCTGTTTGCTCAGTTGCTTCAATGTCATCAGGCTTTGCATCAGTGATCACACCCTCTGTACTGGCATCCTCTTCTGAGCTATCGGCCTCATCCAAAGCCTCAACTTCTTCTTCCTTTTCCGGCTCGTACCAACGCAAAAAGCGATAACCATCTCGATAAAAAATAATGCCATATTCTTCACCCAGCAAAATAGCTTCTTCTTGTGCTAAGCTTAAAACAGCTTGCAACTGCCTGACCGCAGCTTGTAACCTTCTGGCATCTGAATTTAAATCAACCGTCATCATGATAGCGCCTGACAAAATCGCTAGAATAGTCACCACAACTAAGACTTCAATTAAAGTAAAGCCTTTGACTTGCGAGCGCATCATAAACATAGTAACCTTTAAATATCAGCCAAACTGATATCTTTACTCGGTCCCTCTCCGCCTTCAACACCATCAGCCCCCAAAGACACTAAATCAAAAGGTCCGGCTGTCCCTGGTGAAATATAAACGTAATCACGCCCCCAAGGGTCTTTTGGAAATTTTTTCAAATAACCATTCTTAGACCAATTGGGAGCATCACCTGGATCTTTCACTAAAGCTTCTAAACCTTGCTCTGTGGTCGGATAGTTAAAATTATCTAACTTAAAAAGTTCCAATGCGCTGGCTACTGCACGCAAGTCACTTTTGGCTACATTCACTCGTGCATCATCATCTCGCCCTACAATGGCTGGAACAATCATTGCCGCTAAAATTCCTAATATAGCCACTACCACCATGACTTCAATCATCGTAAAACCTGACATCTTTTTACTCATTTTACTCATCCATCACCCCACGAGTGTATTTAACGAAATCACCGGCAACATAATTGCCAACACAATAGTTAAGACAACCAAGCCCATAACAACCATCATCATGGGTTCAAATAAACTGACAATAGTACTGATCATACCTTCCAATTCTCTCTCTTGTGCTTGTGCTGCACGCGCTAACATATTGTCCAACTCACCACTACTTTCACCGCTGGCAATCATTTGTATCATTAGAGGAGGAAAATAGTCAGATTTATCTAAAGCCTTATGTAAGCTTGAACCTTCTTTAAGTAATCCAGCCGCATCCTCAACTGCCGCACGGATGCATAAATTAGTCGCAACTTGTCCAGCAATGCGCAAAGCATCAACCAACTGTACTCCGCTGCGCGAAAGAATGCTCAAAGTGTTAGCAACTCGCGCTGCATTAATCAAGCGCACTAAGCGCGACACCAAAGGCAACTTCAAAACAAATTGATGCCAACGCAAACGAAAAGCATCTTTTTTTAAGCTTTGCCTAAATGCAAACACCGCTGCAATGAATAACAACAACACATATAAACCATAGTCTTGAATAAATTCGCTAAAGCCAATCAACAACTGTGTCAGTAAAGGCAAATCTTGACCTGAGTTTTCAAACACTGAAACCATTTTTGGCACAACAAATTTGAGCAAAGCCACCACAATCAAAACGCTAAATCCAGTTAAAACCGAAGGGTAGATCAAAGCTCCCTTAACTTTCTTTGAAGTATCGTGACTGCTCTCGGTGTAATCAGCCAACTGCGACAAAACCAAATCTAAATGACCTGACTGTTCACCAGCCGCTACGGTAGCACGATAAATTTCAGGAAAAGCTTTTGGAAATTCTTGAAACGAGTTCGCCAAACTGTGTCCTTCTACAACTTTAGAACGCACTGCTAATATGATGCTTTTTAAACGCTGTTTTTCAGACTGTTTAGAAACGGCTTTTAAAGCTCCTTCAACTGTCATGCCGGCTTGCACCAAAGTAGCCAATTGACGCGTTAACAAAGCAAGGTCCAAACTACTGAGCCGATAACGAGCACTTTTAGTTGTAGCTTTATGGACACCCTTACCATTAGCACTCACCAACTCTACAGTCGGCTCAACTGAAATCGGCATCAACCCTTTTTCGCGCAGCTGCTGACGCACTTGACGCGCACTATCGCCTTCAAGCGTACCTTTTTCTTGCTTGCCACGCTGATTTAAAACTAAATAATCAAAAGCCGTCATAAAAAGCCGTCATAAATTTTATCTATTACCTTTAAGTACCTGAATGTGTCTTTTAGGAACGTGCACGTTCCTTAATCCTCTCGAGTTACCCTTAATATCTCTTCAACGGTAGTCACACCCTCCAGCACTTTTCTGGCACCGTCTTGACGAATACTGGTACTGCGGGTTCTTGCGTAGCGCTCCATTTGAACTTCACTGGCCCCATCATGAATGAGCGATCGCATTTGTTCATCAATCACAATCAATTCATAAATACCTGTACGCCCACGATAACCTAAATCATTACATTGATTACACCCATTAACCTTATAAAAGGTATAATTAACTCCAGGCTTTAAACCCAACAACTCAACTTGCTTCGGATCAGCTTGATACGGTATTCGACAATCACTACACAACACACGCACCAAACGTTGTGCTAATACCCCTAATAAACTCGAAGACAATAAAAACGGTTCAATGCCCATATCGTGTAAGCGCGTTACAGCACCTACGCCGGTATTGGTATGTAAGGTCGATAACACCAAGTGCCCTGTCAAACTGGCTTGAATGGCAATTTCAGCTGTTTCCAAATCACGAATCTCACCTAACATGACCACATCAGGGTCCTGGCGCAAAATGGCACGTAAGCCACGCGCAAAAGTCATATCTACTTTAGTGTTAACCTGCGTCTGGCCAATGCCTTCAAGCTGATATTCAATAGGATCCTCAACCGTCAAAATATTACGTGTTTCATTATTCAAATTGGTTAGCGCAGCATAAAGCGTGGTGGTTTTTCCAGAACCAGTTGGACCTGTAACCAAAATAATACCATGTGGCTTATGAATAATAGAGACCATGTTTTCATAATCGGCTCGATACAAACCCAAAGAGCGCAGTTCAAGGCGCCCAGCTTGCTTATCTAATAAACGCAACACCACACGCTCACCATTATTAGAAGGCATGGTAGAAACCCGGACATCCACTTCACGCCCAGCCACTTTCAAGGAAATACGACCGTCTTGTGGCACTCGTTTTTCCGCAATATCCAATTTAGCCATTACTTTGATACGAGAGACCAAAAGTGAAGCCAATTCTCGACGCGGCTGTAGAATCTCTCGCAAGACACCATCAACACGCATGCGCACTACCATACGTCTTTCAAATGTTTCAATATGAATATCCGAGGCACTTTCACGTACAGCTTCAGTTAAAATAGCGTTAATCAAGCGAATAATGGGCGCATCATCTTCTTGCTCTAGCAAATCCTCTGTCTCAGGCACAGAATCTGCTAAACTGGCCAAATCAAACTCATTACCAATGCCTTCAGCCATTTGCATGGTTTCTGAAGAATCACTCTCATAGGCTCGTGCCAATAGCTGTTCAAAATCAGCTTTATCAACCATTTGCAAAGCCACTGGGCAAGATAAATAGCGCTGTGCTTCAGCTAAGACAGCAGGCGCAACCCCTGGCAAATACTGGATGACGGCACCTTGCTCTGTAAAATCATGCAGTAACACACCATGACGCTTGGCAAAACTAAAAGGAAAACGCTTTGGGTTTACAATAGACAATCCACCACCAGACACTCCAGATGTCTCTTCAGATGTAAGTGTTTGATTTGCTTGTTCGTTCATACTGATTTTAATACCAATAGCTTAATTCGTTTCATAAATACCCAAATACTTATCATTTGATTAGTATACCGCGATCTGTTTAGGTTTTATAATCCATATAGGCTTGCTATGTATCGGCTATGTTAACATTGGTAGCTATACTATTGTCGCTCTCAAATATTTGCTGCTTTTCATTAATACAAATAAACGCTAAGCCCAATTCTTGTAACCAAAGCAAACCTTGCTGTTGGCCCTTGAGCATAGCCACAGTACTGGCAATCCCTGCTATCAAGCAAGAGCCAGCAAACACAGTTACCGAGGCCAGCCCCTGTACTGGCCAACCCGTCCTTGGATTTAAAATATGACAATATCTTGACCCATCGAGTTCAAAATACCGCTCATAATAGCCACTGGTTGCCACAGCACCTTGTAACACGCCCACTTGGCGTATGCGCTGCCTAGGTACTAAAGGGTCACGTATACCTACTTGCCAAGGAATGTGTGCTGCAACCTCATTGGAATGAGGACCTAATACAAAAAGATCTCCTCCTAAGTCCACCACGCCTTGGTTTATGCCCATTTGACGTAACTGTTTGACAGCAGCATCAACCGCATATTCCTTGACAAAACCCCCAAAATCAAGCTCCATCCCTTTTGGCAACACAATACTACTCTGATTCAGTTTGACCCGATGCCAACCAACCAAAGATAGGACTTCATCCACCAACTCTCTAGATGGCACTTTGGTCTTTTTAAAATCCCAAGCCCGACGTAAAACTCCAGAAGTGATATCAAACAAACCGTCGCTTTGTTTAAAGACAAGACCTGCAAACGACAGTAAACCATAGGTTTCAGGGTCAATAGTACATTTTTTGCCATGTGAGCGATTGATCAGAGCAGTGATGCTGTCTGTACGATAGCGTGAATATTTTTGCTCAAGCCGATAAACTTCTGTAGTTGCTTGATCATAAGCCTGCTGAGCCTGTTGCGCATTCTCAGCGTAAAAAGTTAACCTACAGGGAGAACCCATAGCGTGAAATGTAAATTTATAAAGCAGCAAAATAGCTAAAACTTATAATCAAAACCAAGCGTCAGGACATCAAAGTCCACCAGTGCTGGAGAGTCCCCACTAGAAGAGTAAATTTCATAAGAAAAAATTCCATGCCAAACCCCAAAAGAGCGTTCAAGCTTGAACCTAAAAGAAGTCGCATCAAATCCAGATAAACGATAATCACTGGAAGCAAAATCAACAGGCTGTAAGCTAGCCGTAGAAAAATAAGGCTCATAAAAAGACGCTTCGCTTTGAGTATAATAACGAAAACCAGGCACAATCGTCCATGAGTTATAAGTTTGATACCAACTGGCATCGATCGTATGAGAATCCAAAGACCAGTTATCAGAGTAAAAACGATAATCTAGATGCAAAGCCCCCTGGTAACGTTCAAAAAAAAGACGATAGCGACTGGTCCAAGCCAATTGCAAACGATCTCCAGGACGATTTTCGTTCCAAGTATTCACATTGCTTGTCACCGGATCTAAGACCGCAACCAGTTTGTAAGGATCGGTTAAGTAACCTGTTTTAACCGTATAGTTAATACCAGATTGGAAGGTAGAAAAGCGATTCAGCACTTGGCTGAAACCAACATAAACACCAAAACTGCTTTTGCGAGCATCGTCAATACGATCAGCGTTGCCAGGCAAGGAATTCTCAGACACAGTAGGCTCTAGGCGATCAACTGAAAAACTCACACCTACATCAACAGTGACATGCTTATTGTAAAATTCCAATGCCACACCAAGACCACCATAAAAGGCCTCGTAATCTTCTTCTGTTGACAAGCCCAGAGTCGCATCAAGACGGCCTTCCTTGATATAATAGCTACCCTTGCCTTTCATATCATATCGTGTGTCATCCACAGAAGCGCCCGTCATTACTACCACTGCTTCTTGCGTCGTTGGATCTTGCGCAACGTACCAAGGTGTTGCACCACTCATGGTCTCATAATCAAAATCAAAAGCAAAAGCTAAGGTATCACTCTGCGGCCAAACCACTCTAGCATGCAAGACATCAATATCATAACGACTGATAGACGTCCCTCCTAAGGTTTGACCAGCAGAAGTGTCGGACTCCGTATAAGAAGAAAAACGAAAACCGGCAGAAGGCTTATCGGGTGGCACATCCGCCTTACCGAGACCAGGCAAAGCCATAGCACTGGATGTTAGCACTAACAGGGTCTGACTTATCCCATCCTTAGATTTATCAGGCATATTTTCAGCATCCTACTTCTTAAACGATATCAATTACAACCGCAGCCACCACCACCTGCCCCAGCTGATCCAGAGGAACCCTCCTTGCTAAAGAAAATATGATCTCTTAGGCCTGCCTCAATGGGGTCAGGATCAGCCATCATAATAGGGTTAGCCAAAGTGCCTCTTTGCCAAGGTTTGACCTCAACAACAGAGCAAGCCATAAACTGGCCCGTCAATAATACAATAGCAATGAGCTTCCATGTGACCACTGTAAGCCTCAGCTCTTTCACAGCAATTAACACTCCATTTATATTTTTACAAAAAACCTTATAAAGCCAGTTTGATCCATAAACGCTCAAGCTGCCACTTACATTGACAATAATTGACGAATTTCTTGCTCATATTTGGCAATATCCTTTTCTTTAAAACCAATATGAATCTTTTTAATTAAACCATTTTGATCAAGCAGGTAAGAAGTCGGCATGCCAGGTGCATTGTAAACCTCAGGGGTGTTGCCCTCTGGGTCCCAACCTACCGGATAATCAACAGGGTGATGTGCTAAAAAAGCCATAGCATCCGATTTATTAGTATCCATGTTAATAGCAATGACTTCAAACTTATCCTCACCAAATTTACGCCGCAACTCATTGAAAAGAGGCAATGATTTTTTACAAGGCGGGCACCAAGAAGCCCAAAAATCAACCAAAACCACTTTGCCGGCATAATGCTCCAAGTCAACAACACCATTATCTTTCAAAGATTTAACCTTAATATCGGGTGCCTTCTGCCCTACTGTCACGGCCCATACAGAGCTCCAAAACACCATCGAAGTCACAACCAATAGGCCCAAGATAATAGATCTAAGCTTAATACAAGCTATCATTTCATACCCCTTTATTCAATCACGAGTTCTGTTAAACAGCATTACATTTGTTTATTTCTCAAACTTTATCAGCTCATTTATTTTAGGCTCTTTAACATGCTTGTTGAGGCACTTTATCTTTAATAAAGGTTGAGGACCCGTAACGGCTTATAGCAGAATGTGTATAATCAGTAAGCTTTTTTATTCATCACATCATTTTTTCTATTCATTGATTCCTTAGCTGCTATGATTAGCAACTCTTGAAAGTTCATCAGTCTACTCATTAACCAAAGAGGCATCATTATGGCATCTCGACCTGGTATTTTAGTAACGGGCGGAGCAGGCTACATTGGCAGCCATGTCGTACAACAGTTATCACAATGGAATGAAACCGTCATTGTATTAGATGACTTATCAACGGGATTTGCAGAATCAATCACTTATGGAAAACTGATCGAGGGCAAAGTAGGCGACAAAACCTTGGTCACTGACATCCTTAAACAATACAAAATCGATACGGTATTGCACTTTGCAGCCAAGACTGTTGTACCAGAGTCGGTAAGGGACCCCATTAAATACTTTCAAAATAACACGGCCAGCACTCTAAACTTGCTAGCTTGTTGCCAGGCTGAACAAGTTAAAAATTTTGTATTCTCTTCAACGGCAGCTGTCTACGGCATTCCAAGCAACCCAGTGTGTACTGAAGCAACCCCAACACTCCCCATCAACCCCTATGGCGCCTCAAAGCTCATGTCTGAGCAAATGCTATCGAGTTTAAGCCATGCTTCGCATTTAAGACACGTTATCTTACGTTATTTCAATGTCGCCGGCTGTGACCCTGAAGGACGCATTGGCCAAAGCACTAAAAACGCCACCTTATTGACAAAAGTCGCGGTTGAAGCCGCTGTAGGCAAACGGTCTCACGTCTGTATATTTGGAACAGATTATGACACTACTGACGGTACAGGAGTACGCGATTATATCCATGTGCAAGATTTAGCTGATGCCCATATACAAGCCTTAAAATATTTACGAACAGGAGGAGATTCTATCACTTTAAACTGTGGTTATGGTCATGGCTTCAGTGTTCGTGAAGTTTTATCAGCTGTTGAACGCGCTGCGCAACAACCACTTACAATAAAAGAAGAACCCCGCCGAGCTGGAGACCCACCCTGCCTCATTGCTCAGGCGGACAAAATCAGAAGTGTGCTCAATTGGCAACCGAAGCATGATGATCTAGACACTATTGTTGAATCTGCCTTAAACTGGGAACGTAAATTAATGAGAAAATAAAAAAGTTATTTCGTGCACGTTCCTTAAAAGGTCGAAACACATGAAGGGTCTTCATAACTGATATTGATTTCGCCAGAGTTATCACGATCAATTCTATAATTGAAATATCTTTCGTCGCATGCTGTTTGAACTAACTCACGCAACACATTACGGCTATGCTTGCTATGTGTGGCTTTTCCGACAATGATTGATACAGGACGAAAATAAGATTGCCCAAGATTTTTTAACAGCAGTTTTACAGACAGATGATCCATTCCATGTAAGTCAAATACATTACCTTTCTTTTGCTGTTTTGTAATGATATCAAAATAAAAATTTGCAACCTTCTTGTTTGGGTCTTCTGTGCCTGGTATCAATTGATGAATTATTTTATTAACAATATGCGTAATACTGTTCTCTTTATGAGTATGACCTAAATCTGATATTATATATTTGTTTAAATCATACCCCTCTTTATTCAGTTGCAAAGATAACAGTGCTGATAGTGCCTGTAGTTTTAAATACCGATCTGAATTGTCAAGTGATATTCGATCACTCAAAATCTCTAACAGTGCTTTCACTTCTGTATAGTCACTGTTCATGCCCTACATACCGTATTAAGGCATTGCTAGAGGGTAGTGCTATTCGAATCATTTCTGCCAGAAAAGCAGACAGGTCTGAAATCAAACAATATCGAGATTTTCGTCATGCATAAAAGTTACGATTTTTCAAAATCCATATGCAAAGAAAGTTAAAAAGCAGATTACTATTCGTCTAGATGAAGATACTATAGATTTCTTTAAGCATATGTCGGAAGAGATTGGTATACCCTACCAAAACCTAATTAATCTTTACCTTCGAGACTGCGCCGGAAAAAATAGAAAACTAAATCTTAAGTGAGCTGTGACCAGCACTTAATTTGGTTTGCTCTCAAAGAAAGCTAGAGAGCGTCATTGCAATCAAGCAGAGTCCTATGAGACGAGTGATATTTTGTGCAGGTGTGTCATCAGGGAAACAGTTCATTACAAAGGACATTGTTAGTGCAGCTATTGAAGTACTGAGTCGTACAGGAGAACTTGCTATTATAGGAAATAGTGCTTTTGCAATAAATGTTATGAGGCCTGACCCTAAGAATACTCCTAGCATGGTTTTTATTTCGCCTAGTTTTTCTAGGAAGTTTGGTTGTTGTAAGTCCACCAAACCAACGTTACCTTCCCCTAGCTGGGTTTCATGATCATTGGAGGTTAGGGCTTGAGCAGAGCTTTCTGGTAGTAATTCGTCACGAGCTTGGGTTAGTGCTGCGCGTGTTTGTTCACTTAGGGTTGTGTTTACTTCGTTTTCTCTAACTGCTGTTTGAAGCAGTTGCGTGGTTCTATACAGTGTTGTCATTTGTGTCTGTAAAAAGTTTACTACAGTGCTTGTACCTTCTTCTGGAGCAGGTAAGGTCGTCGTTGTTGTTATATTATTGAATTGTCCTTCCGCAGAGGCTCTTAATGATTGTGATGTAGGATTTTCTTGAGGAGAGAGTTGTGTTGTTTGTACTAGCCTAGCTACTCCCGGCCAACGAGTCTGATCGGCCGGCCTGGATGAAGAAGGACCACCTGTCAAAAAATGTTGTTCGTTGTCTCTGTTATTATGATGATTTCCAGCAGCTTTGTCGACCATTTTATATACCTGTGTTTGATATTAAATTTTAATTTAGCCCTAATAATATTTTGAAAAAGGATAACATAATAAGAGCTATCATGGGAGATAAATCTAATCCGCCCAAGGAAGGTAGAAAGCGCCTAATAGGCCCTAAGATAGGCTCAGTAATTTGTGTGAGTAATAAAGTGATCGGATTGTATTGCCCAGGCGTAATCCAACTTAAAATGACTTGTACAAAAATAGCAAAAATCAGGAAGTCAATGATCAAGGCAAAACAACTGATGAGAGAGAAGATCAACAAGGCAGCTATTGATGTAGAATAACCGCTGACCATGACTAATAAAATTTGCTTTAACGTTTGTAAAGCCAACAGCAGCAGTAAAGCGGTTACATCTACTGTTTTGAAACTGGGAATCAATTTGCGTAAAGGCATGAGCACAGGATTGGTTGCTTTGAAAACAAATTGCGAAATGGGGTTGTGAAAATCGGCTCGAACCAATTGTAGAATGAAGCTAGCTAAGACTATATAGGCATACAAATCTATTGTTGTGTCAATTAAAAAGCGTAGTGCGGCCACTGTGTTCATGCGTTTATGGTTTCCTTTTGGCTGTTTCCGTACCAAGCTCGTGAGAGCGTTCTTGAGCTGCCTGGATGGCATTACCTACTAAGTTATGAAAATGGTTTGATTCTAGTACAGACAAAGCCGCCTGTGTGGTGCCGCCAGGAGAGGTGACCTTTTGTCGTAATTCGGCAGGTGGCTCTCGACTGATTTTGGCTAGCTGTGCTGCACCTATCGCCGTTTGTATAGTTAAATCCAAGCTAGTTTGAGGGTCTAAACCCATTTTTTGAGCTTGTTCTACCATGGCCTCCATTAAGTAAAAGAAATAAGCTGGCCCACTGCCCGACAGTGCTGTGACCGCATCTAAGTCTTCTTCTTGTGTTACCCAAACAGTCAACCCAACACTGTTTAAAATAGATTCGGCTAGGTTGCGCTGTCGGGCACTCACACAGGCTCTAGCGCATAAAGCAGTGGCACCATGTTGAACCAGTGAGGGTGTATTAGGCATACAGCGTACAATGGGGTGATTGTCTGCAAAAGGTTTTGATAAAGTTGATAGTGTGATACCTGCCGCAATTGAGATCAGTAAAGGTTGGGATGTGATCAGTGCAACCTTGATTTCCTCTAGGACACTTGGAATGATATGAGGCTTAACAGCCAGTAACACGACATCGACTCGATTGTCGGCGAGTGCTTCTGTATTGTCATGTACGGCAGAAATTGAATAAAGATGTTGTAGACGGTTTACTTTATGTTGGTCCGGGTCATAAACGCTGATTTGACTTGCATCAAACCCCTGTGATATTAAACCACCAATAAGACTTTGTGCCATATTGCCGCCACCAATAAAATGTACTTTAGCTTTCACTGTTTTCAATCACTCACGTTTTGTTTCTGGGTCTAAGTTTCTGGGTCCAAATAGTGCGCTACCAATTCTAACAAGCGTGCTGCCAGCTGCAACTGCTGCTTCTATATTTTTCGACATACCCATGGATAAAGTGCTCATACAGTCTGAATAAGGCAGTGGAGATAGGGCTTGTTGTACGTTTTTTTGTATATTTTTTAAACGTTCAAAGCTGTTGAGTGTTACCGGCTGTGTGTAAACTTCGTTCTCTGGCTTTGGAATGCTCATCAAACCTCTCAAGCGTAGTGAAGGTAGTTTTAACACGGCTTTGGCTAAGTTGAGCACCTCTGCAGGCATTACACCATTTTTGGTTTCTTCTTGGTCAATATTAACTTGTATACAAACGTTAAGGGGTTGGTAGCCTTGACGGTGTTTGTGCAGTTGCTGCGCGTGTTTAAGCTTGGCAATGGTGTGTACCCAGTCGAAATGCTGGGCAATAGCTTTGGTTTTATTGCTTTGTACAGTGCCAATATAGTGCCACTTTACTTTTAGGTCGTTTAGACTGTCTTTTTTAATTAATGCCTCTTGTAAATAATTTTCGCCAAAGCTCATTATGCCATGATCGATGGCCTCGCGTAGAGCAGACAATTCTTGTCCTTTGCTTACAGCAAGCAATGCGACGCTGTTTGTGTCACGATTGGCTTGTCTGCATGCCTTTTGTATGCGCTGATTGACTTGCAATAGACGTTGTGAAAAGTTTGTCTGTGAGTAGATTTGATTTTGATCTGACATAGATATACTTCCCTACGTACAGCTGAATAAAGCTGAAAAGTGCTAATCTACTAATATACCAATATACCTATAGCGAATAAAAATTTGGATGACTTATGGATATTACTGAACTGCTCGCATTTAGCGCAAAAAATAATGCCTCTGATTTGCACTTATCGGCAGGCTTACCCCCCATGATACGTGTTGATGGCGATGTCAGACGTATCAATTTGCCACCTATGGATCATAAGCAAGTACATGGTTTGATCTATGACATTATGAATGACAAGCAGCGTAAAGACTACGAAGAGTTTTTAGAAACCGATTTTTCTTTTGAGGTGCCAGGGGTTGCACGTTTTCGTGTGAATGTTTTCAATCAAAACCGAGGTTCAGGAGCAGTTTTTCGAACCATTCCTTCGAAAGTATTGAGTATGGAAGATCTGGGTTTGGGAAAGGTCTTTAAAGACATTGCTTGTTTTCCTAGAGGTTTGGTCTTGGTAACCGGACCTACGGGTTCGGGTAAGAGTACTACGTTGGCCGCATTGATGGATCATATCAATGAAAATCGTTATGAGCATATTTTGACGATTGAGGACCCTATTGAATTCGTTCATGAAAGTAAAAAGTGTCTGGTGAATCAGCGAGAAGTGCACCGGGACACTTTGGGTTTTGCTGAGGCGTTACGATCGGCACTGCGTGAAGACCCTGATATCATATTGGTTGGCGAGATGCGGGATCTGGAAACCATTCGTTTGGCTTTAACGGCTTCGGAAACGGGCCACTTAGTCTTTGGTACTTTGCATACGACTTCGGCAGCTAAGACCATTGATAGGGTGATTGACGTTTTTCCCGCAGCAGAAAAGTCGATGGTCCGCTCCATGTTATCCGAGTCCTTGCAGGGTGTGATTTCGCAGACCTTGTTGAAAAAAATTGGTGGGGGTCGAGTGGCTGCTCATGAAATTATGATTGGTACGCCCGCAATTCGTAATTTGATCCGGGAAGATAAGGTTGCCCAGATGTATTCTGCCATTCAGACAGGCAGTGCTATGGGTATGCAGACCTTGGATCGATGCTTGCAAGACTTATTAAAAAAAGGCCTGATTACACGTGATGCCGCTAAGGAAAAAGCAAAAAACCCCGACTCTTTGTAACTTATGTCAATGAAACTGAAGTGGGAAGAGTTTGATTTACTGAACTTTTTAGTATGCGTCAGATAATAATCAAGCTATTTTTTTTACCTTAGAGCATTTTGTAAGCAAAATTTCCTATAATTTACCGTGTAAATGCAATTTTCATCACCTAGGGTGACGAAAATTGCATCACTCATGGCTGTTTTTCTAGTGCTTTCTGAATTTCTAGATAATGGCATTATACATACCTGTTTTATCCATGTAAGGAGTTGACCGTGGATTTTGAAGATCTGCTGAGATTAATGGTAGAAAAAGGGTCTTCTGATTTATTTATTACGGCCGGTGTGCCGCCCAGCATGAAAGTGAATGGCAAAATTGTACCTATTAGTAAGACGCCTCTGACACCAGAAAAAACACGTGAAATCGTTTTGGCTATTATGACCGAACAGCAGCGTAAAGAATTTTTTACCTCAAGAGAATCTAATTTTGCTTTAAGCGCCAGAGGCATTGGTCGCTTTAGGGTCAGTGCTTTTTATCAAAGAAATCTAGCGGGAATGGTATTGCGTCGTATTGAGGTGAATATTCCTTTGGTTGATGATTTGGGTTTGCCTGAAGTGATCAAAGACTTAGCTATGGCAAAGCGTGGTATTCTTTTTTTTGTTGGGGCAACGGGTACGGGTAAGTCTACATCGCTGGCGGCGATGATTGGTCACCGTAATCAAAACAGTAAAGGTCATATTATTTGTATTGAAGATCCTATCGAGTATATTCATCAACATGCAGGCAGTATTGTAACGCAAAGAGAAGTTGGGTTGGATACAGAAAGCTTTGAAGTGGCTTTAAAAAATACTTTGCGTCAAGCGCCTGATGTGATTATGATTGGTGAGGTTAGAACGCGAGAAGCGATGGAATACTGTGTGGCGTTTGCTGAAACAGGTCACTTGGTTTTAGCGACTTTGCATGCCAACAATGCTAACCAAGCGTTGGATCGCATTGTTCATTTTTTCCCTCCTGAACGACATCAGCAAGTATGGATGGATTTGTCCTTAAACTTAAAGGCTACTGTTGCACAGCAACTGATTCCTACAAAGGATGGAAAGGGGCGTCGAGCTTGTGTGGAGGTGATGTTAAATACACCTTTAATTGCTGATCATGTTCGTAAAGCTGAGGTACATTTACTAAAAGGCAGAATGACAAAATCTAGAGAATTGGGTATGCAAACGTTTGATCAAGCACTTTATGATTTGTATATGGAAGGGGTGGCCTCTTATGAGGATGTTCTTTCCCATGCTGATTCTCCCAATGATTTACGTTTGATGATCAAGCTAGGGCAAAGAAATGGCTCTGAAGATGAAAATAACTCCGTGGATTATGATGATTTAACTAAAGGCTTACGCATTGAAGGTAAGTCTTATGCCAGTGGTAATCAATAACGAATTTGATGTGAATGAAAAAGCTAACTGGCTTTTTTACTCAATAATGAAATGATTTCATCCTTTTCTTGAGTTTTTTCCAGAATAGCTTTGATGGTCACAAAGACCTGGCAAGCAGTTTCTGGGTGAGATCCGTAAGAAATAAGTTTGCCATACTTCCACCCAGCTTCATTTAAGCATTTCTTTTTAAATTCGTTACCTTTAATGCCCTGTCCGCCGATATCAATCAAACTTTCTTCTATTAATACATAGGAAGGCTTATGTCCAATTTTAAATGAAGTGAAATCATCAAGGTTAATGTTTTCAAATTCCATGAGAATATCCTTAAGATGCGTCAGCTATACATTAAGTATATACTCGTAATTTTGAAAAACCAATATGAGCAGAGCTCACAAACAAGAATGAAGCTTTAACTATATTCTATCCTTATCGCAATATCAAGGTCATCATCAGGTTGCGCCATGGTACTCTCAATTTTTTCACATTAATGAGGAGTATCCCATGACGCAAAAGAAATTAGAAAGTGGCAAAATATGTACGGCTATGATAGAAATGGTGACCCCAAAGGCATATATCGGATAAAAATGGGAGCTGCACTATGAGCACAGAACATATCAAAGCGAAAATGAATGAGGCTGAGCTTTTAAAGAAGGAAAAACTTGAAAAGCTAAAGTTGAAATACGATTTCGCTACCTCAATGACGCTGAAATCCTTAGAAGCCTACATTCTATCATTGCAAGAAGAGCTTGCAGAGCAAGAAAAAACATCATCTGTAGGCGAGCATTTTTTACAAGGTGTGAATGAGCCTAAAAAATATAATGCCCCAGGACTTACGCATTGACATTTGGTTTTAACAAGTGTAGGCATCCTTCCAAAACAGTTTCTTGGCAAATATAATTTCGAATCACAGGGGGGAGTTTAATTAATTTTGTGTAAATGCTCATTCTTTGATCCTCTAATAATTGCATGGATTATATACGAATAAGCATTTACACAAAATTAATTAAACTCCCATTCAATATTGATATTCACTCATAGTGGTTATCCTTTTCTCCTCTCGCCAATCATCCAAATTCTCTTTTCACTCATCCGTTGAAGCCATTCGTATAATATTGATCGTTTTCAGAACATCACGCGAAATAATCGGCAGTCATAGTCAGTAAAATGGTGTTCGGTTATCCCTTCCCACACGCCTAAGTCGCTGTATTGTACATGTAATCGTAGGGAAGTATTTCAGTAGCTGATTGACAACTGTATGCGTAAAGAGCGTCAAGTGGTTTGTTCACCCAATTTTCTCCTGCAAGACGTATCAGCCTTGGTATAATACGGTCCATTCTTTAAACGGAATAAGACGAATAAACACAAAATCAACAAGGGGGATTCTATGGCACAACACAAAATCGGTGAAACACCCACATCTGTTGGCCATGATCTTAGCCACTTCGATGAACCCACATTCGATGAACCCACAAAAGCAGGCTTTGAACCTGATTGCAGGCAGTTCCAGCAACGGCTTAAGAGGGGCTTTACTGCTCAAAACAGGAGCGGATTAACAGATGAGTGTTACCATCAAAGTCAACGGGACTAATTTGTCTCTGGTACACAAAGGCAGTGGCGGCATTGTGAAAAGCACTTTGCCAGATGTGTGCAAAACGCCCATGCCCGGTGGTCCAGTGCCAATCCCCTATCCGGTGATTATCTCCACATCGGCGGATTTAAAAAAAGGCACTAAGACGGTCAAAGTGGATGGTGGAAACCCAGCGGCTGTGAAGGGCTCCGAGTTGAGTCGTTGCACAGGTGATGAACCCGGAACCGCTGGTGGTGGGGTGAAATCTGGCACACAAATGAAAGAAGCCACTTGGCTGTCGTATTCCTTTGATGTGATGATGGAGGGAAAAAATGCTTGCCGTTTGAGTGACAAGCTGCTGATGAATCATGGGAATACGGCTTGTTTGGCAGGAATATTACAAGCAGTAGTTGTTGCATTGTTGAAAGAGGCTGGTGAGATCGCTGCTCTATGTGAGATATATTGTCATTGCTATCGCAACGGAGGAAAGCAAGCATGTGTTGAAGAAGAGCTGAATGTATTAGATGAGCAGTTGAATGGAGAAAGCCCTTTTATTGCAGAAATGCCGTACAATATGACCAATAGTCCCCCTACACCCATGCCAAGCGTGAATAACCCAAAACGTGGTTCAAAAAACTGGCATTACGAAAATCACCCTCATTACCCTAAAAACTTTAAATCCAAAACAGGTATGGTTAGACGGCCTGATGTGGTGATTTTAGATGACCCTACTGGACCGGCTTCCGGTGACAACTTGCGAGCTGTTGTAGAAATGAAATTTCCACCTGATAGGTGGGATACTGCTGAAATGAGAGAGAGGGATGATGATTATGAAACAATCATTCGCGATAATAATCCTGACGGACAATATATTAAGATAGATGAGTCTAAAGACAGTTGTGACTGTGACAACAAGCGAGAAAAACAAAAAGAGCCTGTTCCAGTACCCCTGCCAAAACGTAAGTGGTCTCTTGATCAATTACCTTCTCTAGAGCCTCTCGGTATTCCTGTTCAACAGCCTTTAATACCCAAGCCAGGCACATTAGAAGTCGTGGGCTTATCTTTATTACTTGTTGCATTAGTTGCAGATGATCTATTGCCTACTGGGGCTACCCAAGCAGACGATGTTTTGATTCCAGGCATATTGGCGAGGCTTGCAATGGCGTTCTAAGGGTTTTTATTCGAGGTGAACATCTATGTTGGAATACGATGATAGTTTTGATGAAAATTTCTCTATAACAGATGAGGAAAATAGAGTCCTTCTGCAAGGCGCTTTAATAGCAACGTTTTATTTTAAAAATGGACATTTGCAACAGAAAAAGCAAGCTGTACTCCACTGCATCAAACAATATGTACAGCAATGTAGCCAACATCTGAAATGGGTATACCCCAGCTTTGATACTGACCACTCTGGTTATCGAGCCGTTAGTGGCTTATATGATTTTGAGCTGGATGATTATTTATTAAATCGTGATGAAGACTTTGCTTGGGAGTTTGGCTCTCATAGTGGTGCAACAGCAGAAGAGGCGAGTTTCTTCTGCTTCGAAGGATTTTCTAGAGCAAAATGGAAACCTAAACCTATAGGCTATTTTAAAGTGGCTTTTCCAATGACATGGTTTGCAGAGCAACCCTCCTCTTTTGCTGATTTTGTGTTGGATTGTTGTAGGCACCTGCATCCGTATCACGGCTATGGCGGTATTGGTTTAGTTGTTTCTCCAAATCGATTTCTGCGTTCAGCAGGTGAGCAGAAAGAATTTTCATTGGCCATGCAATTTCCTGGTTTAGAAATAGATCATCCCATCAGCCATCTTTCCTGGGTTTGGAATGGCATTAAAGGAGTAAATTGGCTAACTTTTTTTGATAACTCTTGGTTGGATAAAATCAATGGTATTGAAACGTTAAAGGACAATTTGGATGATGTATTTAAAATAACAACCTATACAAATGGTGTTTTAATACAAGCGGGTGAAAAGCCCCAAGTTGGCAGTGTGAATCATAGAATAATGCCAGAAAAATACAGTCAATTATCAAAGCTGTTGAAACCAATCAGAATTACCACTCATTCAGGCATTCACAGCCAAGGTCCTTTCAATAGAGAAAAATTTGAAAAATGGCTGGCTAAATTTGATGAATAATTACATTTTTTCCCAGGAAAAACCCCTTATTGAATCGATTCTTTATCACCATTCCGAAGATGCCGCATTCCTATGGCAACAACGGGATCGCTTCGTTCGAGCACCACACACCTATCCCGATGATCTCAAAAAATTAGATCGACAGCTTGCGGCTCATTTGGAAGGTTTAACTGTTGCCGACCAAGCCGGTTGGGATTTGGCTTGGCAAGCTTTAGAAGCCTTTCCTGAAGAGGGAGAAGCCTTTGTCACCACAGCTCTGGCGACAAAAAGCTCATCACGGCAACGTTTTGAATTATTGCAATCCGTCATTGAATCCGAACCCAGCACACAGCGAGGTTTTTTAGCGGCTCTGGCTTGGACAGACTTTCCATCCGCCAAAACGATTATTGACCACTGTCATGCACATTCATCACCATTGTGGCAAAGCTTAGGTTTAGCAGCCACTGCCTTGCATCGTATTCATCCCGGTGATGATGTTTTAAACCGAGCGTTGAATAGTGGCAATCCATTGCTGCAAACCCGAGCTTTACGGGCAGTGGGTGAACTGGATTCCAAAAAGCATTGGCGCTACCTACAACAAACACTCGATGATCCAGATTTAGCGTGTGGTTTTTGGTCAGCATGGTCAATGGCGTTGTTGGGGGACCACGATCAAGCATTGAATAAACTTTGCCAGATAGCCCAAATGCCAGATCATCCTCATCAACACAAAGCGCTGTCCTTGACCTTGCGGGCTCTCCCCATTCAGAAAGCCCGATCTTTGATCAAGCACCTCTGTCAACATGCTAACCTGATTCGCCAGGCTGTGATGGGTGCAGGCCTACTTGGCTTACCTGAATCGGTTCCATTTTTAATTGAGCAAATGCATAGCCCATCACAAGCTCGAATTGCTGGCCATGCCTTTTGCACAATCACAGGAGTCCAGTTAGATGAAGATAATTTAGAAGGAGAGGTTCCTCCAGAGGCACCAGAAGGCCCAAACGATGACCCTGAAGACGATCGAGTTGATTTGGCGTTCGATGATGACCTATTTTGGCCAGATGCAGAAAAAGTGGCTGCTTGGTGGCATCGGCACAGTTCAGGGTATTTAGAGGGACAACGCCATCTATTAGGCAAGCCGATCAGTGAAGCTTGCTTGACGTACGCATTCAAACACGGTTCCCAGATCATTCGGCGCGGTGTGGCCTTGGAGCAGGTACTGTCAGGGCAGTGTGCCACGTTACCCAATACCAACAAATGTCTGTTTGATGGTTGAAAAGAGATTGAAAAAGAAACAAATGTAGTCAAATCACAGGTTTTGTTATGAATGTAAAGTTGTTGGGGTTCCTCACCAGCTACGGATTCCCTGAACAAACCGTTCTCCAAGTCCATTAATAACTCACTGATTTTAAAAGCTAAGAAAAATACCGGTGGCGGACTTCGATTTTTTGAACAGGTAGGTTGTACAGAGACTATACGGCTGGAGAGAGCTAAAATAGCTGAAAAATAATCGATTAGCTAAAACTGCAAAGTCCATGACTTTCCGCAACAATATGCAAGTGTTTATTTTGGCTGAGCCCACCAGAGAATGGTGGACTGAAAAGAATTGGTGGAGGCGGCGGGAATCGAACCCGCGTCCACTGATACGCCGCCTTAAGGTCTACATGCTTAGCCTGACCTATTAAATTTAACCCTAAAGTCAACCCGGCCGGCAGGATGGCTTGAGCGAGCCTTATAAATTTAACAAGTTAAGTTAAGGCGTACTTAACTTGCGAGCTTGTAAAATATGACTGTCGAATCAAACCTACAAGCCGATCTGATCGACAGGTAGCTTGTATCTAAGCTACGGATCAAGCTGCAGCTGCAACAGCAGAGAAAACTCCGTCATTGCTGGCAACTTCTACGCTAGTATCTGCGATTATCTTTAATACAATAGAGTTTTACGAGCACCATTGTAAGCTCGGCATGCACTCAAGGGTTTGTCACCAGCGTCGAAACCAGGTCGCCCCCTCATGCTTCATTATACCAAATTACTAATGTTTGCATAGCTCTGCTCTCAAATCCCCAGCCGCTCCCGCTAGATTAGTAGTAAGATACTGAATCATAAGTGATTTATCATGTCAATAAAAGCTCTCTTCCTTTTCAGGAATGTCATCTTAACGATTTGATCTAACTGACTACGCGCTGTGAACCAAGAACTCTCCTCAAACACACATTTGGTCTTTATTGTTAAGAAGTATCAGGAATCAAATCACCACGCCTAGCATCATAGGCAAGAGAAGACCAAAGATCTACCCAGCTATTCATGTAGAACTCATCAAAAGGGATTTGGGAAATAACAACCAAACCGTCTAATTCAGGCTCACCAACATGACCATCGATTGAGTGTTATTTGGTGGTTAATTTAGAATTATGGCGTTATGCCTAAACGGGTTATCCGAATATTTACATTTTTAATGTCAGAAAATAGAATGGCGTCCCCTAGGGGATTCGAACCCCTGTTGCCGCCGTGAAAGGGCGATGTCCTAGGCCTCTAGACGAAGGGGACATAGGTTTATTTCGTCGAGGCAGAGAATTCTAGGGCTAGTTGCCGTAACAGTCAAGCATTAAATACATACATTTTAATAATATTACAGGGCTTCCTAGCACTTTTTGATCAATTTCACGTAGATTATTGATAAAATTAGCCTGATTGTTATCATTTTCCCTCTATTTTAGGGAGTGCACACATGATAACGGATTGTTTGAGCGAAATTACTGATCCACGAAAAAATACAAATGAGGTATATTCGTTAGAATCTTTGGTGTTGATCATTTTTTCCTCGGTGATTAGTGGCTATGATACTGTCGAGGAGATGGTTGAATTTACTACTCTTAAATTAGAGTGGCTCAATAAGTGGGTAGAGCTTAAAAGGGTTCCTAACGCGGAAACGCTGCGCTTTATAATTTGCGCAATTTGTCCAAAGCGATTAACGCAATGCTTTAAAAAATTTGTTGAGTTAAACGGCCTTTCAACTGAAGGAGACTGTATATCCATTGACGGTAAAACAATGAGAGGCACCGGGAATATTGACAATGATGCGATTCATATCATTAGCGCTTGGTCAAACAAGCACAGCATCACATTAGCTGCACTTGAATCAAAAGGCAAAAAAAATGAAATCCACACCATTCCTGATGTAATGGATATGGTGGCAGCTAACAATGCAATTTTTTCAACGGATGCGATGGGTTGCCAAACAAAAATAGCAGAAAAAGCTATAGATACTGGCAACGATTATATGCTGCAAATAAAGGATAATCAGGCTAATTTATTAAAAGAAATACAGGCTTTTTATCACAAAATTGAACGTGAGGGTTACACTAAAGATCAATGCGATACTTTTGAAGAAATAGACAAAGGGCATGGTCGAATTGAAGTACGCAAATATACCCAATTTCAGTTAACCGATTGGATTAACGGAATAGAGAACTGGAAAAATTTAACAACAGCAGTCAAAGTTGAGCGTACCCGTATAATATCTGATAAAGACCAGGGCGTTTAGATGTTATTTTTCGAGAAGATGAGTATTCACTATACTCAGCAAATGGAGCCATTAACATGGCAATTATTAAACGGTTTTGCATGAACCTTATTAAAATGCAAGCCCCTGCTACCAAACGCTCTAGGACATTTAAAAGCAAAGTGATATGTTGTGCTATTGATGATGCGTACAGAGAAAAAGCTCTTTTTGGTTAAAAAGTACTAGGGAGCCCTGCATAATATTACAAATATACCCATCTAGAATCAGTCGCTTTTTAAGCTAATCGAAAAAATACGTAATACAGAAGGATTTTTCCAAAGTAAAATCAAAGCAAAAAAAACACTCATCAAAGTCACCCATAACAAGCGGTCAATCTGAAACCAAAAATCTTGTTTCGCGACTATATTATTGTCAACACCATTAAGGCCCATCAAAACAACGTACCCAACGCCCACTAGCAGAACCATCAGCGCTCCCCCCCACCTCGTATAATCCAATTGAAAAGCCACCTTAGATTTAACTCTAAATACCATACTCAGCAACATAATCAAACCAGAACCAACCAAAGCAACCGCAGCCCACTTGAGCTCCATCCCCATACTGGCTATCAGCACAATCAAACCCAGACTAACCAAACTACCTAAGACATTGGGCAAAACAAGTACATGGGTACGGCAATCAATTTGCGCACCATTGGCAACTAAATTAGTCAATACACGACACAACTCAATCATACCACCCAGCATCACAAAAACACCGACCGCTGCATACTGCTGATCAACGAATAAACATAATAACGCCTGTGCCGTTAATAGAGTAGCTGTCGCTAAAATCAAATAAATCGGCCCTAAGGCATTAATCAAATCAGACAAAGCCAAAGCCTTGTTTTGAACTGAATCTGCCACACTAATACGCTTAAGAAAGATGGGGTTAACAAACTGTAAAGCCAAAGTCTCAAACAAGCCCCATAATTGAGCGGCCAAAGTCAAACCCACAACAGCGTATCCTACTTGTTCTAAGCCCCAATAGTGGGTCATCACAAGCCTATAACCACTGATGTGCATCCAAATAAAAAAAGTCGAAACCGCTAAAGGTAAACAATATTGCTTAAGCGCCTTACGTCCTATCAAAGGAATTCGACGCTGTAGCTGATTTTGCACTCTTAATTTAGGCTCATGGCACTTTAAAAACTTAAATGCAATTACAGCACCTAAAGCCATTCCAACACATTGCCCAAAATACCAACTCACCGCCGTCTGTGATTTCTTTGTCAATAACCACGCACACAGCAAACCCATACAAACACTAAGAGTCGCGCACAACACGGATATAGCACGATAACCTAAGATATTCAAGGTCGGAATCCAGGTTGTATTCAAGTTCACTGCCAGTATCATCAAAACTACCACTCCTGAAATCACACTCACTTGAAGAAAAGTCATTGGTTCAGTATAAAAAAACCAAATACAAGCCAAAGCCCCCCCTATAAAAGAAACCAATAATACATAAAAGATATAGTTATTCATGCGAACAAAGAAAGTACCTTGTTTCCACCATTGATGAGTATGACGGTTCACGTATTGGCCAATAGGGTTCATTAAAAACAAACCACAAAAGGTTTGAAAAGACAGGAATAAAGCCAACAGCCCATATTGTACGGGAGATAATATTTGGGTGCTAATACGAATCGCCAACAAAGCAACAACCGCTGCCAATAAACGCCCTAACACCAGCCACAAAAAATCTCGGGCAACACTCACAGGTTATACCCCACTGCGGCCAAAGAGTCACTTTTTTTATATAAAGCATTCACAAAATTGCAAGACCTGTGATTAACATCAAGCTGACACGCTGTTTCACTCTGACTCACACTCCTAAAACTCAGGTCTTAACATCACCTCTACTCTACGATTTAACGCCCGATTCTCAGGTGAAGTATTGGCCCATAAAGGTTCACGAGCCCCTTTGCCTTGCACCGCTTGGATACGCTCTTTTCCTACAACAAGAACTAAGAGATCAGCTACAACCTGAGCCCGCGCTTGGGCAAGATGATCGTTAGAAGAAAAACGTACCGAGCGCATCGGGATATTATCAGTATGGCCATAAATAAAAATACGACCCGATGTTTGCCCTAAAGCCTGCGCTAGCCGCTGCACAACCAACTCACTACCAACCTTAAGCGCAGCTTGACCTGAAGCGAAAAAATCATCCCCCTGCAAGACAACGACTTCAAACCCTCCTTGCTCTTGTATTCTGAGTTGCTCAGCCTCTATTTCTGGAGCCAACACTTCAGCCAAGCGCTTTTGCGTAGACGAAAGTTGTAATTGATTAATAGGAATCACTCTACTGAGTCGATTAAGCTCAATCACCCCAGGATCTGATAAAACATCCAATTTATACGATAAACCAAGATAAATCACAAACAACAAACAAGCCATCAAAGCCAATATAGTCCATAGAGGTACAGCCTGTACTAGACGGCTTTGCTCTGTTTCTAAACCCTGCCAGTGCACTGAAAGCCCCGTTTCAACAGGGCCTCTAATACTTCGTATCACCGTCAATACCCTTTGGCGAATACCTGTCAACTCAGTCGTACCCTGACGATGTATCTTATATTTGCCACAAAACCCTAAACACAACAATACATACAACAGTTCTAACAAATACAATTTTTTGTGAGCATCTTGCATCAGTTTATCTAACACTAAAAAAAACCGCTCACCACCCCAAGCTTGCTTATGAAAGTGACTAAGCAACGTTTTATCTACCCACAAGCTCTGTTCACCCCATGGAGTCGACAAAACTTTTTCATCCACAAAAGCACACAATACATAACGTGCAATCAACACATCACTGCGATCAATACCCAATTGCTCGACACGCTGTTCGAAAGCTTCGACAGCTAGAACCAAGTCTTCAAATAACTGAACAGGGTTATCATAATGAGAATTTTTACGCAGTACTTGTTCTATAGATAACACATTAAAAGCACTACTGACCAAAGGATTAATACTATTGAACTGATCTAAACTAGGCAGTAGCCCCTGAAAAGACTGTTGTTCATGACCAGCGCGTGTCGACTCGCTTATCTGTGGACTAGAGTCAGAAGATGATATAGCAGCCCTACCACCGAATCTTGGACGAATCACGGTTTGATTGATACCAGCTGTGTCATAAGAGTCATCAGAAGTCATCAACTTGTCCTACGAATGACCCAAAACTCCAACTCTAAGTTAGGCATGTCACCTACGCAATGTATGGCAAAACCGCTGGAGGTTTTGGCATCAGGCCAATAAGAGGACTGACGATCTAACTGAAAATACACATAACCTTGATGCAAAGGAATTTCACGCGGCACCACCGGCAGCTGTATTAAAGGAATACCTTTTACTCCCCATTTCAATAAATCTCGAATATTTTCAATAGAGCCCACACGAGACTGGTTGAGAAAATCTGTAGAAAGCTTCTCATTAGGAAGACTTGCTTTAACCGCCAACACAAAATCACAAGGATACATAGCGCGATCAGGCATTAACACACGGCGCACACCGTGTACTGGAGCATCAATCGAAAGTTCTTCAGCCGTAGGCACAAAAATCCTCGCCAAGGACTCACGCAACAACATCATCACGGGTGCAAAACTGGATTCCAAGTCATCGTGACAATAGACAACCTCATTAAAACCTTTAACAGCTGTACCTTCGCGGGCAAAAATACCCAGTTCACCCGCCAAACCAATTAAAGTACGATACAATAACTCTGGATGTAAGGGTTTCATACGGCTCAAGTGCTGCAACACCGGCAAAATACGACTCAAGCTCAAAGCCATCATAAAGTCTCTAAATTCGGCTGCATGCGCCGCAACACCGGCTTGATGCTCTGATAAAACCTGCACACGGCTTGAAACCATACCCAACACCTCTTCTAACAAACTACTAAGCTGCAAACAACTGTGACAATCGAGCATAGGTGGCACATAATCATCTTGCAAACGCACTTCACCATTCGCCCCACATTCCGCTACAGATAAGACCCCTAAAGTGGTATAGTGCTCTGTAGACTCAGTCTCTAACTTTAGGCTCACATTCACCCTGGCGATCTGCATCTCAATTTGATTCTGCACACCAGTCACAACATCAGGTACCGTTTGCTCAGCCAGTCGATAACGGTGTAAAGTATCTTGTACACTCTGGCTCAACTGCAATCCACCTGCTTTTTGAATGGGCAAAGCCAAAAATATTTTAAAGTTTTGCTGCCCCTTAGGCAGATCAAGAGGCGCGGGCAATTGATTGGCCTCAGTCAAATGAAAAGGCGTGCCATCTGGAAATAAACCAGAAGCCGACAACAATCCCACTTTACCAATATTTAAAAGAGCCGTATCAATTTTAACCGCGAAAAAACCCCAAGCATAAGGAAGCATCTGATACTTAGCACATATAAAATTTTCCAAGTAACGCTCTTGCTGTTGAAAATGCTGTGGTTGCAAAAACAAACCTTCACTCCACAACACTTTATCGTTCAAACTCATTAAAATAAAAGTCCTTTTTCTTTAACTATATTCAGCATGGCAGCTCGATCAGTTATTAAAATTCTAGCTTGGTAGTCATTAGAACCTTTTTCTGGTAACGACTCAACCACCAGCCAAGTTGCATGAGCAATATCTTGAAATCCTGCAACCACTGCTAAATAACGAGCTTCTTTTGTAATCTTAAGTGTCAATTCATGGCTTTGGCCTGGCTTAATTTGCACCCTTATTTTCTTAAGCACCACCTCTGGCCAAGCCAACTCGTCAACCTCGCTGACGGTAAAATAATCGGCTGCTAAAAATTCATGCTTCTTAGCCAACAACAACAAGGTCACGGTCACAGGAGAAGGCTCTCCCTCGGCATCAGGGTTAGCACCAACACTGGTGACTACTTCAGTACTCAATGTGTAACGGCTGTCTTTACCTTGACCCTGAATAGCGCACGCAAACAGTTGGCACACGAGTGCAATCATAAAGATAATAGTCACTATTATTTTTTTCAATACTTAAACTCCCTCAAACTCCCTACCCTCTGCTGTAGCTTTAATATGAGCTTGTTTGTGCTGCGCAATTTGCTCTTCATACACTTTAGAAAAAGTTTCACCAAATAACTGAGTAAAACAACGCTCAGGGTTTTGCACCAACGAGGCATAATATTCACTGTAACGTTCCCAGGCACTTTCTTTTTTGATTAGGCTTCTCCACCCTTGCGCAGTTCGTAACTCTAGTTGGGTCGCCAAAGTCTCAGGATCAAAAGCCGCTAACATCGCTCTAAAAGCTGCCTTCATACTGATCATCAACACATCTTGATGAGCATGCAGATCTGCAAAAGCCTCCCTATAAGCCGTCAGCGCATCCAAGTATCCTTCTTGGGCACTCTGATTAAACAGTTTACTGAAAGCTTCTCGTACGTTTGGCGCAAACTTCAAAGGGTTATTATCATACCTCTGCACTGTCGTCATAGACAAACGAAATTGGTTACGAAATTGGTTACGATCTGATAAAGCTTGAATCAGCTCATCAGTCATCTCTCGAAAAACAAGCCCTAGCAGTTGTGGAGAAGGAGCAGGCTGTGTTGGCTCCAATCCCATCATCCGTAAAAATTCAGTAAACCCTTCTTCGGGATTGGTTTCTTTTTGCTCAAACGGTTCGGGCGTTGTAGCAGCTGCCACGTTATCATCGTGTACCGCACAGGTCTTGATCTCTCCCCAATTTTCTGGAATATCAATGGAGGGCAAATCACCTGTTAAACACTGCCCAGCCGCCTCCCCCTGCTTTGTAGACACTGCATCAGCGCCAGACTGCGCTATGCCTAATATATCCAAGGGATCGACCGTCTCCTGAACCAGAGCTGAACTCTGCGGCTGGTGATTTACTGGAGCTTCTTGTATCAGCGTAACTTTAAACTCAAAGTCCCCCATTTGTATCAAATCACCCTCCTGCAACATAACACGATTACCTCTACCCAATGGAGCAAGAGCACCATTCAGATAGGTCCCATTAGCGCTGGTATCAATAAGAAAATAATGACCGTCTGAATACTCTATCAAGCAATGCATGCGCGAAAGAAATCCAGATGTATCCGGTAAAACCCAATCATTTTTATCCGGATCACGTCCAATCATCCAACGACAGTCTTTACTTTCTGAAGCGAATGTTTTCACAGGGCAAGGTACTTTATAAGCAAACTTGCCCTCGGCACTGAGCACTAATTTAACAGCTAACAACATGACTATAATCTATACTCTACATCGATCATATGCTTACCTTTTATACAAACAACCCAACAAAATGCTAACAGTTTTTTATAGTGAATGCACTAGCAAATAACACGCAATCGATGACCTTATGCTAGTGAGGCTGAATTAAATGGTTTCGCCCACTACCGAAGCATTGTTTTAAAGAAACAGCCATGAGCGATGCGATTTTCGTCACCCTAGGTGATGAAAATCGCATTTTCACGGTAAAATAAATATCGAATTATTCTGGATCTTGCTATAACATGCCACATTATTTTTAATATGCCGATGATATTATATCAGTTTTTAGAAAAAAGACACCAACACATAAAAAAATATCTATGGAGAAAAGAAAAATTTTTCTCTTGAAAAGAATACAACATAAAATTACAACAATTGATTATCAATAAAAAATTTCAATAACGCGTAATGAAGGTAAATTCTGTTTTATTAGAAATGCTCACGAAATAACTTTAACATTTAGAGCGGATGCATGTTTGAGCGAAGCGAGTTCAGCAGCGGAAAATGTTAAAGTTATTTCGTGAGCATTTCTTAATAAAAACTAACGAATCCATTGCTGTTAATACACTAACACCAAATCAAGTTTTGATTTTAGAAAAAATCCCAGTCTCCTAGATAAACCAGAATTTATTTCGTGCTCGTTCCTTAATAACAGATTAATCCATGACCGACTCTTTTAACCCTCTGTTGACTTGGTAGAGGAAATCGGGTTTGATAGGGATATACCCTTATACTGTCATTAGAAAAACAAACAATAATTATCCCAACATGGATACCTTAATGAATATTTTTTCTTCGGTAGAATGCATCTTGGCAATTATGGGGCTTACCCTTACTGGAGTTGCATTTATGTTCAATGTATATTGTAGGCGTGTAGATAAGAGAGAAGCTGTTATAAAAAGCGAGAAGGATTTGAACAAAATTTTAGAAGAAATTACAACAAAAAAAGGTAGGTGGGAAGCTAGAGCAAGTAAATTTTATAATACACGTTTGAACAATTTTATATTATTCTTGAATGACTTCTTTGGCAATCAAAAACAGATACCAGACCACCCAAAGTGGTGGATAGAGCTTCTGAGCTATTATACAGTAAAAAGCTTTACACGATCACTTTTTTTAGCATTCTTTTACCCTCTCATTTCAGTAGCATGTGTGTGGATTATCAACTCCAATGCATATCTAGGAGATTTAAGGTTGTTACCAACCTGCTCGCCATTTTGGTTAAGACCATTAATTTTCCTAATAATATTAGCAAGCCTATTTGCTTCGTATAAATCTTACATCACTAACAAAGCACATTATTTTTTTGCTGCTGTGTCTGTTTTTGTTTTTGGTGCCATAGTAATTGCTATTACTGTTCCCAATGGCGGTGCTTTTGCTGGTGCTTTTGCTGATATTGGTGCCATTGCCATTGTTGGTGCCATTGCTGGTGCTATTGCTGGCTCTACTATCAATTTTAATATTAATGTGATTACAGGTGTTGCAACTGTTGTCGTTGTTGGTATCTTAAGTATTGTAGGTGCAGTAGTTGCTATAGATTCAGTTATTAGTATCAGTATCGTAAATCGTACTATTGCTATCATTGGTGCTGGGGTATGCAGTCTTTTTGTAATGTTTTTACAATACCGCATGCGCAAGAAAAATAAAGAAGAATTATTTTGGATCACATTTATATCAGCAATGTTGATTACATTATTAGCTATTAATCATATCTTACCTGATATTACTAATAACAAAGCATCAAGATCTATCATAATATTTATGATAACTCTTCCCATAATCAATGCGTTTTTCGATTGGCTGTCTGTTGGCTTTACTAGATTCCTTTTAAATCATCAACACCAAGGAAATTTTAAAAAAAAATTAATTTTACTTGCCATAGATCTATTTGCAGCCTTTATTTTCTTATGTTTTTTAGTTATGGCAATGATACTTTTTTTCAAAGCAATGAATTATTCTGCTGAATTGTCAGTTAATAATGCTCAATGGCTAAATATCAATGAGATAATTAACCAGATGAAAAAGGAAAACCCGAGCAATCCAGGCCCACCTTACTGGCTATATCTCACTGTACTTTCAACTTTTATACCAACACTAATCCATATTGTGGTGGCAAGCTGTAGCGTATTTACTCTCATGACTTTTAGAGAAGATCATTGTATAAAAATCATGAAACATCTTACTGATTATAATAAAACTAAATCTACAATAGCTTTACAAGAAGCTGCTAAGGAAATAGAGTTTCCTTACTTTGTGGGGTCTTCTTACACTCTACTGTTTTGGATTATAATCTCTACAGCCGGATATTTTTATATTTCAATGCCTAGATTTCTTATGGATTTTTCTGATATGATAAACAGCTGGGGAGCTTGAATTTTTAATATTTAGGAACGAGCACGAAATGAAAAAGATTTGCATTTTTTTCCATGAATGGGTATTGTGAAAACCTGCATTTACACACAATTTAAATTACATACTCCACATACAGATCAAGCATCAATCATAACTACAACACATCGCAATGTTATTTAATTCGATACAAACCCATTTACATTCATCAACCCTACCTCTACCAAAGCCACAAAAACAAAGCCATCATCCTACTGAGCGCATTCCCCTGGATACATTACAGGACACTCTTCCAATAGGAGGCATCACCAGGCTGGTTATAGGCACAAATGGTAGTTACCCAATAAACGCAACCCTGAGAATACCAACCTCAACGCCCCCAAAAGCCCTATTATTTATTACACACGGCAGCGGAGAAAGCAGTACCTATGGCGATGAAAAACTTGCAGATCTGCTCGAGGACTTAGTAAGCCTAGGCTTTGCCGCTATCTCTGTAACTTTAGCCTCTCATGGCACACCTAATCAAAAATCTGGTACCGCCAAATACGAAGATTATGTTCACTGCCTTAAAGAAGCAACAAAACAATTATCAGAATTCTTTCCAGATATGCCATTCTTCATTATAGCTTATAGCATCAGCTGTAACTTCATCGTAGATCTTCTAATCAGCCACCCGAAACTACCTAATCTAGACTCACTTTTAGGCGTTATATTTACATCTGCATGCATCATGCTTCATTGGAAATATTCCAACCCAGTTGTTTTTACATTTGCTCGCGTCCTACGGCACATTATGCCAGACTTGGTCATTAACAAAGGAGACATACAAGATCACCCTGAAAAAGGCAGCCTACTCAGCAGCAAACACGGCGTGGCTGAGAGCTTTAACAAACACCCCAAGACACACTCGCTCATCACTTTAGATACTATAGTCAACTCAATAAAAACCGCCAAAAAAATTAAAGAAGCTGAAGTTGACTTGAACAAAGCATTTCCTTTTCCTCTTTTGAGTTTTGATGGGAAAGATGACACAGTTGTTTGCACCGACACTAATAAAAACCTCTGTGAAAAACTCAAGCACGGACAACACCATGAAGTCAGAGGCAGACACGACCCCATTCAAGACATTGATAGGGAAATTGTAAAAACCAAAGCCATTGCTTGGCTTCTTGAGCAACTACACCCTCAACCACTACCCGTTATCAAGCAACTCACCAAACTCACCATTAAAGTGACCGCAGCGGTTTTGAAAACGTTTAAAAATCAAGATCCTCCCACAATCGCCTCGCAAACGGTGTCATCACCGCAGAATAAATAGCCTGAACATTGCCTTTATTACACTCAGGCTTCTCACAACTACAATATCCATTATTCATTAAAGTCCAAATACCTTCAGCTAGAGTTAAATTCACCTCTTCAAATGACTTATCAAAATAAAACCCCTCTTCAACCCTCGCTAAATCGTAAGCTAGAAACTCCCAATCATGAATTAAATACGCTGGCCCATAGGCCCACGCAGATAAGCCTGGCACCGCTTGCAGCAGCTTGGGAACACTACCACCATCGGTTTCCATTACTTGCGGAATAATTTCTTCAACAATATTGCCATCTTTATCCTTACGGATAAAACGAAAGGGGTCCTTTGTATCTGGCTTATAATTAAAGCACTCCGGGCCCAACCACTCCAAGCTAAACTTACCTGCAAACTCACCTAAGTTCAACGAATCAACAAACTTCTCTTGACGCCTTCGCAAACGCCTGCGTGTAAAGTTATCACTGGGCATTTTCTGTAATCTCCCTATTACTTTAAGACCTATTTATTCACAAAAGCTTCAATTGTCTTTGCAACCTCAGGCACCACATAAGGCGCGACTGATTCCCCCAACTCCAATAACTCTCTCACCAAACCAGAACTGACCAAAGAGTACTGGGGTTTACTTAACAAAAAAACAGTTTCTATTTCACTGTCTAAGTCATGATTCGCTGCTGCCTGGGAATGCTCAAAATGTAAATCATGACTATCACGCAAACCTTTAACTAAAACCTTCGCACCCTTACTTTGAGCAAAGCGCACTGTCGCACCAGAATAACTCACAATTTCAAAATCAGGCACACCAAAAAAAGCAGCTGTTTGCTTTAACATTTGTAAGCGCAAAGGCATAGGAAAAAAAGCTTTTTTCCGAGGGTTTTCTCCAATAGCCCAAACAACTGTTTCAAAAAGAGACATAGCTCTTGATAAAACATCACCGTGCGCCAGAGTCGGTGGATCTGCGCTTAAGGGATATACGGCTGTAAGGGCTTTAAACATAGAAACCTGCCTTTTTATTTATTTTCCCACTCCTTGGCTTTTAAGCACACAGCCATATACAGCTTTAGCTCTTATAACCTCATTAAAACATAAAAGCCAGCTATTCTACCGTAAGCTCAAATAAAACTACATAAGATTTTTCGCCTATTTTTTACCGTGAAAATACCTTTTTCATCACTTGGGGTGACGAAAATTACATCGCTCATGGCTGTTTACCTTATTTAAAAATAAAACACTTGAAAAATTATTAAGTTTTTATATAGACGATACAGTTACCTCAATTTACCAAAATGATTAAGAAAGACCAGGTATAACTTTGTGGATAAGTTGTGAAAGCACTGTTCAAGCATTGTGGATCTGCTGGGTAATCAACCTTCCCTTAGAACAACTGCCTCAATCAAAAACACTTATTACACCCTCAAGCTAAACGTAAAGTAGCAATAAACTCCGTTTAATTGCTCAAAACATTCACAATTAACGCAAAAACAGATCTTTTATTGGTTTACCCATACAAAAAATTAGTTTAAAGTGTGATTTTAGTCGCAAGCAATATGGAACTTTACTAGGTTCGTAACACTTAAGAATCTTCTAACTCTTAAGCTTGCAAAAAACAAAAGAAAATAGGAGAAAGGTGCTCTTACGCATATTAAACCAGCAAAAACTGAAGGTAAGCTGAAAGGTAAAGACAGGTTTCTAAATTTGATAATCCCAAGGGAACGGGGTTAAAGTAAACCGTCAAAATAACAAAGAAGCAGTATTTAAAAAGATAATACGTATACTAAGGAGAAAGGGACCTCATGAAAGTTATTTCAAAGCTGTGCTCTTATTCAAGTTTGGTTGTCTTAAGTGCCTGTAGCATTACGCAGCCAATAGATCCTTCTTTATTAGTGGGAAACAACAATAATGCCACAATTACAACCTTAACATCGTCATCAAAAGATAAAACAAAAACACCCACTCAAAAGGCTACAAGCGCAGGCTACTACCATGTAGACATAATATCACATGATAACACTAGGTTAAAGGCCACTGTTTACCAACCTAATCTAGCCCCAGGAGAAACGGCACCGTTAATCATACATTCTCATGGATTTTCAGTATCTAGAATGTCTAGCCCCTACAGTCTATATGGTATGGCTATGTATTCTGGTAAAACCGCCTTAAAAGCGTGGGAAGAAGGTTACTGGGTCATAAGTTTCGATCAAAGAGGGCACGGCTCAAGTGAAGGAACCATCAACCTCATGTCCCCTAAACATGAAGCCAAAGACGTAACAGCTGTTATAGATTGGGCAATAGAAAACATTCCTTCACTTGCCTATGAGCCTCACAAAGAAAAAACCTTTGATGAAACGGACCCAACCCAAACACTATCCTCAAAGCAATTGATCAAAGAGCAAGCTCATTTACACTCATACAATAACCCTCTTCAGCATGTACCACTGCCTAGATCAATTAAACAACAAGTACACTCTCTCGCAAGCAAAGCACACAAACAAAAAACAAACATATACAAAGACCCTTTAATTGGCATGATTGGTGAAAGCTACGCAGGCAGCTCTCAACTTTTGGCCAGCATACAGGAATCTAGAGTAGATGCGATTGTTCCCATCACCACATGGTATGACCTAACAGGAAGCCTCATACCCAACTCTGTCCCAAAAAGCGGATGGCTGACAACCCTGGTCATGTCAGGTAATGCTTTTAACCCTTTTTCAATGAACACCCAACTAAACGATGCATACCGTGAAATGCGCAAAGGTATTGTTTCTGATCAAATTGTTGAAGAGCTAGACAACCGCTCGTTTAAAACATTCTGTAATGAGCAAACTTTCCCTCAAGCAGATGCTCTGATCATGCAGGGTTTCCAAGACACTTTATTTAGCTTTAATCATGGCATTGAAATCAAAGATTGCTTCAATAAAGCTGGTCGAGATGCTCGTTTAATCGGCACCCAGGGTGGCCACTTACTGCCTTTCACCCAACGCACAGGGCTTAAAACTTTCTACAGCTTTGAAAAAAATATACATTGTGGCGACATGACTTTAAACACACAACAAATGGTCATTGACTGGTTCGATGAAAAGCTTAAACAAAAACACAATGCTGCAGACTATATTCCTAAGCTATGCATGACTTTAGATAAAAAATCAGGCATACAACTAGACAACGTACAAATAGGTGGGCGTCACTTTACATTTGAAAAAGTCAAAATCAACTCTGGATTTGCAGGTCTATTTGAATCAGCTTTACGTCCCTTTGATTTATTAGTAGAGGCTCTGACTCCAAAAAGAAAGCACTTTAAAATAGAAGACTTTAAAGCCAAGGGGGGTAAATTAAGACCTGCTTTTATCCCTCTAACTGCAACAAAAAATGACACTTATCTAGCCGGTATTCCTTTACTGAACATTGAAGTCACAACTGAGCAAGTCAATGATAAGCCCCCTACTATTTTTGTTGGTGTTGGCATTAAAAAAACAGACTCCCCTCGCGCACGACTATTAAACGATCAAGTTGTTCCCATCACGGGTATTGGCCAGCACACTGTAGAGCTAAATGCTATTAGCTCTCAGTTTAGATCAGGAGAAATAGTTGGCTTGATGGTGTACAGCTACAACAACCAGTTTAGATTCAGTGGTTCTGGTTGGTCGACACAAGTCAGTGTTTCTGGCACAGCCAGCATTCCTTCCAAACCTTCTCATCCACTATTGCTGGTTGAAAACAGCCTTGGCATAAACCTGTAAGCAAGAAGACCCTAAAGGGCCAGTAGCAAAAGCGACTGGCCACAACAACACTTAACACAGCAATTCTCGATGGAAACGCAAGGCCCCCCTAGTACTTTTAAAGCACAAAGGTAACCCCTAGCTTGTTATTTTCTCAGTGGTTATAACAAGACTCAAAATGATTCGATATTTATTTTTTCAGCAACAGCTCATACAGCTCATACAACCTATCACAGAAAAGACAATATTCAGTCACAAAACTTAAAACAATCACAACTGGCCACTGTCGCTGCAAGCATGATAACCTAATAAGCACTTTGACAGCTAAAGCTTAGATTAAGTCAATTGCTATACTTACAATCATTTGGGCAGTCTATATTATTTGCGGAAAAACGCCAAAGCCTTAATAGAATTATTACAACATTATGAATACTTTAATTACAATTCAGAAAGACCAGCACAATAAACTCTTTCACAACGCAAAGACTCAGGAGCGACACAAATTAAACGCTACTGCACAAATCAATAAACAGAAAAATCAACTCAAAACAACTACAACATCGCAAGCACCGCAAAAAATTACTGTACAATCAAAGCCTATTGCTCAACCCTCTGACACTCAGCGCTTTACATTTAAAGCCATTCCGGAAGCTGTTCTGAATTACCAGAAAAAAAAAGGAATACAGATGTATCAGCAAAACCAAGCGCATTCAATTCGAAACAGTGCCGTTGAGTTAATCGAACAAAGAGTTGATTTCCTTATCTAAAAACTTTTTTAACTGTGCTATCTGCTGCACTTCAACGAGTGTATACAGAGACTCCCTCTTTTCCAATCACAATCACAGAAGCATATTGATTAACCCGTTCAGCAACTTGATTTGCTTTTAATATACTCTCCTTTTTTATAGTGGCCTTCATCTCACATATTGTGAACTCCCCCTCCTTTCCCTCTCTAACACAACAGAGCCCATTATTAGGAATAGGTACTGCTTTGATAAACTTCTGCAAAAACGACCTCTGCGATTCCATTCCTTCTAAACTGCAAACAAAATCTAAGCAATCAGTGCTCATAGACGCTCGCACGTACGCAGGATAAACACCTTTCTTTGGGTCAAAACCATCGCCTGATTTTTTCCAACCCTCTCTCCTAAAATAACAAGCAAACTCATCACCAAAAGATAAACGATTGGAATTGTATACACCTAACAAGCGTCCCAGAATATTGCATACATTAAGTTTTGGTCTACCAAAAGCCGCTACAAATCGTGGGAATACCCATTGATTGAGAACATTAATCGAATGTTTAAACGGTTTAGAATCAGCAAGCAGCTCATGTGTACAACAAGCCAGAGCAGCTTTAAGCATGGCATAAGAGCATGAACCCATGTGCGTACAAGTGAGATACCCTCTCTCTTTTAAAGTAGGACCAATAAGATTATGAGAATCAGTAAGATCATGAGAACCAATAAAATTATACTGAAAAAACTGATATAGTTTACCAACAATAGGCGCAATACCCACTAACATCATCGCAGAAGAGATCATACTGGACATAGGGCCAGAAAACATAGCCACGTAGACAGCCAAACCCAGGGATATCCCCCCCACCCTCTTACCTACATTTAATTCTTTAACATGATCAACAGTCACCATCGATCGTTCAGGTAACATGATATTTTTATGACGAGCATCATACCCAATATTTAATCCCCTACAACCAATGCTCCAAGTACTATGACAAGTACTATGAAGACTGCCTAGCACGATGTTTTTTAATAACGTGGCTGAATATTCAGTAATTTTGGTCGCACCATAAAGTAAGGTTTGCACACCTTGACGAGCAAAATGACTGGTATTACACAATTTATTTATTTGAACTTGAACAGTTTCAGACACAATAACAACCTAAATAACTTTAATTTGAACTTTTATTAATATTAAATATTTTTTATTTATTGTAATACCGCAAATAAGGAACGAGCACGAAATAAATTCCCCACCATAATATAACGCCTATTTTTACAACATACTATACTCAATTTTAGGCACAGTTCCAAATCAGATACCACCCACCCCAACCAATATCGATTAAATCACATCCGATTTACTGTATTTCTAAGCTAGACGATTGATGTAAAATACCTCACATCTAATTCATCGAGAATAAGGCCGCTCGCTATGAATACAAGCCCCGTATGAAAACCATACCAGTCGCAAGTTCATTCGTCAACAAAGAGATCGAGCACAAATCGCTATTGATGAAAGCTTTGAAAAAGATCAGAAAGACCAACCTATTTCAATAATCAAATGCTGTTGACACTACTTAAGAACGGTGGGTAAAAATTCGTCTTTTGGGACCTAAAACACCCTGATTTGGAACCGCGCCCAAACTTGAGCGGCTGTTTTATCTGTATTTTCATAAAAGGAAAGGTATCCAGTCTATAATTGGTCGATTTAATCCACGCAGTAATCACCATAAATAAACAAACACATAATAAAATGATAGATAGACTATAAGATAAAGCGATGGTTGTCCCCCCAACCTTTACTTTATCAAACACAATAAACATAATTGACACAAAAAACAGCAGGCTCGCGCCAATAGCACCTTCTGTTTCTCCTATCTTGGATAGATATACCAATAATGGAACGACGAGTGATATTTGATAGTAGGTAGTGGGTGCCGTTAAGAAAAAGAGTGGCACATAACTTAACGCTACCGCTTCACACAGTGTAAGACGTTGCACCAAACAAAATATCAATAACAACACACCTGCTTGAATAGACCACCACAGCATCTTCTGTGTTTCAAAGTACTCAGCTTTACCACTATATCCCTCATAAGCACTGAGAAAAATATACTTAAACCCCGTTCTCTGTCCAGCGATGCCACTATCGTGCATCGTAATCTTCTTGATAAAATCATACCAGTGACTCAACCCACCATCCCATAATACGCTGGATAAATAGAATAACAGAGCCGTCACAGAGAAAACCGCAAAAAACTCCGTGTACCGTTTATCAAATCCTCTACCTACTATCGCACTAACCAACGCTTTGGCTACGATACCAAATATTAATATCAACGGAAATATCCGCATCGCACTACTGTAAGCAAATAGTGCTCCCGCCGTCTTAAAGCGATTCTGCTTTAATTGACAGACACCAATAATGATTCCCGCTAACCAATCAAATCGAAGTAGACCGCCGCGCAACTCATTCACACCGTAGAGAAAGAATGCGAAATGACACGCAAAATAAGTGGTTAATAGCAATGCCGCCTGAACGCCAAATGCATGCCAAACAAAGCACATTGCAATTGTGAGCAGAACAAAATCAACAGACAACAGCAAGCTCATTCCGAGCTTATTTGCAGTAGAAATCACATTGGTTAAAGCAGCCCCGACCATATTCCACATAGGAGTAGCATTATAGCCTTTGTCTAATACTACCCCTGGCCAACGCTTAGGTTTGGTATGCCTCTGAAAATAATTTAAATCCCGTTTGAACTCAGACCAACGCTCTGGTGTAAACAGGTTTTTATAACGGGTCTGATCCCGCAACACTTTTCTGGTGGAAATCACGCGGTAGGTTTTTAGATCTCTCATCCGATGCTGAATTAACCTACCATTATTCTCCATATTGCCAATCACAACTGCAGGGTAAAGATCATAATAACCAACCTCCTTCGAGTATTTTGCTCCCATGTAATAATGGAACCAACCGTGAGGATTCATAAAGGATCCATGCTTTGGAAACTGGAAAAAATCAAAATAGGCTGGTATCGAAATCAAGGCCACCAATAGCATTCCCAAGGTTACATTGCGGGATATCTGATGTAAATGATGTTTTTTAGCTAAGCAATATGCTAGGACCAAACCAATGGCGGCAGCGCATAAGAAAGCTTTAGTAAGATGAGCAAGCAGTAAAACATTCATAGAAAAATGGTGTTATTGTTCCACCCGAAATCTATTTAGTAGCTGATGTTGCTGGATCTTCATAAACGCACTACTAAGATGCCAAACATTGTCCATCCACACCAAATTATTCACTAGATCTTTTTTAAACCCACCCTTTACCTTTTCTTTATGTTTAATATAATAAGTATTAACAGGTGTATACTGTAAACGAAGCAGAAATGCAGTTGTCTGTCGAATGACTTGTGTATATCGATCATATCGTTTCTGATCACCAGCTAATCGAGCAACATAAGCGGCATCACACAACGATTCAAGTGAAGCTGATGTAATCGAGTTATTGCCGTAAAAACCAGGTTTCGCTTCAAGATTTCCATCATAATCAAAATAGACTTCATACTCTGAATTTTGACGATACCATTTTACCACACGATCATTAATTGCAAATACAATATCACGATAGCGCGGATTCTTAGTAATCACATAGAGCTGGGTAAAAGGTTGCGTAAACCAAGCCGGTGCATAAGGCGCATAGTTAAGCGGACCCAACTTCATCATCTGATAGAGCGGGGCTTCGTAAGCCAAAAAGGCTTGCTCTAACATGACCCGTAACGATTCATCTTCAGTATGTTGATAGAGATACGCAAGACTTAACATAATCTGCCCCGGCATAAAATATTGGCTCTGTCCCCACTGAGTCCTGAACTCTCCATTGTCTTTTTGATAGGTTTTTATCCACTCAACCAGTAGCTCAACGATCGCTTGATAATGCTCGTATTCACCCCGTTCCAATATTGCCGCAATCACAAAACCCGCCGTTGTCCAGCGATGCTGAACCAAATCTCCTCGAGGTAAGGCTTCAGATGACGGAATAATAGCACCCCGCTCGATCGATGCTTTCCTATTAAAATATCGCTCTAAATAATAGTCTAACGTCTCTTTTCCAAGATCTTTCAGTTCAGGATCATTCAGAAAATAAGCGAGGCGATTTAAAATCCACATAGACATCGTGGATCTCACCATACTTCTTTTATCTTCATAATATCGATCTTGAGTCGGGCCATATTGATAGGTAATTTGTCCATCAAATACATTATTTTTATGCCAATGCCCGATCAGTTGTAGCCGATAATCCAATTCTTGATAGGTTAATTGGCCTGCTGTAAAGATCTCATGTCCACGAAAGTACTGTGTAAATCGTCGGTTTGGATAGGCCTCTCCAAAATGAATCGTTCGATATATTTCTATCGTTAAATCATTTTTACTTGGCATTTGCTTAGCATCAAAACCCAGTTTTTTCGCCAGATAACTGCGCGAAAGTTTTGAATTTAGATTATAGGTTAACGCATACAGCGGCGTAATTTCAGCACGTTTTCCCTCAAATTCATACACCAGCCCGGTGACACGAGGCTCATATACTTTATTATGAAAGAGTCCAGTGATCCCAAAGTTAGGAAACCGTCCAGAATAACTCACCACCATTAGGTGGATAAATGCAGACTGCAAATGATCCTGCGCCCCATCTAAAGCCTTATCCACTTTTTCAAACAGACCGGTATGACTCCCTCCTACTCTTCTACTCCATACCATCTTACCACGATTATTGAACAGCACCGCAATGAGATCAGCGTTGACATCTGACAACCCAAGATCATTAATCTGATTGTCTGCCTGCTTCACACCATCCAATCTGGCACGTGCATAATTCAATAAGGTTTTTTGTTGTAGCCGGGTGAGTGTTATCTCTGGCTGGTAATAGGCTTCTTGCGTAATTAACGCATAAGCTGGGGTAACAATCAAGACTGTGGCAGCCAACATACCGATCAATAATAACCGAATTTTAAACCAGTGCCGCAACGCACGATCTAGAGTAATAACGCTAATGGCCCTCACCTCAAAGCAAAATTAGGGCACATTTAAACCCAGATAAGCGGTAAAATCATCTATATTCTTTTCACTTAGGAGGTGTCCCAGAATAAAGTTTACAATGTGAGCGGATGCATGTCTGAGCGCAGCGAGTTCAGGAGCGAAGCTTGTAAACTTTATTCTGGGACAC
>JANQJO010000076.1 GCA_028281605.1 Pseudomonadales bacterium
GGCGCCGACGAGTGAGAGCCGCTGAGTGTATAAATAATACATGATGCGGTCGATCGAGGAAGGCAACAACCATCTAACCTTTCTGAAAGCCGCTATAAGTGTTTTTAACAGAAAACAGCCATGAGCGATGCAAAATTTTCACGGTAACAGCCATGAGCGATACAATTTTCGTCACCCCAAGTGATGAAAATTGTATTTCACGGTAAATATCTTTAGGCATTTTTTTGAATCTCATAGTTTCTCTGCTGTGATTTAACGAATTTGTCGCCAACTTTGGCGCCCTAAACCAGCAGAACCTGGATTTTCTAATATTTTCATCACACCCGCATTCGATAAATTAATATACTTATATTCTCGGTTATTATTTTGTAATACAATCGCAGGTGCTGCTGGAATAAAATCTTGTGAAACACGAAAGCCACTGGGATAAATCACTTCATCACCGCCTTGCGTTTGTGGTATTCTATCCAAGGTATTAACTTGGTTATTATTATTAATATCAATCACTGGCGCGCTCAATCTGGCACCTGAAACTGCATCCAGCTCCATCACCCAACCTGAGCCTCCGCCACTGCAAGCACTGCTATCAGGAATTAACGTTGTAAAAATAACTTTCCCTGCCCTTAAAACTGGATTTTGTACAACACGCTCTCCCCGACTCTGCTGCACATTCATCGGATTATTCAAATCCATCACCCAGCCTTGATACTGTTGCCAATCCATTGGCTTATCACTGGTTTGCCTTAAGTCCAATTGAATGTTATTAGCGGCTGTAACTTCACGCTCAATCATTTGCTGCAACAAATCACTGCGCTGAATACTTTGGCTACTATGTCTATCCCAAACACCATAAAGACTCTGCACAGACGCATCATCATTAATTGCATCAAGCACTTCCACGTATTTACCCGTTCCCCAATATACCATCACACCCTCTCCTGTAGGATGCAACCCTACTTCTGGCCTTACACTGATTGCCTGTGATTGCCCTTTTATCGTTCGAGAAATAAACAAGGGAGCAGGCTTATCTGCATTATAAAAAGCAAAATTCCAATCACTCACACTCTGACCTGTCATATCCCATTTCCACAAGTGCCCAAATAAATCACCTGCATAAATGTAATCTACAATATAATCTTGATTCACATCAACCAAAGTTGGTGTCGATAAACCATTAGGCCTTTGAGTATCATTAGGGTCCTGTTGAGCACCAACCTCTGTCTCAAATTTACGAATCAGCTCTCCTGTTTCTGCATTGAGCACATACAAAACAGCCTGGCCTGTTTCACTGAAATCAGCATCTTCTTCTGTACTATTTAAACCATTACCAAACACAACCACCCACTGACCGTTTGCTAACCTCCCCACAGCCGGTCGGCTATAAGTAAAACCGAGATCTTTATCTTTAAATTCCCATAACACAACATCATCAGCTTTTTTTTCAGAAAAGCTATCTGGGTCGGTCACATCCAATGCATAAATAGATTGTCCACCTCCTCCTAACCCTCCAACCAGAATGGTTCTCCAACCTGTTTTATTTGCATCTTTTACACCTTTAAAATAAACGTCTTCCACCACAGGAGAACCATCGACAAAATATTGGTGAGCATAACTCAGTTGCGCAAAGTCAGATAGTTTATTGAAAACAGAGCTAGGAACATACCCTAATAACTCCTTACCAGAAGTATTTTTTCCACGAGTTGCTTCAAAGCCATGCAGCATACCACCATTAGCACCCACGTAAATGATAGGTATTCGATCAATATTCTTGCGAAATTCAGAATAAGGTTGTTGATTTTCAGCACTGCCAAGTCCCCAATCATCCGGATACCGTCTATTCGGTTTACCCACATAAGCTGCATTAGAATGTACAATATCACTTAATAATTTTGATCGACTGCGGAACACAATATTTCCATCACTCACATTTTTATTGACTGTCTGTTCCTTAGAACGATCTCCTCGTAAATAATTTATCAAAGATAAACCATAGCTTTGATCGTTACTATGCTTTAATAATTGATTGATTTGAGTTGCACTGATCTCTGTTGGTTTTAAATCATTAAAATTTTGTGGCCAACGAAACGCTACCCCTTTACCCGTCTCACTGTTGTTCGTTAAAATCACTCGATTGTCAGGATCACGCAACTCCAGTAAACTTTGTGCAGACCAAACTTCTGCTAATTTTTCACCAGTCAACGGGTCAACGCTATAAGCAGCCAACTCTCCACTCCAATCAAACGCATCAAAACTGGCTGAAAACAACAAAGTTTCAGCAGTCAAAGCACCTGCATTCAACTTAACCGATGTCGCGGAGTTACGACGACTTGAAATATTAACAATTACATCCAACAAACCTTGACGCAGTTGTTTGGGCGTTTTAGCAGAAATAAATCGTCCACGACTGTTATAAGCCGCATGCCATAGATCGTCTATTTTATCCGGTGTACTACTAAAGTCTGCATCAGGACTACCCCAATCATCCGATTCTTGTAAAAAAGGATCAGGCCAACCGTTTCCATTAGCATCAATCAAACGGCCTTCAACTCCAAAAGCTAAAGTGTAAGTCACCATGTGTTGTTTTGTATTAAGATCACAAACCGCTTGAGGCTCTTGTGGGTTACAACTGGCATCCGTAGGCACTTTATTAGGAAGCTGACTTAAATCCTGATTATAATAATAATGTGCAACATCAGCCAAGGTTCTACTAACACCATCCCCATCATTGTCCTGGATTTTACTACTGGGTTCACCCTTATTCCAATAACCATCACTGAGTAACAGCGCAAAGCTTTGCTGACATTCAGATAAATAGGGATTACGTTTATTGGGCAAGCTTCCTTGATAATACAAACCTACTGTTTCCAAAGCCGGGCGCAAAGGTGTTGCCTCAAACTGTTGAGGGTAGGCAAATACAGCATCCAAAAGTTTTGCATTATGTAAACTTATATTATCCTTTTTTTCTGGAAATTCGACAAATAAATTACCATAATTATTAATCATACTGGCCCCATATCGAAAAGTAGGTACTGCTGAAACCACTTCCGAGAGGGCTACCTTAGGAATAAAAGATCTGCGTCTATGATATTGATACCAATTAGCAATATTCTGCTTAATTTCAGCAAAGCTCCTACCATTCAATAATTCTGGTACAGGACTTAACACTACCTTACGAGCATTGAGGCAAGATTTATAAGGAGGATCTTCCAAATGCGACACCTCAGAACATTGTGATTTCACACCATCATAAAATATCTGTTCTATTTGAAGTGTGTTTTGTGTCACGGTATAACGCAAGTGTGTATCCCACAAATCCACCAAACCATTGGCTGTTTCTTCATAGCGATTAGGACTCGGATACTCTCCACTAAAGCCTTTATCATCAATGGCCACCTCATAAACGAACCCTTCTTTTTCAGAAAGATTACGTAATACATTATAACCAGACAATCTTTTATCTGGATGGGATCTTACCTGCGTAAAATCAGCATCAGGATATCCAGGCCAAGGTTTATAAGTTTGGCTTGGATCATAATACAATACATTCAATTTAGAAGATAAAATTCTCCAATCCCTTTTCAAAACACTCCGGTTAGCCTGCAATGAGGCTCGCTCACAAGAATCGGCTTTATTATCTATATTATTATAAATATAGTTGAAATCAGCTCCTAAACGAGCACCTCCACTAAAGTTATAATTGTTACAAATATCCTGCACATCATCCGTAAAAGCTTGAAACTCTCCTTCTTGATTAAAAAAAAGTTCTGCATCCGAACGAATATAAGTTCGAAAATGCCAATGAGGCTGAGTTAAAATACTCAAATCCATTGAGCCTGAATCATCTATCATAAAAAAAATATTGGCTGGGGTAGCATTAGTAATAAATAAAGGAATGGGGCTCAACGCCAACTCATTAGCTGCGTATCCATTTGGCATCAATACATTCACACTGACCGCACTTATTATGAAAATTTTGACCAGATATCGCTTTAGCTTCAACATATTCAACACTACCCCAATAGCCTGAAAATCATTTGCAACCACCCAAAATATACGATTTTGACTGATTTAGCAGTTCAATTAAGGTTCAGTGTTTGATACTTTTGCTTCAGTTTGTTAAGTGTCTGTTAAATAATAGCTAAGTATGAATACTAATATCCCTTGAGATTAAGATGACTTATAATGTAAAAATCAGCTCCAGTAGCACTAACAGTAAGAGCAAGCAAATTATTCTTAACTATTGAAGGCCATACACATGTTCGAATCTTTGAAAAAATGGTTGTATTCAACAGAACAAAGCAACAAATTATTTAACCATCCTGAAGATGAAAAACTCCATATCGCTCTGGCATGCTTGCTTTACCACATCATCAGTGCTGACCAGCACTCAAGCAATAAAGAGAAACAGCTCTTCTCTTCTATATTAAGTCACGAATTTGATTTAACTCAAGCACAAGTAAAAGCACTTTATGAAAAAGCCCAGACACTCAAAAGTGAGCTCAAAACAGACCTACACACAATCTCTGAATATTTAAAAGAAAGCCCATCAAAACGTATGGCCTTTATGAACAAGCTCAATCAATTAATCATGTTAGACGGCGTGAAATCTAACGAGATTAGTATTTTTTATGATGCAATGAGAGAACTCTTTCCTTATACAAACGATAAAGGACAAAGCTTCTAGCTTGAACATACTATTATTTTTTCATATCCTCAGGCAAATTGGAGGTAAAAAACTCACACCCCAAACTTGCCATTAGTCGAGCAAAGCGATCACCATCTGTCGCCGGCCAATCGGCATCCTTTTTAGGCTCACCTCGAACCCAAGTGCCTACTCGAAACCCAGCGCCCACCATCATTCTTATCCAACCTATTGCCTGCGCGTCATCCCAACTCTCAACATCAAAATGAGCACCAATTTCCTTTGCTCTAGCAAAATCTTTCCCAGGGTCAAACACATAAGACGCTTGATCCAAGGCATCCTTTGGGTTATATCTAAATTCACGTACCCAGAACTTATTCAATTCAACTTGTGGTAAACGATTTTGCAAATCTTCCAAAACGGTATCATCAAAGCTAATGAGATTAAACATCGTAGCAATCTTGTCAAGTGACACATTCAACAACCGAGCCGCCTCTACAACAGCTTCCTCATAAGCTTTTAAAGTCAGCTCTCTGGCTTTAGGGTCATCAACCTTGATTTCATGCAAACCAAAAAAGTTACGTTCCACAGCCCAAACAAGGACTTTCGATAAGAGTGGTGGGGATTCATGATTATGTTGCGTTCCCACATTAATTTTTTGTGTGTCTTCAAAGGATAACAAATAAGTCGGTGTATCCAAAATTCTGTTTAAATTTTCCAACCTCCTTTCTTCTGTCGGCACCCATGGCATCCACTCTTGCCCCTTAACTGCAGTACGTCGCAATGTAGGGTCATGCAAAACAATAGCATACTGATCTAAGGTAACTTGCACATCCAGTTCATAACCATCTGCACCATTTTCATAAGCTGCTAAAAAGGCCAACCACGCATTTTCTGGATACTCTGCACTGGCCCCTCTATGGGCCAACCTCAACATTGGAGTTGAATCAGGACGACAATAATTATAATAAAGACTGTGCTTGTCAGCTTTCGGGACAAAGCAGGTAAGGGCCTTCGAAATTACAAAGCAGTTTGATAAACAACTTATTTTAGAAAATAGCTTCACAACATCACACTCATCAGTAAATTATAAAAAAGTAATACCATAAGCCTATATTCTAGATATAATGCACAATGACCAACTGCTGAGTTTTGTACAATACCAATTTCAGATTATTAGTCAACCCTAATATATAGGGTAACTAACAGGCATTAACGATACAAATAAAAGCATTCGCAACTATTAAAGATTTATATTGGGAATTATTTCACAATAATTAAAAGAAAAATCGTGTCAAATACAACACTGTTGTACGTCAATCAAATGCATCAAGACGTACACAAAAACACTTATCAATCATTTATTTTCAAAAAAAGAGGATATACACTATGTTAAAGTTCATTCCTGTTGTGCTGACTACGACTTGTCTAATAGCACAAACAACTATAGCTAATGACGTTTTACAATCGCCTTTAGATGTGCGACAACTAAGTCCTCAGCCCGCACTGGAATATCAACCTCAAATTCCAAACATTATCATTCACCCGATACCTTACGAACCTGATGTCATCAAGTTTACCTCTGGCAATCACTTTCATAAGCAAGCTTTAACCAGTACGAAGCCTCGCACCACCTCATCGGAAAAATTTATTCCTCTGCCTGGCGCCAGTACTAAAATTACTATACCGGCTGGAGCAAATGTCTTAGTCAACCTTGCCTTGACAGCTGAATCCAGATGCAATGAACCTGGCAGTACAGCACCAGACTGGTGCGAAGTTCGTATTTTAGTCGATGGCCAAGAGGCATCACCACAAGCCTCTACATTCTCACCAGACACTTACGCTTTTGATAGCACTGATCGAGGCACAGAAAGCGTTGCTTCTTGGGAATCACATGCCATGGATCGCCATAAGTGCGTTTATAATCAAAACAGTCGAACTGCTAAAACTGTGCCAGTGGAAGTACAATGGAAAGTGACTAACTTTGACGGTGGCGCCGCCCCTAGATTTTGGCTAGACGACTGGAGCTTTACCGTTCAGCTTGCAAAAGGATGCAGAGCTGAAAAAATCAAAATCGATAGCTAAACTCAAGCAATCTAGGCTTTCTTGAAAGTCTGCACCAGCACCTTACTGTTCATGATCTCGGTAAGGTGCTCCCAGGCTCATAGTCACTCTTCATATAAACGCACTAATCGCTCATCCACGCCCAGTGAAACCAACAACTCTGCAGCTGTTTTCGTTTGCCCCGGCAGAATCAAATCAGGCGCAATTTCAGCCAAGGGTTCTAACACAAACAGACGTTTGTGAGCTCTGGGGTGTGGCAGAGTTAAACACTCCGTTTCCATAATAGAATCACCAAAACAAATTAAATCTAAATCCAAAGTACGTGCTTGATTATGAACTTTTTTCTCAGCACGTCCAAATTGTCTTTCAAGCACTTGAGTTTTTAATAACAAAGAGTGTGGTGTTTCATCTGGCAACGGCGCCATCTGCAAAACGGCATTGATAAATAAAGACGAACCAGAAGGACAATCAATCGGCTCAGTTTGCCATAAAGAAGACGATTTAACTGGCTCCATTGAAAAAGCTTGTAATTCACGCATTGCGGCTTTAATCGTAACGGCAGACGCACCTAAATTAGAACCTAAAGCAATAACAGTTAACAAATCAGCCATCTTTTATCATCACTATTCATTTATAAGCACATTCAAATATTGCATAGATTAACTCGAAATTTGATGTTTATTACCTGAAATACAAGGTATCATACTTAAATGTCATTAATCATTACAACTAAGCTTTCTTACAATGGCAAAAAACCTAAAGCTAATTACCTTATCCAACAAACAATCTAACATTCCAGAGGTATTTTTTTCATTACAAGGGGAAGGCCCTCACATAGGTAGGCCTAGCGTATTTATTCGTACATCGGGTTGCAATCTTTATTGCATTTGGTGCGATACACCCTATACGTGGAATTGGGAAGGCACCAAATACCCTCATGAAAATCAAGCAAAATTCAATAAAAGTGAAGAACAAACAAATCTTCTAAGCACAGAACTGACGCAACAAGTTTTACATTATGATTGCAAAAACATCGTATTAACCGGAGGAGAACCTTTAGTACAAGCTCAGGCTTTATCACATTTTTGTAAACTGCTACGACATACAGGAGACTTTGTCATTGATCTAGAAACCAATGGCACAATCTTGCCAGAAAAAAATATAGATCAATATGTGAACACTTATGTTTGTTCACCTAAATTATCCAATTCAGAAATCCCTCAAAACTTACGCCTCAAAAACGATACGCTAGCATGGTTTGCCCAATCAGACAAATCGTACTTTAAGTTTGTTATTAACAAAGAAAGTGATTTTTCAGAAATTGAATCCATAGTAAGCGAGCTTGATATCAATAAAGATAGAGTCTATATCATGTGCAAAGCTCTAGACTTGAGCACCTTAGCTTCAAAGCAAAACTATGCAGCAGCTAAAGCTCTAGAATACGGTTACCGTTACAGTGATAGATTGCATCTAAGATTGTACGGGAACAAAAGAGGAACCTAAAACTCGATTCCGTAGTTTTTAAAGCTCAAAAAATATTCTTTTTATCCTGGTGTAAGCTCTCGATATTTCTATAGTTTACTCTCGATGCAACTGTGCTTTCAGTTGTTCCAGTCCTTGGTCTTTTTCATACCATATTTGGTTAATCCACTCTTGAAAAGCTTTGCGAAAGGCTGGGTCATTTTGATAGTCTCCTGTAAGCCACTTTTCAGCGATGGGAATGAGCTGAATTTGAATAAATATTTTCTTGACTTTGCCACTTAAAAATCCCCATAAACTGATGTTTGTGGCATCATAGGCAATGCTCATGTCTAGAATTTTGTTGATATATCCGTTCATTGATTTGAGCGCAATGGCTGCTCCTCCTCCTTTGGGTTTGAGTAGATGCTTGTAAGGCGAGTTTTGAGCACTGTGTTTTGCTGGGGTAAAACGAGTGCCTTCAAAGAAATTCATAATCGCAGTCGGCATTTCTTTGAACTTTTCGCAGGCTTTTTGGGTGGTGGAAATGTCTATGCCTCTTAAGTTTGGGTTCTCTTGTAATTGTTTTTTGCTGTAGCGTTTCATAAAAGGATAATCACACGCCCACCAAACGGCACCTAATAGCGGTACCCAAATTAATTCTTGTTTTAAGAAAAATTTTAAAAAAGGGGTTTTATTTAATAAGACACTTTGCATGATGCAAATGTCTGCCCACGATTGATGATTACAGCTGACCAAGTACCATTGATTTTGGTCGAGTGGCTCAGTAATATTGATTTTCCATTCGATGTTAAGTGTTAGCTTCATGATTTGTGTGTTAATGTAAATCCAAAAACTGGCAATGCTGATGAGTACACCGGATAACTGTTTTTGTAGAGCAGGTATACGTAATATGACTTTTATCAAGGTCATACAGATGAAGGGGATAAAGAGTAATATTGTATTTAATATGACTAATGCAGCACCAAGGCTGCCCTTTATTGGCCCAGGTAAAAAATGTAGCATTGCAACACTCCAAGTGTTAGTGGGTTATCATGATGATCTTTTTTCATCATCAATTTTAAATAAGGTTTCCAGTTCTTTGGCGGCTTGCTTGGTTACATCAATGCTTTTTGATAAATCATCTTTGTATTGATATTGATTGTGCAGAAGCTGTTCGTCATATTCTCTAAAAGTACGTGTGAGTGTGTCTGCTTCGTGAAAGGGCATGCCTAGGCCTTGTAATAGCTGCTTTGCCATTTCAACACTTGATAGGAAAGTTTCCCTGACAAAACCTTCGACTTTGTGTTGCATCAATTGATGTACGTGTTTTCGGTTGCGCGCTCTGGCATACACTTTTAAATGTGGAAAGTTTTTGTTGGCTAAAGCGACTATTTGTACAGAAGTATCGATGTCATCTACAGCGACTAGTAAGACTCTTGCTTGATCTGCTTTGGCTGACTTTAGCAGTTCTAAACGGGTGGCGTCTCCGTAGTAAATTTTATCTCCATATTGACGTACAAAATCCACTTGTTCAAAGTTTGAATCAAGCGCAGTAAAAGCAATTTTTTTAATGTGTAGTATTCTGGCTATGATTTGACCAAATCTGCCGAAGCCTGCGATAATGACAGGGCTTTCCGGTTGTGTTACTGCATCGTATTGTGGTCGCTGTTCTTCTTTGACTAACCTAGGGAAAATGATTTTTTCAAAAAAGAGAAGTAGGATGGGTGTAATCATCATAGATAAGGTAACCACCACGGCCCAAAAAGCCGAAATTTGTGGAGAAACGACTTGGTGCGACACGGCTGTTGTTAACAATACAAAGGCAAATTCACCACCTTGAGATAAGCTGGCAGCTAAGTACAAAGCGCTTTTCATAGAGAGTTTAGCCCACTTGCCGATGATTAACAGTACGACAAATTTGATTGATATCAGACCTGCTGTGCATAATGCAACCATTCCTGTTTGATTTTGTACCATCGTCCAGTCTAGTGACATCCCTACAGCAATAAAAAATAAGCCTAAGAGCAGTCCTTTGAAGGGTTGAATGTTAGCTTCTACCTCATGTTTATATTCAGACTCTGCCAGTAAGACTCCTGCAATAAAAGCACCCAGTGACATGGAGAGTCCTATTAAAGACATGAGAACAGCTGTACCAATTGCGATCAGTAGTGCAGCGGCTGTGAATATTTCTTGATTGCGGGTTTTGGCAATAAATTTGAAAAAAGGACAGATTAGATAATGACCAAGTCCTATCAGCATGATGACTAAAACCAGAGCCCAGCCCGGAGAAACTGCAAACATGCTGAAAGTCTGTGAAGTGGGAGGAGCTTGGGACAACAAGGGCAGTAAGGCTAGGAGAGGAATAATAGCTAAATCTTGTAATAATAAAATTGAGAACGCTAGCTGACCATGATCTGTAACCAGTTGATTTTTTTCTGATAACAGCTGTAGAGCAAAGGCTGTTGAGGACAGTGCCAATGCACAACCTAGTACACCTGAGACCAGTGTGCTTTGAGAGTCTTGTGTGAAGTGGTTCAAAGCAGCGAGTAATAAAAAGACGAGCAAGGCGGTTAATATTAGCTGGGCATTGCCATAGCCAAAAACCGGCACTTTCATGGACCACAGTTTTCTGGGTTCAAGTTCTAGCCCGATTAAAAATAGTAGTAAGACTACGCCTAGTTCAGATATGTGTAAAATTTGATCTACATCAGTAATTAAGGCCAAACCGAAGGGGCCTACGATAGTGCCTGCTACTAGGTAACCGATGACCGTGCCTAATCCCCATTTTTTGAACAAGGGTACGATTAAAACAGCACAGGTCAAAAAAACCATCACTTCGAAAATTTGGGTCATATGAATCCAGTAGATGAAACCTCAACAGCCTCTGAGTATTGTCAGGTTGATAACCTTAAGTAGACATTTATATATACTATGGCAACTGCAGTGGTATTATACACTGCTTACCTCCTACTAGAAGCCAACTGTTTGTGAAGTTTATGTGCAGATGGAGTGCGTACGGCTCTATGCCATACATAGTACTATAAAATTGGAGTTTTAACTGTATGATTAACTGGCAAAATATTTCAACTGTTTTTTTAGATATGGACGGTACTTTATTGGATTTACGTTTTGATAATTATTTTTGGTTAGAGTATTTACCTCAAGTGTTTGCCGAGACTCATGTGCTACCATTGGCTGATGCAAAAGCGTATTTGCAACAACTCAGCGAACAAAAAAAAGGAACTTTAGATTGGTATTGTTTACACCATTGGAGTCAATGTTTAAATTTAGTTATTACTGAGTTGAAACAGCATACGGTTCATTTAATTACTGAGCGCCCTTATGCATTAGAGTTTTTAGCCGCGATTAAAGCCAGTGGTTTGACGTTGGCTTTGATTACCAATGCTCATCCTGAGAGTCTTGCGTTAAAGCTTAAACACAGCCGAATTGAATCTTTTTTCCATCACATTTACAGTGCTCATGACTTTGGTTATCCGAAGGAGTCGTATCAATTTTGGAGCTTACTGTCAGAGAAGTTGGCTTTTGCTCCAGAAAATACTTTGTTTATCGATGATAATGAGCAAGTATTGGCGAGCGCTCATGGTTTTGGTTTGCGACATTTGTATTGTATTGCGCAGCCGGACAGCCGTGGTGCAGTTCGAACTCGGGCACGTTATCCGGTTATCGCACATTTTGAGGATGTGATGCCGCCACCGTTGTTGTAAGGTGTATAGAAGCGCTGTTTCAAGAGTGCTGTCCTTCGTATTTGCTGAACAAATTGTTTCATATTGATTAGAGAAAATGATTCCTTGTAACCATTGTGTGAAGTGATATTATGGTGTGAAATAACGAGCCTGAAGCAAAAGAATATGAAGAGTGATTACGATTATGATAAGTAAAGTAGATTTAAATATTGACTTATTATTTCAAATTCGATCCAAGTCTGGTGTTTCCCCAGCAAAATTCACAGCTGCAACACGCTTGGCTGTAGGAAAAGTCGATCCGTTGTGTCACCTTTCTTTGATTGACGTCTCTCAGGCAGAGGGAAAGGTTCTTTGTACTCCTAGATTTTGTGAGACAGTGTTGCCAGATTTAAAGAAGGAGGTTGCAAAAACATTCTCGAGTTTTAATGGGTTTGACAAGATAGAATCTATCAGTTTTGTAATAAGAACAAGGTTTGAAGGTTCTGAAGATAAAAGTGAGCAAAAATTTAAGGGGGGCTTAGATGAATCGCTGGTGCAGTCCATCGCAAGAGGTCGAGATATCGGACCCAGGAAAGAGGATACAGAGCGTGCTTATAGGCAAATGTTACTGGCTATTAAAAAAATTAAACCTGGAGACAGTGACCTT
>JANQJO010000091.1 GCA_028281605.1 Pseudomonadales bacterium
TGAATTGAATGTGCCCAGGCTCGTTAAAAACATGGTCAAAAATAGGATCACAGAAGTTTTTGGTGCCAATTAAATTTCCTCTAGGTAAGGATATCTGAATATAGGCAATTTCTCGATTTTCGTCTTGATCACGCCGGATCAGCTCGCGGACATACTCACTATCGGTAGCGTATTCGCCAGATTTGATGCGCTGACTGACATATTGATCCAGCGTTTCAGTGATTGAGTAAGTTTTCTTTACCATTGGCATAGTCGTACCTCAAAAATGGAACGGTATGAATCATTCATACCATGCCCGTCAGTATAGCGCAAGCAAAAAGTCACAGTCAGCCAGTGCATTGTGGGTATGCCCTGCTAAGACCCTGTTTTTGCTGGTGCATTCTGGCAAAGGATGCTATGCAGAATGCACTGGTGCAGAGGCACTTATTCAGAACGCACTAGCCGAGTAAGATTATAAGAGTTTACGGATACCTCAGAGCTTCAACCAAAGACCAAAATTTAAATATACTGCATTTTAACAAATTTCTGCTAAAGCTTTTTCATTGTCACTGAGACTCTTTAGGATATGAATTTTTTTCTGATTCTAGTTAGTCGAAGCGGACACCGTTACTTTTTTGACAGTTACTGTCATGATGTTGGTGAGAATAAAGCATTTTACCTTGATGGAACGTATATAAAGTTTTTCCGAGTAAATTTTGGTTAAGGAAAGGTGCGTTGGCACCGTGAGACAGCTGGTTGGAATGATTAATAGACCATTTGTGGTTGGGTTTAAAGAGCGTTAAATTGGCTGATGCACCATGATCCAGAGAGGGGAGTGGTTGATTAATACAGTGGGCAGGGCCTGTTGTCAGTGCCCGAATAAGTGTGTTTAATGGTAAATCTGCTTGTTGGCTCAGCTTAAGTAGTTTAGGAAGGAAGCCATCTAAAGTAGCCATGCCTGGTTCAGCGTTACTAAAAGGAGCCATTTTGGCTGCTCGCTCATGCGGTTGATGATCTGAACAAATGGCGCTAATGGTGCCGTCCCGCAGACCCGCTAACAAACTTTGTCTGTCTGTTTCACCACGCAGTGGGGGGCGCACATGATAGAGTACGTTAAATCCCTCAATATCGTGTTCAGTAAATAATAAATTGGCAATGGAAACGTCACAAGTGACGGCTAAGCCTTGGTTGCGTGCGTGTTTAATCAATTCCAAAGATTCGTGTGAAGAAATACGAGAAAAATGGAGTGACACTTGGGTATGTTTCATCAATAAGAGATCGCGTGCTACGGCCAATGCTTCAGAGCAACTTGGGATGACAGGCAAGCCTAAGCGTGCGGCTATGGGCCCGTCGTGCGCGCATCCGGTTTCTGAAAGCGCGAAGTCTTCCGGTCTGGAAAAAACCAATAAATTTTGAGTATAAGCATACTCATAAGCACGCAGTAAAGTCAGGTGATCTTTTAATGGAAAAGGATCGTTGCTCACGCCAATGCAACCTGCTGTTTTGAGGCTAGCCATTTCGCTTAGTTGCTCTCCGGCTAGATTTTTTGTTAAGGCTCCTACAGGAAATAATTTGAGTGTGTCGATTGTTTGGCTTTTTTCTAATAATAAGCGTGTAATTGCAGCTGAATCGTTGATGGGGTTAGTGTGCGCAAAAGTAATTGCTTGTGTAAAACCGTTGGCTGTAGCCGCATAAAGTTCTGTTGCCAGTGTGCCTTTGTGTTCATAGCCTGGCTCTCTACAATGGTGAGCTAAATCGATAAAGCCTGGGCAAATAATACAATCATTGACCTCTAAAGTTTTTATATTTTTTGGTAGAGGGTTGGGTTGGGTTTGATGGAGTATGCCGTCTATAATGTAGAGGTCTTTAGTTTCATCTTGTTCTGTACTTGGGTCTAGCAGCCGCGCTCCTTTTAAATGATAGTGTTCGCTCATAACGTTCATGATGTGCGAGCCTCTTCAGAGAAAAGTTGTTTGTCTTGGGTGTTGATGGTCATTGATAAAATGGCCATCCTTGTGGCTAAGCCATAGCGTACCTGTTGTAAAATAACAGATTGGTCACTGTCTGCTACGTCAGAGGCAATTTCTACACCACGATTGATTGGACCAGGGTGCATCACAATTGCATCAGGCTTGGCCAATTTTAATTTTTCTGCGGTTAAACCATAGGTTTGATAAAATTCGTGTTTACTTGGCAGTAAATCTGAGGACATGCGTTCTTTTTGTAAGCGCAATAAAATGATGACATCGACATCTTTTAATCCACGTGATAAGTTGTGATAGAGTTTAACGTTAAACTGTGATAAGGCATGAGGTATTAAAGTTTTGGGGCCTATGACACGAACTTCTCCGGTTCCTAAGGTGTTTAAGGCGTGTATTTGTGACCGGGCCACACGTGAGTGCTGAATGTCGCCGACAATAGCAATCGTTAAAGGTTCAAAGGCTCCTTTGGTTTTGCGAATGGTAAACATATCCAATAATGCCTGTGTCGGATGAGCATGGCGGCCATCGCCGGCGTTAATTACAGAAACGCCAGCTTTGACTTGTTGGGCAACGAAATGTGCTGCACCACTTTCAGGGTGACGTACGATGAACATATCCACTGACATAGCTTCTAAGTTATGGAGCATGTCTAAAAGTGACTCGCCTTTGGATGTGGCTGAGTGTTTGACGTTTAAATTCATGACATTGGCCGATAAGTGCTGTGCGGCTAACTCGAAAGTCGTGCGTGTGCGCGTACTGTCTTCAAAAAATAAGGTCATCACCGTTTTGCCGCGAAGTAAAGGTGCATTTTTTACTTTTTTATTTTCGACACCTAAAAAAGATTCAGTATGATCTAGAATGCGGGTTAAAAGTGTTTTAGGCAAACCTTCTGTAGTGAGAAAGTGTTTCAGCTGTCCTTGTTGTGTGAGTTGAAGTGAGCCGGGTTGTGCTGCTAGATACATAGAGTCTACCCTAAATAATGGGTTCGTTAAATTCGAGAGCCAGAGGTTTTGGACCCTTCAGTTTAACGCGTTGCCCTGGTTTTAAATTTAAGTTTAGGCCTACAAAATCTGGTTTGATAGGCAGCTCGTTAGCTTTTAAATCAATTAAGACAGCGAGAGTGACAGAGCTTGGTCGGCCGTAGTCAAATAACTCATTTAGGGCGGCTCTGATGGTACGCCCACTCATGATGACATCATCAACTAAAACCACATGTTTATTTTCGATCGAAAAAGGCAGCTGTGAGGGTTCCACGGTTGGGTGTAAGCCTTTTTGCGTGAAATCGTCTCGGTAAAAGGAGATGTTTAAGGATCCTATGGGTGAATGGGGGTTGAGTGTAACAGCAAGACGTTCAGCGAGCCAGACACCACCGGTTTGTATCCCGACTAAGAGGCTGGGCTTAAATTGTCGTTGTGTTAGATAATCACTAAGTTGCTTTGTCATGTCTGCGATAGCGGTTTCCAGATCAATGTGCTCTGGCTTGGTTGTGTGGTATGAGGTCATCAGCTGGCTCCATTAGCTTTGTATGTGCTCCTTGGCTTTTAAAAAACGATCTTTTAAATTTTTAATGGTATTTATGTTGATCGGGCCTGTGCAGCACCAAGTGGCTTCTAAGCTTTGGCGCAGTTCTAGGTTCGATAAATTCCGCTGGCCAGAGGTATGACCTAAGGACATTTTTTGCGATAGGCGGTCAACCTGTAAGGCCATTCTTTGGTCTTGATCTTCTTGTGGAGATTCAAGGCCGGCTAAAATTTCCATGTGTAGAGTGAGTGTGTGCAGTAAGGGGTAGCGATCGAGTTCTGCTTGTTTGAAGGCTTCTGCGGTAGAGTGAGTATAAGCGTTTATTGCGCTATCGAAACGTGCATTGATGTCTGTCTCTGCGGTTTCGGGTACAGGGCCAATGTCAGACCATTGGTGCTTAATGTCTTGCAGTGCTGTATCGGATAAGGTTTGCTCTAGTATAGCCAGCTCCATAGTCTCTAGCAATTCGCAGGCTTGCCACAGGTGTTCGTACTGTTTTTCCAGTACTGCTTGTTTATGTGTGTTTAATTGGGCCTGGTAGTTCTGATAACTTTGTTGAAAAGCTTCTCTGATTTGGCGGGCTTCTGTTTTCGGTAATGGGGCTATTTTTTCAAATTGCTCGTACAGTGCTTGAGCTTGTTTTTTAGAGGCTAGTAATTGTTCGTTGGATAATTTTTGTAAGCTTTCCAGCTCGGCTTGTAGAGACAGTACAGCTTGCTTGTTGTTCTCTAGCTCAAGTTGTCTTTCTTTGTGGCTTTGTTGGCGTCTTGCAAATAAAACATCACACAATTTTCTGAATTCTTGGTATAGAGCTTGTTCTTCATTGTACTTTAAACGTCCTATTTTACGCCATTGTTCTTGCAGGTTTTTGCTTTGGGTGATTGCGTGACTTAAATCTTCATCGTCTAATAAGGTGGTCATTTGTTCTATTAAGGCACGTTTTTGTTTTTTAAGATTTTGCTTATAGGCATCAGTATGGCTCTGGATGGTTTGTATGATTTGATCAAATCTTTTTTGTACTTGTTTAGAAGCCTGGTGATGCTCGATGGGTGTATATTGTCGCCATTGAGTACGTGCGGTTTTGAGTGTTTCAAATACCAGAGGCCAGTCTGCGTGTGTCCAGTTATGATGTTGGGCATAATGTTCCAATTGATCACACAGTTGCACACGCTTGTTGAGGTTTTCTTGCTTTAAAGTATTTTGTTGGGTAAAGTAAGCTTTGCAAGGCTCATAGGCTTGATCGGCTGCTTCTTTAAAGGCTTGCCACAGCGTTTTTTCTTCAGTACATTGGCTGTTGCCTAAGGTGCGCCATTGATTTTGCAGTAGTTTGATGCGTTCTGCTTTGTCAGGCGCAGGTATGTCTGTTTTAATAAGATTTTGCATTTGCTCAGTGAGGGCTTGTTTTTTGGGTATTATGGCATACCCTTGCCAATTACGCAGCTCATTCACTGATTGTGTAATTTTACGCAATTCGTTTTGTAATGTTTGACTTTCTTTGATCGGAATTTGCTGTAAGTCGCTTTGTATATGTTTTAACTTTTTATTGACTTCCTTTAAATGGCCGTTTTTTACCTCTTCTTTTAAGTCTTTAAGATTTTTAGCTACTTTGTTTTTAAAATCAAGTAAGGCTTGCTCGGCTTGTTGATGCAGCTGTTTCAGCTGAAGAACGCTGTTCTCAGCTTTTACCATAATGTTAGGCTTGAGAAAGTGGATGGGCCACTTCAGTTGTTTGAAAAAATATGAAAAAGATTTTTTTAATTGTACGATTTTCTCTACATTGATGGCTTGTAAGAGATGACTTTGCTCAATCCATTGTTCTAGCTTTTGATGTTGACTTTGTAAAAGCTCAATGCAGTGGATATAGTGTTCGGCTTGTTGTAGGTTTTTTTGGTAGCGTGCCTGCGTTTGTGGATCTGCTTGGGCATGTATTTGGGCTTGGTGCCAGGCGTTTTTTTGTTCGGTGATGATTTGTTTGAGCCCCGCTAAATCTACTAATTGACTGTTACGTTCACTGCTAATTAGTTGTGTGCCTTGTTCTATTGTTTCGCAGATGTGTTCGAAAGTCTGCGCAGCAGCCAATTGTTCTTGCTTTGCCGCGGCCATGGTTTGAATGTGTTCTTGGTGCTTTGTGAGTCTGGTTTGGCAGTTTTTTAGGGCTTGGTTATAGCGTTCTTGCCAGTTGGATTTGTCTTGATCAATTTTGTTCCATTTGCTAGTGAGTTGTTTGAGCTGATGAGGGAGTAGAGGGCTAGGGTCTTGTTGGCTTAAATGTTCGAGAGTGGTGACGGTAGCCTCTAGTTCTGCTTGATCCACAGAGAGTTGCTTAAGTTTACTTTTGATCTGTTTAAGTTTGTCTTTAATGATGCGATAAGTCCCTTTATCTTTATTTTTTAATGTATTCTCTAAATCAAGCAGTTGTTCTTCATTGGTTATTAAATGAGCTGCTTTTTGTCGAATGTTAGCTAAAGGGCTTTGTCGAATCATGCTTTCCAAAAAAGCTGCATTATTGATATGTTCAAGGGCAAATAGAGCGACGGATTCATCTTTAGTGCGCGTGCTCACCAGTTCAGTGAAGCAGGTTATCAATGCGTCTTTTTCTGATAGTAAGTTTGCATTTTGATAGAGTTCGACTAATAGAGCAGGGTCTGACAGTTTTGTGGCGGCTGCGATTCGGACAGATTCGTTAGGGTCTAGTTGTGCTAAATTTTCTAGAATCGCGCGCTCTTGCAACTTTTCGTTGTCAAGCATTTTGACTGCTTGTGTACGTACGTTGGGGTGTTCGTGTTCCCATTTGGGTTTAAACCATTTCTTGAACATTGTTTAGTCTGTCATTTGTTGCTAGTTTGATGGTTTGCTTGCGTTCGAAAATGACAAAACTGTAGTTGTAGGGATTTTTGTCATCTGCTTTGTGATTTTCTCGTTGAATTTCTTGCCACTGGCTACTATCCCAGGTGGGGAATATAATATCACCTGTTGCGACTGTTTGCACTTGAGTTAAATACAATTGTGAAGCCAAGGGTAGGGCTTGACGATATAACTCAGCTCCACCAATGACCATGATTTCAGCTCCAAGATCAGGTGACTGTGCTTTTAGTGCGCGAGCGCATTGTAAAGCTTGTTTTAGTGAGTGAGTGACATGTGCTCCTGGCCAAACGGCTTGGGTGCGAGTGATTACGATGTTTTCTCTTTGTGGTAAGGGGCGCCCTATTGATTCGAAGGTTTTGCGGCCCATTAAAATGATTTTACCTACAGTGTTGGCTTTAAAATAACGTAAGTCTGCTGGCAGATGCCAAGGTAAGCGCTGGCCTTGGCCGATCACGCCATTTTGAGAAACGGCAACTATGATTGAAAGTAGCATGTCGGTTGAGAGTAGAATGTCAGTCATGATAGCGTTTTAAGAACGGCTCTGGCTTGTTCAATAGTATAGTTAATATCTTCTGCGGTATGTGCTGACGACATAAAGCTTGCTTCGAATGCTGAAGGTGCCCAGTAAATACCCTTGGTTAACATGGCCTGAAAGAATTGTTTGAAGTATTCACCGTTACAGGCACTCACTTCTGTTAAGTTTGTGATGTGAGCCTGATCAGAGAAGAAGAAGCCAAATAGGGTGCCGGCTTGATGAGTGGTGATGGTAATGCCTGTGTCTTTGCCTGCTGTTTCTAGGCCTTCACATAATGTACTGGTGAGTTTGATGATAGGGTCGTAAAAGTTAGGTTCTGAAATCAGTTCTAGTGTTTTTAAGCCTGCGCTCATTGCAATTGGATTCCCCGATAACGTGCCAGCTTGATAGACAGGACCTAAAGGGGCCAGTTGCTCCATGATCATGCGCTTGCCTCCAAAGGCTCCGACTGGTAGCCCCCCACCGATGACTTTGCCGAGCGTGGTGAGGTCAGGTTGAATGTTGTAGTAGCTTTGAGCACCCCCCAAAGCGACTCTGAATCCTGTCATAACTTCATCAAAAATCAGCAAGCTCTGAAATTGGTCACACTGTTTGCGCAAATGTTGCAGAAACTCTGCCGAAGGGGGTATGCAGTTCATATTGCCAGCAACGGGTTCGACGATAATGGCTGCGATGTGTTCTCCATGCTCTTTAAAAGCAGTCGTGACTTGTTCGCAGTTGTTGTATTCCAATACTAGAGTTTGCTCAGTTGTGCTATTTGGGATGCCGGGTGAGGTAGGCGTGCCCAGGGTGAGAGCGCCGGAACCGGCTTTAACCAGGAGTGAGTCTACATGCCCATGGTAACACCCTTCAAATTTGATGATGGTGTTTCGTTGGGTATAAGCGCGTGCCAAGCGAATGGCGCTCATGGTGGCTTCGGTGCCTGAGTTGACCATGCGTATCAGTTCTATGCTGGGTATTAACGTACAAATTTTTTCAGCCAGTTGGGTTTCTAGTTCACACGGTGCGCCGAAACTTAAGCCGTTTTGACAGGCGTTTTGCACTGTTGCAATCACGGCTTCATGCGCATGGCCCAGGAGCATGGGGCCCCAGCTGCCAACATAGTCAAGATAGCGTTTACCTTCTACATCGGTGATGTAAGCACCTTTAGCCGACTGAATAAAAACAGGTGAGCCCCCAACGGCTTTAAAGGCACGTACTGGAGAGTTGACCCCGCCTGGGATAGTGTGTTTGGCTTGATCAAAGAGATTGGCAGACGTTTTGGGTTTTTCAGTCATAAGCGCGTACTTCCCTGTCCTTAGTCTTTTGGTTTGGCTTTAGTTGAAAGGCTTGTGGATAATGTTTTGTGCTAGGTTTGCAGAGCATCTTACAGGTTTTTTATGGCTCAGGCGAGTTAACGGATAAATTGTTTTGATAATAAGCTACTCGCTGGTTAAATAGTAATCTTTTTTTAATGGAAGCTATTCTATCAAACTCTGTAATCGGTCCATGTTATTCTGATCAATAATGACCACTTCTGCCTTCGGCACTTTTTCTAAAAATTTATTTAATGAGGCAGAGTGTTTGTGTTTGCCTGATTTCACTTCAATTACAAATAATTGTCCTGTCAAGTTTTTGTAAACAAAGTCCACTTCATATTGACCCTCTCGCCAGTAATAAGCTTCGCCATTGAGTTTTAAGAGCTGGCTGCCGATATAAGCTTCAAAGCGGCGGCCGAATGTCACTTCCGGTGCTAAAACTTCAATCAAGGAAGGGCACATTGGGATGATTTTAGGAGAGCTTGCTTTGAGCAAAACTTTTTTTGGGCTGTATTTTTCCAGACCACAAAATAAGAAAGCATTTTCCAGTAGTTTGAGGTAGTGTTTAATAATTTCAACGTTGCCTGATTCTTGGAGTTGACCCAGTAGTTTAGTGTAACTGACTTCTTGAGCAGGATAAGACGCCAGTAATTCAATAAGCTGACGAAATAACACCGGTTTTTTAATGGTGTTTGCACCGAATATATCTTTAGTCAACACGCTCTCGATAATTGAGCTTTTCATGTATTGGTGCCAGCGCTCTTTGTTGGTAAGAAAGGCATAACTGCCTGGATACCCCCCTTGACGTAAAAAAGCCTCGAACGAAAAGCTTGTGATCAATTTTTTAGATAGCGTGTAATCCCAGTGAGGTACTTGGATTACCTCAAAGCGGCCTGCTAAACTTTCACGTGTGCCTCGTGATAAATCCAGTGAGGAAGAGCCTAAAAATACGCATTTTAATGGTTTTTTCTTCTTTTTGCTTTCGTCCCACAGTGCTTTAAGCCCTTCAGCCCAATAGGTTACTTTCTGAATTTCATTTAACACTAGCAGGGCGTTTGCTCCAAGTGATTGTGTGTACCACCATTGCTTTTGTAGCCAGTTGAGATTGCGAATGGGTTCGTCCTCCACAAGCAGATAATGAGTGGGACCAGGGTAATCTTCCAAGATGGATTCGATTCCTGTGGTTTTTCCTACTTGTCTGGGCCCAATAATGAACTGCATGAGCATTTTGGGCTCTTTGAGTCTTTTTTTAATTTCGTCTGTAAATGGGAGTTGAATAGTGTCCATAGAACTAGGGTAGCCTATGACTTTTCATAGGTCAACCTATGAAAAGTCATAGCTTGTTAAGTTCAGAGATATCTTAATTGAGTTGTAAATGCGTGGCATGGGCTTATATTTTCACAGCGATTCAGAGTTCAAATATTAATCGATCAAGAAACCATTTAAATTCAAATAGTTAAAAGATTTTGTTCGAACAGTTAAAAAAATATTTTTCTTG
>JANQJO010000021.1 GCA_028281605.1 Pseudomonadales bacterium
TATAGCGTTTTCCTATGGTTTGGCATAAAGGCGCCGACGAATGAGAGCCGATGAGCGTATGCCTTATACGTGATTCGGTCGAATGAGGAAGGCAACGCATATGCCGGATCATAGGGAAGCGTTATAGGTAAGGCACAGGAAATAATCTACCCATTTTGAGCGGATGCATGTTTGAGCACAGCGAGTTCAGAAGCGAACAATGGGTAGATTATTTCCTGTGCCTTACCTAAGAAAGATTCTCGACGAATTTTAACTAATTTACTATCAAAACATTGTTATCTGGATGTAACACTGTTTTTCGAAAACTATGCTTACAAGTCGATCAAGCTATAAAAAACTCAGCGCAACAAACATCGCTAAACGCATTTTTTGATCAAAAAGTTACCAGAAAGTCATAATAACCCTTCGCTTTTGGAAAAACCCTCCATCAAAGCTTTGCAAGCTCACAACAAATTCTGTATTATGTGCGCTCTTTTTAATGTCCAACTAAAACCTCTAGGGACATAAAAAAGTTAAGGGTCGTTAGCTCAGCTGGTAGAGCAGTTGGCTTTTAACCAATTGGTCACTGGTTCGAATCCAGTACGACCCACCAAACACCTTGTAACCCAATCAAGGCATATTGCCGGGATACACTAGAAAATTACTTCAAAAAAACAGATGTCTTTTTTCATCAACACCCGAGGTTAATATGACATTCGTTGTGACAGAAAACTGTATTAAGTGCAAATTTACCGATTGTGTAGAAGTTTGCCCTGTTGATTGCTTCTATGAAGGTCCTAATTTTTTAGTCATTCACCCCGATGAATGCATAGACTGCGCGCTTTGTGAACCAGAATGCCCTGCTAATGCCATCTTTTCTGAAGATGAAGTCCCAGAAGGACAAGAAGACTTCATTGAACTGAATGAGAAACTTGCTGAAAAATGGCCAAATATCACTGAGATCAAACCAGCACCAGAAGATGCCGACAACTGGAATGGTGTAGAAAACAAACGAAAATATTTAATTGAAACACCAGAATCAGAAAATCAAGATCAACAAGAAAAATAGCCAAAAGACTCTTAAACACACTCACATACAAAAAAGGGCAGCTTAACACTGCCCTTTTGATGTTCTTCTAACCCTCACCCCACTTCCTCTGTGGGTACTGCTCCTTCGGCCTGTATTCTCCCTACATTAAGAGTTTACTCCTTCACTCTGTGGCCTAGCATTTTCCCTAATGCTTAAATTAAAACTTAGACTGAAATTTATATTTTGCAAAGCAATTTATCACGATCAACAAAGTTATAAGCAACTTGAAATCACACAACTGCAAGTGTACAAAATAAAAAATATAGCTATAAGATAGTAAGTTAAGGGCGACTAATATCCAAGCCGCCCTACATTCCTTTGCCACTACCTAAATCCATAGCTAACTCATTTATCCGTTAATGAGTATCTACGATCCATCGTCAAAGAGCTACTTCCATGTACGATTTGCGTCCCAGCAGCTATTACTTTATCAAACCTAAACTTTATCTCAACCAAGCTAAAGCACTAAAAATCTCACACAACTCGATTCTACCCCCAACCAACAAGAATTTTTTCTATAAAAAACAACAAATTAAACAAAAAATATTTAGACAAGGTCGTTATCTCTTTAGCCAAATATAACAAACAACCTACATCTCTGTAAGAGATTTCTTACTCATAAGTTATAAGAAAACCATAAAATACTTTCAATAAGCATCTTCAACCTTTTACTTTGGCCCACCCATCCCTGAGCGAAACAGTACGGTTAAAAACCAAATTATCCGGTCGACAGTCCCAACGATCTGCGCAAAAATAACCTAAACGCTCAAACTGAAAACACGTTTCCGGTTTCACCTGTCTAACATAAGGTTCTATATAACTGCACAATAACACTCGCAACGATTCTGGATTCAATTTCTCTAAAAAAGATCGAGGATTATCACAATCCAATTGCGTCGGCTCAGCCTCTAAAAACAAGCGGTCATACAAACGTACCTGGCAGGGCAAAGCCTGATCCACAGGCACCCAATGTATCACGCCTTTGACCTTACGCCCTTGAGGTTTTTTACCAAGGGTATCAGCATCATAGGTGCAATGAATTTCAGTAACTTGTCCACTGGTTTCATCCTTAATCACAGCCTCACAACGCACAACATAACCATAGCGCAACCGCACTTCTTTGCCTGGCGCTAAGCGAAAATACTTAGGCGGCGGCTGCTCAGAAAAATCATCAGCCTCTATATAGACTTCACGCATAAAGGGAATCTGCCTATACCCCAAATCCAACTTCGGATGACAAGGTGCTTTAAGCCACTCCTGCTGCCCCTCAGGGTAATTCGTAATAACCAACTTGATTGGATTCAACACACACATCACTCGCAATGCGGATTTATCTAAATCATCACGCACAGCAAATTCCAACATTTCCATATCCACCACACTGTTAGCCTTAGCCACACCAATGGCATGACAAAAATTTCTAATAGAAGCCGCAGAGTAGCCTCTTCGACGCATACCACTGATTGTTGGCATACGTGGATCATCCCAAGACTGAACCACACCTTCATCCACCAGTTGCTTCAATTTACGTTTGCTGGTAACTGTATAATTCAAATTTAAGCGCGCAAATTCGATTTGCTGCGGATGACAAGGTACATCCAACTGATCCAAAATCCAATCGTACAAAGGCCGATGATCCTCAAACTCTAGAGTGCATAAAGAATGAGTAATACCCTCAAGAGCATCTGAAACGCAGTGAGTGTAATCATACATAGGATAAACACACCACTTATTACCCGTCTGATGATGCTGCGCATAGCGAATACGATACAACACCGGATCACGCAAATTAATATTACCAGCCGCCATATCAATTTTAGCGCGCAATACATGTTCAGCTTCTTGATACTGCCCTTGCCTCATCGCCTCAAATAAAGCCAAATTTTCTTCCACAGTCCGATTACGATAAGGGCTTACACGCCCAGCCTCTGTCAAGGTTCCCCGATAAGTACGAATATCCTCTGCGGGCAAGCTACACACATAAGCTTTACCCGCTTTAATCAAAGCCAGTGCAAACTGATACAACTGATCAAAATAATCAGAAGCATATTTAACATTATTTTGCCACTTAAAGCCCAGCCAACGAATGTCTTCAATAATCGATTCAATATAGTCCTGGCTCTCTTTCTCTGGGTTGGTATCATCAAACCTCAAATTACAGTGACCCTGAAACTGCTCGGCCATCCCAAAATTTAAGCAAATAGACTTAGCGTGACCAATGTGCAAATACCCATTAGGCTCTGGCGGAAAGCGTGTCTGCACCACCACCGACTTACCTTGCTTTTTACCTTGTTCAAGGTCTTTAACAATGATTTGGCGAATAAAATGACTGCCCTTCTCTGATTCATTAGTAACTTCAGACATAAAACGAACTCTAACCTCCAAGGTTTTTTATGCTAGACTCTACCCAATTTGTCCATCGACACAACGCTTTTTATAATATGCACTTTCATAAACATTTTAAAAGGTATACATATGTCAACACAAACCGCTGTACTTGAAACCACTTTAGGGGAAATACACCTAGAACTCAATCAAGAAAAAGCTCCCCAATCTGTAGCTAATTTTATTGAATATATCAAGCAAGAACACTATAACAATACCCTTTTTCATCGCGTGATCGATGGGTTTATGGTACAAGGCGGCGGCATGAACGCCGACATGACAACAAAAGCCACACGTGAACCAATCCAAAACGAAGCCAATAACGGCCTTAAAAACGAAATAGGCACTGTAGCCATGGCTCGCACACAAGCTCCCCACTCTGCTACAGCACAATTCTTCATCAATGTTGCTAACAACACATTCTTAAACCACACAGCTGAAACACCAGAAGGCTGGGGCTACGCCGTCTTTGGGAAAGTGACAACCGGCATGGACGTTATCAACCGCATGGCAAAAGTACAAACTACTTCCAAGGGACATCATAAAGATGTGCCCGTAGAAGACATTTTTATCAAGAACGCTTACCTTGAAGAAGAAAAGCCCTCAACAACTTAAAATAGATTTTTTTATTTATGTCAACCTGGTTTGTGGCCGATACCCATCTAAAACCTGATGAGCCCAGAGTATCACAGGCTTTTTTAAGCTTTTTAAGTCAATCACTAGGCAACTGCCAGGCACTTTATATACTCGGCGACTTATTTGAGTATTGGATCGGTGATGACTATGAAAGCCCTCTATCACAACAAGTCACCACAGCACTCAAGCAGCTTACAATACAAGGTACAACTATCTATTTTGCCCATGGCAATCGTGATTTTTTGATTCAACAAGATTTTGCCAAGCGCAGTGGTTGTCAGCTGTTAGAAGAAATCACCAGAATTGATCTATACGGTATTCCAACGCTTATATTACACGGCGATCTTTTATGCACAGACGATACAGATTACTTTACTCTACGAGCGCAACTACGCAGTCATTCATGGCAAAGCTCCTTTCTTGCAAAACCAATAGAAGAGCGCTTAAAAATCGCTGAGCAATACCGTCAGCAAAGCCAATCCGCACAAAAAAGTAAAGAAGCCGAAATCATGGATGTGAATCAAGACAGTGTTCAAGCTCTATTGGATAGACATAATATAAAGCGCATGATACATGGCCATACACACAGACCAGCGGCACACCAGTGGGAACACACAGGACAATTCTATGAACGCATTGTCCTGGGAAGCTGGCACCATCAGGCTTGGGCTTTAGAAGTTACGGTTAGTGGATACGAACTGCATCAATGGCCTCTGTAAAAGATTACAAGGTTTTTAACGATACCTATAGCATACAAGCGTTTACTCATCTATTTATCTAATAGCAGCAACACCTATTACTTCATAGGTAGGGGCAGTAGTTAAAAGCCAAAAATTTTCATCTACAGGCACCATATCTTCTGGAACGGGCGGCTCTTGAGCAGATAAACCAACAACCGTAGATATCATCACACCAGACATTGATAGCCCTTCCTCATCAAACCGTAATCTTCCAACTGCCGGGGAGTCAGTTACTTCAAGCATGTCTCCGTCTACAGCACAAGCACTCATATCCCTGGACAAAGATGCTTCCTCATAAACATGACTCAACCTGGTTTCTAGATCAACTGTAGGTATATGAAGATGGACATCAGTACCCTCATCAACCACTGATAAATACTCTTGAGAATGTTCAGCAATGTCTCTAGCTTCTACGTACTCAAATTGATCCATAGGAAAAACCCATGCTCGATAATCCCTTATTGCCGTAGGAATCATATACACAGGACGCCTATCTACAGAGAACCGATGCCCTTCAAGAATTATTGCGGGAACTTGCTGACCGCGATTTTCTCCCGTGCCATTCCATGTAAGTGGTAATTTTGGTATGTCTTTAAATTTCTGCATCCAAGTGGCATCGGCTGCAAAAGCTGATATTTGGGCTAACGCAAAAGTCTCTGGATTAATAGGCTTAGTCCAGGCACCTTCTATGCCAATTACATCTTTAATAGCCGCATTAACCTTATGCCGCAAGCCTGGCAGTTGATCACTTGTTACGACTCTTACCTCGCCACGAAGATTCTCTACAGTCTCGGTAACTCGCCTGAAATTGTTTGAATCAGGGTTAAATTTACCCTCCCTTGCAACAATGCTGGTCATTGAACCCATTTTACAGGAATGCTTGACGCACCCTTTTTCTGCCATTGAAGGCAATAATGGCTTAGGCGGTCTGTTATCAAGCGGTTCTATCATACAAGGTTTCAGCACGCCAACACCCGCTCTAACAGCATGCACGGGTACTACGAAGCTACCATGTGTATTATTCAAAGCTGAGTTCACAATTTTTGCCACTGGATCAAAACTATCCATGCCGGCAACACTTCTCTCATCAAGGCCTTTAAAATCCACATGATATGGTAGAAAGCCATCTGATCCTGATGGTAATGTGTGACCCATTAATCGCAGTCCAGTATCACTACTGCGTTGAGAAAAAACTAAACCAGAAAACGCAGCACCAGCACCAGCAAGAAATAACAATGCTTTGAATTTTATAGACCATGGTCGCTGTTCATGAGGCGCAATGGCTGCTACACAACCATGACTTCCTTCTGACTTATCTGGACTTCGAAGCGAAGAAGACGGGGAATTAGGCCCCCGACGCCGAAGTCCGTCCCCCACTTGCCCACCAGTATCACTACTATGAGATCCAGTCGGCACTGAGCTTACTTGTTTACCATCGATTCTACCACCCATCTGCATCTGCATAATCACCCTCTAAAATTAGGTTCAAAATATAAGCACACTTATCACTACTACCAACAGCTCGTTCCTAAACAACGCTATTCTAGCAAATCAACAGAAAAAGAAAAACAATTCATCTCAATTTAGGAAGGCATGTATTCCTTAACGGTTAATAATCCCCCCTTTATTCCATCTCAACCGGAAGCGGTACAGTCTCCATTGGATGAGGCATTGGTTCTGCTGCTTCGATTGCCTCTAACACTTCAGGTCGATCAATGAGATCAACTCCCAACTCTGGCTTTTCAATACGCTCTGGAATCTCAGGCAACTCAACAAACTCTGGTTTTTGCTTTAAGACACCTGTACCTCCTATACCCCCCTCTTCTGGTCCTAAAACTTCAGCAACACTCCAAAACCAAGGAGAAACACTCAACACCAAAACCAATAATATTTTTTTCACATAATTATAATGATTACTGTGCCTCATCATCAGCCTTCCTTTTTTTACCCTGCAACATATCGTGATAGAAGTACGCACCAAAATTAAAGCGAAAAGAACGTTTAGCAACTTTTTTATCCTGCTCTTGCAACTTGGCTGCCATATTGTTAACAACCTTTAATAACTTCATCGATTCATCTCGAACCACTTGCTCAATCACTTTTAAAGACTCTGCACTTAAATGGGTGTATGCCACACTGCGATCAAAAAAAGGAGAGTCGTCCTGAATAATATTCTCTACCCCTGCTTGAATATGATCGTGGGCATTTCTGCCCCAAAAAAACACTTTCTCACAAAGGCCTTTTTGAGGAACAAAGGCTTCTTGCTGCAAACAAACATATCCACGCTGATCCAAACACACCAAACCTGCAGACAACCATTCATCCAACACAGATCTCGCTCGAATGTCTTTACCTGAAACTTCTGAAACCAACTGCTCAAAACAAAGACTGTGCTCCACTTTACTAACAGGAAGCTTTTTGGGGAGTTTACGGCTATCCAAAAATCTTGAGTCCGTCATCCATTTATTCAAAATTTGCATACCTAATGACACTTTCTCAGGAGTTGACACCACAAGCGTTTCAGTTTTTTGTTGTTTGATCACACGAATATCCTTACGATGCACTCCCGTCAGTAAATGAATACGACTGTCTGTTTGAGGCTTACCATCCAATCTATAAAAATCCATAGCCACTTCAACATACAAAGCCTTTAACATACCCACCAAAGCAGGCAAGGTAATTTGATATTTAATCAACAACACCACAATCGGTTTCAAAATCCATTTAATTGATTTATGCAGCGTCGACTTCAATTCACGATCATCAATCATCTTACCTCTACCCCAAACAAAGTGCTTGTAGGCAACCAATCCGTTTGAGCCTGTACCCCCAAAGCGTAATCAGGGCTTGCTTTCGAATGTCCAAACAATAAATAAAAGCTCAACTTCCTTACATCTACATGCTGTGTATCCAATCGTCGATTTAAATACAGAAAACTTTCTCTAGCCGCCTCATTTCCCTCTATTTGAGCTTGCTTATAATTAAAAACATAACCCAAAGCAAAAGACTCAAACCCCTGAAACTGTCCCCCCACAGAAACATTAAAGGTGTCATTCAGTTGCAATTGAGATGAATTTTCTCGAAAACGATAACCCAGTTGGTGCCAAACAGCACTGTTAGAAAACACGTGCATCAAAGAGTAAGACACGGAAAAATCAAACGTACCAGTCCCTAAACCCTTATCCTCATCTGCAATGGGCACCTTCAACTTTGACTGCAACTCCCAAAACCTAGCTTTTTGCACATTATAAAAGCCGTCATACGCCACACTAATAAACCAATCACCTACACCTGTCTCATCATTGTGTTGATCACCAAGCCGAAGCCCTCCCCCTTCCAGTGTAACAGTCCCTGGACCATCAATATTCAACAATGAAACAAGATTTTTAAAACGCCAATGCGATCGCCGATACTCAAAAGATAAAGGAATTGCATTAATCAAAGTTTTATCTTCAAAATTGTAATCACCTGAACTGACAAAAGCTCCAACGCTAAAACGCATAGAATCAAGCTCTTGCTCTGCAAACGCTGTAGAAACAGTGATCACATAAGCAAAGTTGATCAACAAGCCAACAGAAAAAACAAATGGGTAAAAACCGCTCTTCAAAGTAAAATAACCCTCTAAAAAACCATAACAACTTTATGCAATAAGATGACTTGACGAGGGAAAATTTCCCACGTATATTAGTATACATCTCACACAGAAAATAACCAAGCTTTCATTTACTGTGAACTCTGACTCTTAGCTCACAACGGAGACTTCGCCAATGCACCTTATCTCAACGGTTTACATAGGTTTGATGCTCATGACCTTAATCGGCTGTGGAGCTTCTGAGAACCCAATTGACACAAGAGTGCAGCCCGCTCATTTAACAACCAATGACTCACGCTCTGTCTTTATTGACACTTATAAACAACATTTAACAAACATAGTTGAACGACAAGAGGACAGCCCTCTATTTTTTGTTGCTGAAGAATCTGTGTTAGCTATAGACACGCCAAGCGTCGCCGATCAACCGGCCTTAAGCACCCAACCAGGTGACTCTGTCACTGCAACTCCTCCATCATTTTCGACCACAAACAATCAAATTCAAGGAGTTGATGAACTCGATGCTGTCAAATTCGACGGCCAGTACTTATTCACACTTTTAGAAAAACCAGAGACTGAAACAGAACTGCCCAACCCAAGCCCTATTGTCAGCGAGCCGGTTGTCAGCAGCCAACTGTTCGCTCCAGTGTTTCTACCAAGAGCTTGGCAAATTCGCATTCTAGAAACCACAAATGGCAGCCCTTTTGCCGAAGAAGTGGCTACCATTGACCTGTCTGAACAAGAACAGAATAATCAATACAACGGTTTATACTTACACACAAATGCTGAACTCAATAAAAAATCGATGTTAGCCATTGGCTCTTTCTTTGAATACACATTTATCTACCCACCCGAAGTCATCGATATCCCTGAAGAAGACATAATCACTCTTGAAGAAGAAACGCTCACAACTCCATTACCCGAACCTGAGCCTTTACCCATCGCGATTGCTGAACCCATCGCTGCTGACAGCGCACTTTCCATTTACCCTTACCCCGGACCCTCAACCTCACAAGTCGTCATTAATAGTTTTGACATTAGTACAGCAAGCACTCCTGTCACACTACCTTCTTTAAAAATTGAAGGACAACTGGTTAGCACACGAAAAATCGGCAACAAACTTTATATCATCAGCCAAACAAGCGCTTTACCTCAAGGCTTTATCCCCTGGGCTACAGACAAGGAACAAATACAAAACAATTTGGCTTTGATCGAACAACTTGATATAGACGCATTGTTGCCAAGCTATTACAAAGATGATCAAGAACTCACACAAGTTAAACCAACGGGTTGCTACATGCCACCTGTTGCCGAGTTATACCATCACTATTCCGCTCCACAACTGACGACCATCACACAAATCAACTTAGATAATCCGGATGAAATCACTGCTGCCTGCGTTTTCACAGGTCAGCAAGTCTTTGCCACCTTAAACAACCTTTATCTTTTTCAAAACGAATGGACGAAATCCAATAGTAATAGTAATGAATATAACTTTTTCACTTCTATCCATAAATTCGAGCTCGGTGGATCAGTGCCTCAATACATCGGTTCAGGTCGTGTACAAGGTGAAGTCACAGGCCGCAACCCATCCTTTCGTCTAGGAGAGCAAAACAATCATTTAGGTATACTCACCTCTGAATGGGTTAACAACAGTAATGGCCGCAGCAGCCCCATGCATCGACTGACCTTTCTTGAACCTGCTCCAAGTAGCAGCTCAAGCTTCGAGCTAGATATTGTCAGCCAACTGCCTAATGATCAGAGGCCAGAACCCATTGGCAAACCCAACGAACAAATCCATGGCGTACGCTTTGTAAAAAATCGGGCATACGTAGTCACATTTGAAAGAATTGACCCTCTGTATGTAATCAATACAAACACTGTTTCAGATCCTTTTATTGAAGGCTCAGTGGAACTGACTGGATTCTCAGAGTATCTGCATCCTTTAGGTGAAAACATGTTGCTCGGCATTGGCCAAGAAACTGAGGTCATTGAAGGCAGAGTCAGAACCCAAGGTCTCAAACTAAGCCTATTTGATCTTTCTGACCCAAGCAAACCCACAACGATAGAAGAGCAAGTGATTGGTGCAGCTGGGACCTACAGTTCCGTCAGTGACGATCATCATGCTTTTTCAATCATCACACTCGACGAATCAGCCACTGCTTTTCGTTTTACACTGCCTATCTCAGTCTATGAAAGACCAGCAGGAGCACCCGCAACAACATGGGGACAGTGGTCCTACACTGGACTGCATTTGTTTGATGTTAATTTAAATAACCCAGAGCAAAAGATTGCTTTAAGCGGTGTCATTAATCCCAATTCCGATAATAATACCCGCAATTATATTTGGGGTATACAACGAGGCGTTATCAACCAAGATACCGCTTTGTACATACAACCTCAAGGTACCTGGGGAGCTCTATGGTCTGCACCGGATTCAGCAGAGGGGCCTTTATAAAATCATATGACAGTAATTCCCGCTAGATTTTCAGCTATTAAGAATCAAAGAGTTATCTTGCTTTTAAGGTAAATATTCGGATAACCCGTTTAGGCATAACGCCATAATTCTAAATGAACCACCAAATAACACTCAATCGATGGTCATGTTGGTGAGCCTGAATTAGACGGTTTCGCCTGTTATCGAAGTATTGTTTTAAAGGAAGGGGTTAGCGGATACACCCAAATGTCTTTAATAGGTGTATTAAATCGATTTTATTATCATTATAGCAGTAATTAATATATATTATATTGTATAATTACTACTATGATATCTATATTAACACCAGAAGAAGCTTTTCTCGAATGTCCGAAGTTGTTGCGTGGGCATCGTATTGCCAAAAACATGACGCAAGCAGAGCTGGCGCAACGCTCTGGTGTAAGTGTGTCTGTGCTTAGAAAGTTTGAACAGACAGGGAAGATATCGTTTGAATCTTTTATAAAACTTACATTTGTTCTTGGATTAACGGATAAAGTCATCCAGGCACTGCAACTAAAAACCGAATTTAGCAATATGGATGAGCTGTTAAAAGCAGAAGAGTCTAAAAAGTACATAGCAAAATCAGCAACACGATCTAGAAAGAAAGGCAAACCACGTGGTTAAATCCTTTACGCCAATCACCGTGCTTAACATCATACTTTGTTTTCAAGAGCAATCAATCAATGTCGGACGCTTAGCACACCGTGAAGGTAAAATTTATTTTGAATATGATATGAACTTCATTAATAAGAAACTGGAACTTTCACCATTTAAACTACCACTGAGTTCAAGGCTTCAAGTTTTTGATTCCGGTTTGTTTGAAGGATTGCCAGGCGTGTTTAATGACAGTTTACCTGACGGATGGGGGAGGTTACTGCTTGATCGGGCATTACGCAGTAGAGGAGTCAATGAGAGCGCCTTATCTCCATTAGACCGACTTGCCCATGTTGGTCACAGAGGTATGGGTGCATTGATGTATGAGCCGGATTACAGTCAAAGAAAAATTACAGGTGCCATTGATCTTGATCGATTGGCCTTGCAATCGCAGAAAATTCTGGAGGGTGAAAGTTCTAATGTACTGCAGGAGCTTGTAGCACTTAATGGTTCTTCAGCAGGTGCGAGACCTAAAGCTTTGATTGGTGTGAGCAAGGATAAATCAAGGCTTGTACAGGGAGTCCATGATTTAAACAGAGGTTATGAGCCGTGGCTTGTCAAATTTCCTAACAGCCAGGATGGTCCGGATGCAGGTGCCATTGAGTATGTATATAGTTTAATGGCCCGCGAAGCCGGGCTGGATGTAATGGATACACATTTGTTTGAAGCACAAAAAGGACAAGGTTATTTCGCAACCAAACGTTTTGATCGTACAAATTCAGGAGGGCGATTGCATATGCATACGGCCTGTGGATTGTTGCACTCTGATTTTCGCATCCCGGCACTTGATTATCAGGACTTGATCAAGGCAACAATGGTACTGACTCGTGATGTTCGTGAAGCACAGAAAATGTATCGTTTAGCTGTTTTTAATGTCCTTAGTCATAATCGTGATGATCACTCTAAAAATTTTTCGTTTTTAATGGATGAAGTCGGAATATGGCGTATGGCTCCAGCTTATGATCTTACTTTTTCAAATGGCCCAGGTGGTGAACAGAGCACTATGGTAATGGGAGAAGGTAAAAATCCAAGGAGAGAGCATTTATTTGAATTATCCAAAACAGTAAATCTATCCAAAGCGGAAGCTAATCGAATAATTGATAAAACTATATCTGCCGTTCAGCAATGGAAAAATTTTGCCAGGACTCATGGCGTATCCACAGCTAATATTAAGCGAATAGGAGATATGATTAACGAAATGCTCTAACTAATATATCTTGTAACTTCGGTTACAAGATATATTGTGATAGGGATAAATGAACATAAAACAGCCGCTTTTTGGTCATTTTTACAGTTCCGCTTCGTACACCAATTCCAGGACATCTTCGGTAAACTGCGAGAGCATTTTATAGATTGAATTCAATTTTTCTATGGCTTCCAATATGGTTGACTCCACTTCATCAACATGCTATTTGATTTTCTGGAGATTAACCGAATGTATCTGTATCAAGAACCTGTCGACATGAGAAAGGGTATTGAGAGCGAAGCCGAAATTATAAATTATCATCGATAGTTTAAATCTTACGACAAACCTAAAAGCGCTCCTTGTTTAACCAAGTCCGCTAAAGATCTACACTCCATCTTACTCATAACACGCGCACGGTGCACCTCCACCGTGCGCTGACTGATATCCAAATCGTACCCTATGACCTTATTGGATTTTCCTGCAACCAATAATTTTAAAATTTCTTTTTCCCTTGGCGTTAAAGACTCATATAATCGCAAAACTCCCTCATTCCTCTCCCGATTTATGACCAACTCTCGATAGCGATCAAACGCGCTATCGAGACAACGCAGCAAATCCTTCTCCGCAAACGGTTTAGTCAAAAAATCAACCGCACCCGCTTTAATTGCAGCAACAGCCATTGAAATATCACCATGACCTGTAATAAAAATAATCGGCAATTCCACATCAAGCGCCAACAATTGCTGTTGCAACTGCATACCACTCATACCTGGCATACGAACATCTAACAACAAACAACAAGTTTCATAAGCCCCTATTTTATATTTTTCTGGTTGATACTTAACATCTTCTAAAAAAACCTGCGCTGTCTCAAAACACTCATGTTCATATCCTATAGATTCTAACAAAATCGACAAAGCATCTCTGACAGCCTCATCATCATCGACTATATATATCATATATCACGCTTCACCTTCAGCAATAACCAAAGTAAAATGAAAAGCACTGCCCGATCGCCCTTGCAAATCCTGGTGCCAAAGCCGACCCCCATGAGCTTGCACAATCCCTCGACTGACACAAAGGCCAATCCCCATACCGTGATCTTTCGTTGTTACAAACGGGTGAAAAAGCTTGATCTTACCTTCATCAGTCAAACCAATTCCATAGTCGATCACCACAACCTCAATGCAAGTATCGTCAAAACGACGTACAATTAGCTTTAAATTTTCTGGTCTATGACGGCTAGCCTCTTGCATAGGCTCAGCCTCAATCGCATCTATACCATTACGAATCAAGTTCAACAAAACTTGTTGTATTTGTATCGGATCGGCCAATACCGATGGTAAATCAGATTCAAGCTCTAAATCAACAGGATGATCCAACAAACGCGTATCCGTTTTAGCCAAGGCTAAAGTATCATAAATAATAGCCTTAATCGATACCACACTCATCTGCCCATTTTTTCGTTTTACGAAGTTTCTAAGCCTTTGCATCACCTCACTAGCACGGCGGGCTTGCTGATCAATTTTTTCAAGAATTTCTAGAACTTTTACTAAATTTTTTTCTGATGTCTCATCTCGATGAAACGTATCACCCAATAAACGCTTACAAGCTTGCGCATAACTTGCCACAGCCGTTAAAGGCTGGTTAACTTCATGTGCAATACCCGCTGCCATAGCACCCATGGTATTGAGTCTAGTCACGTGCGCTAACTGTTCACGATTAGATTTAGACTCTTGATCCGCTCGCACTTTATCCGTAACATCACGAATAATACCCACAAAACCAACACTCTCTCCCTGACTAAAGATCTCACCCACAGACAATTCAACCGGAAACAACTGCCCATCTTTCCGCTTGCCGGTCACTTGTCGACCTATCCCAATAATTTTTTTAACGCCAGTTTGATAATAATTTTGAATATATTGATCATGATGATCCGCATAGAGTTCTGACATCAAACAACTGACATTTTGACCAATCACTTCAACTTTGGCATAAGCAAACATCTTCTCTGCGGCTGGATTAAAGCCAGTGATCACTCCTTTATTATCAATCGTCACCATGCCATCAATAGCAGCATCCAACAAAGCGTAGAGAGTGGCATTTTCATGAAAAGCAGCAACAGACTCATACATACGGTGAGCTCCACTAGGTTCTGTGTGCCCGTACTAAATACTCATGACTTTGCATCTCCTGCAAACGACTGACAGTGCGCTTAAACTCAAATTTAAGTTGCTGTGCCTGATACAAAGCTGAAAGCTGTGTTTGCGCCGATAAAATCAACTTTACATTGCGATCATAAAATTCATCCACCAAATGAATAAAACGACGAGCCTGCGCCTCCTTAAACGATGTAAAAACAGGTACATTAGAAAGTAAAACAGCATGAAAACACTTAGCCAACTCTATATAGTCAGCAACACTACGGGGCCCATCACACAACTCTTGGAACTCAAACCAAACAACATCCTCAGCTAATGCTTTAGTCTGAATATCCCTACATAACACCTCTATTTTGCTGTGTTCTTGCACAGAATCAGTAGGCACTAAACGCGTGAACATCGCCTGCATTTTGGACTCTGTTTCAGCACCTAAAGGCGTTAAATAAATACCAGCTTGCTCCAAAGTACGTGTGCGAAAATCATCCCCGAACTGAATATGAATCACTTCAGTATGCTCTTCTAATAAACGAATAGCAGGAATAAAGCGCTCTCTCTGAAGACCATTCTCATACAATTGATGTGGAATTTGATTAGACGTTGTCACAACACAGACACCCCTGGCAAAAAGAGCCTGCAATAAACCGGTCAAGAGCATAGCATCTGTGATATCATTGACAAAAAACTCATCCAAACAAATCACCCTAGCCTGCCCCGCCAGCTGCTCTGCAACCCGATCCAACGGGTTTTTTTGACCCTGCAATTGCGTTAACTCTGCATGGACATAATGCATAAAGCGATGAAAGTGTCTACGCATGACTTTTTGATGATTTTTCAAACTATCATAAAGCAGGTCCATCAAAAATGTCTTACCACGCCCAACCCCCCCCCAAAGATACAAACCTTTTACATAGGGATATAAGGTCCTACGTTTAAAAGTTCGCATCAACTGTGCTTTAAAGCTAGGCTTATCCACTGCCATTAAGGTATCAAACAACGCATCCAAGGCTGAAACCACACGCTCTTGACCCGCGTCACTGGACCAAGACCGACTGGACAAAACGTTCCAGTACAACTGTCCTGGGGACTTTAATGTATTCATATTGTAAAATAAAGATATTAAACAGAAATGAGTGCCATCAAAGCATCCACATCTTCTTGCAATATACTAGCGCCACCTAAATAAACCAAACGGCTGGGGGGAAATTGTAAAAGATATTCTGCCTGCTCCACAAGTGCATCCAAATTAGATTGCATTTCTTGAGGTGAAACACCACGAGGCGTATATTTGCTCACAATAGTAGCAACATCAGCACCCGCTCTCAGAGGATCTTTCTCTCCCCGAGCCAAGGCCTCATTGGAAAGAAAATACGCATAAATCAAGCTCCAAGAACTCATCAGCTTTTCATGTATGCGTTCGGCAACCCCCCAATCAATATCCACAAACAATAAGGTACCCTGAGCAAGCTGACCATGTAAATAAATATCAACTTCTCTTTTTAAAAGCTCATCAATCAAATACCTTAATTCTGACATCACGGGTATATTAAATTTGAGCATACTTATACAAAGCCCCTTTCAACTTAGTGCTTAACTCCCTCACTAATAATAGTATAATACAAGCCTATATACCCAGAAGTCATACAAGGCTTCCAATACGAGTTGATTTTATGTCAAATCCACCATGCTGTCATTTAAGTCCTCTTATTACCCTGTTTTTGATCATTTTAATGCTCATTAGCACAAAAACCATCGCCAACCCAGAGACCTTAACAGCCTGGCACCATTGGGTTTTAGAAAAACATCCTAAATTGTCCTGCCCAGCCAACGCACCAATGATGCAACACAAATATTGCATCTGGCCAGGGCAGCTGTCAATCAATCTCATCCCTAAAGGCGCCCAATTTGACTATCATGTAACCACATACGCAGACAGCCTTATCCCTTTACCTGGTGATAGCCAAACAGGTGCTAGATGGCCAAAAAATATTATCCTTAACGGCAAACCAGCCATACTCACTGAACAAAAAGGCAAACCTTACGTGCAAGTACCTGCTGGCGTCTTCCATATACGAGGCGAATTCTCATGGCCTCAATCACCCAAGCAAATTAATATTCCCAAGGCTTTAGCCCTCATTGAACTCAAAGAAAACGGGAAAATAAAAACCCTTAACCGAAAAGGCTCTACTTTATATCTCAACCCTGCTCCCTTAGAAAAAAACAGGCAAACCCACAGAGATACATTAACCGTAGAAGTCTACCGCAAGCTCAACGATAACATCCCACTTTTTCTAGATACAGAACTGAAACTGTCAATCAGTGGCACTCCCAGAGAAGTCCTGCTGGGCCGGCTTCTCCCTGAAAACAATGTAGCAACTTTTCTCCACAGCCCCTTACCCGCTCGCATTGAGCAACAGGGCCTATTACGTGTACAAGTACGCCCCGGGCAATACACAATTAAACTGCGCTCGCGCTATCTTACACCACAAATGAGCTTTAACATGCAGGCAACCACAAATAGCTGGCCAAAAATGGAATATTGGTCCTTTGCAGCCAATCACCTACTGCGTACTGTCGAGCCACAAGGAGCCCCAGCGGTAGATACTCAACAAATTCCTATACCACAAGCATGGGCATCACTCCCCACATACAAATTGACATCTACCAACTCCTTACAACTCCAACTCAAACAACGTACCGATGTGACTTCACCAGAAAACATTTTACACGTTAAACGCAACCTCTGGTTAGACTTTGCAGGCAAAGGGTACACAACCCTCGATTACATCCACGGCAAAATGTATCAAAACTGGCGTCTATCCATAGAAGGTAAAAACACTCACATCGGACGGGCAACGGTCTCTGGCAAGCCTGTACTCATTACCAAACAAAACGGCCAAGAAGGCATAGAAATTCGAAGCCCCAGCATCGATCTCGAAGCCGTTACACAACAACCAACAACACAAAGACTTTCAGCCGTAGGCTGGCAAGCCAATGCAGCTTCTTTATCTGCAACCCTACATCTTCCACCTGGCTGGCGCTCCTTATTCATCCAAGGTACTGACCAAACTCAAGGCACCTGGTTAACACAATGGAATCTATGGGATCTGTTCTTATGCATGGTCATAGTCTCCGTTTTAACACGCCTCATCAACTGGCAAAACGGCCTGTGCGCTGGCGTGACCCTACTCCTTACCTACCAGGAACCCTATGCCCCAGCTGCTATTTGGCTTATTTTAGCCACCTGCCTTGCTTTGCTGCGCTTTTTCGAGTCTGAGAAAGTCAAAACTTGGATACGCCTAGGCAGTTATCTGAGTGTCATCACCTTATTGATGATTATCATTAGCTTTACCCTCATACAATTTCGCCTGGCTTTTTATCCACAGCTGGAACAAGCTACAGTCAAACACTATCAACCCTACACCACCCCAACAACCAAGCCTATACCTGATAAACTCGCACAGAGTGCTCGCCTGCTCTCAAAATCCAATGACACAACTTACGACAGTGCCATACACAATAAAATTACAACACTGCAAGAAACAACTCCAGAAACAGCTCCAACTAAAACCCAACCTACAAATCTTTTCGAGATCGGTGATACAGATTTAATACAAACCGGGCCAGGTCTACCTACTTGGTCTTGGCAAACGGTACAATTAGACTGGTCTGGTCCAGTCAGTGCAAAAGAACAACTCAGATTCTTTTATTTAAACCCAATACAAACCCTCTTACTGAGACTACTGGGGCTGTTCATGGTCTTGCTATTAGCCGTACTGGTACTGAAAAACCTGATTCCTCAACTCAAAACACCGGCAAACAAACACTCTCCTCCTAGACAAAATACAACAAATAATCTTTCCTGCAATATTTTGCTAACGGCACTGACACTGCCTTGGTTATTGCTCGGCAATGAAACAACACATGCGCACGACACATCAACCCACTATCCACCTGAATATTTACTCAAGGAGCTGGAAACACGCTTAACTAAACCACCTCTATGTACACCAAACTGCGTCGCGATCACTCAAGCCCACTTAGCCATTACTAAGCAATCAATGACATTGACGCTACATATCGATTCACTGATTCAGCAAGCTATCGCTTTACCTGCTCATGCCAACCACTGGATGCCTACTCAAATCTTACTCAACGACCAGACAACCACAGCCCTGCGACGCTCATCTAAAGGCTTTATACAAGTCAGTCTAGAACCTGGAAAACATCAAGTACAATTAAGCGGCGAGCTAAAACCAAAAAACGTGACCTTAGCATTTCCAATGCCAGTACATAATTTTACAGTTACAGCGCCCAACTGGGACATTCGTGGTCTTATTGATGGCCGCATCCCAAGCGGTTCCATTGAACTGCTTCCACACAAACAAAATCTTCATACACAGACAAAAACACTTGCAGGCAACAACCTTCTCCCTGACCCGATTCCCTCATTTGTCTATGTAGAACGCACACTGGAACTGGGCACCCGTTGGCGCTTAACCACTCAAATCAAACGGATAGCACCGCATACAGGACCCATCAACGTTAATATTCCTTTATGGCCACAAGAACAGATTATAACTGAATCCATTCCTACCACAAATCAAGAAGCCCATGTACAATTGCGCGCAAATCAAAAACATTTGCAATGGACTTCTGAACTAAACCCAACAGCAACATTGAGCTTAACAGCCACCCGTGCTGAACGTTTTATCGAAACTTGGCGTATTGAACCAAGCTCACTATGGCATATTGAATATGAAGGCATTCCTCCAGTCAAAGCCTCCGCAAACGACCAGCAGGCAGGTATGTTACCCTCATGGAAACCCTGGCCTGGAGAAACTTTACACGTAAAGCTCACCCGCCCCAAAGGAGTCACAGGACCCACTCAAACCATAGAACAAGCACACCTCAACTACCAACCTGGTAAACGCATCCACATAGCCACTCTAGCCTTATCCATACGCTCAAGCCAGGGCTCCGAGTTCTCATTTACATTACCCGAATCAGCCAAACCCCTAGTCATCACTCTGGCCGGCCAAACACTCAACTTACCCAAAACCAATGAGATATCCGTACCCCTTAAGCCTGGGTTACAAAAACTAGAAATTAAATGGCAAACAGAAGAAACACTGGGCACAGTCAATCAAACCCCTTCCTTAACACTGCCGGCCTCAATAGCCAATATTCAACTGCAATATCAATTGAATCACGACCGTTGGCCTTTATACTTGTTGGGGCCAGCTATTGGCCCGGCCATGCTTTATTGGGGCATCTTATGCGTTATATTGTTAGGGGCCGCTACTCTGGCTTGGCTGCAACGACACTATCAAATAAATATGCCCATTGGCCTGTGGGGATGGCTATTGTTAGGACTGGGGTTATCAACCGTATCAAGCTACGGCGTCATTCCCATTGCTTTGTGGTTTTTTGCGATGCATCAACGCCTACACCAAGTGGATGCACACACACTACCTCATCGACGCTTTAATATTTTGCAAGTAACATTAATCCTACTCACCTTACTCACTCTATGGGTTCTGCTGACAGCAATCCCTCAAGGCCTACTCTCAACACCAAACATGAAAATCACAGGTAATCAAAGTACAGCGTATCAATATTACTGGTACCAGGATCGCAGTGCCAATGGTACCTTCCCACAAGCCACAGTAATATCTTTACCGATATTAGTTTATCAGCTCACTATACTGATCTGGTCAATCTGGATGGCCAGCCAAGCTGTTAAATGGATTACTTGGGGCTGGCAAGCTTTGACACACCAATGCTTTTGGAGAAAAAGCAAAAACACATAATATACTCTTCACAAAGGGCATACGCTCCATTTTGGCATGACCCCTATTTAAGGATTCAAAGGCAATGCAGTGTTCGTTGGCATCTTTCCACCAGAAAGCTCACTTGTATCAATTAAAAGATCAGCAACATCATTTGATCCAGAATTTTTACCTCCAAACAGTTTAACATCATCACTACTTTTTTTATCTCCTGATCCATCTGCCCCTTCTACTTCACCAACAACCTCATCAATCAAACTCATCACTTCATCAGGACTCTTTTTTGTACTCGCTTCCCCCAAAAACGATTCTAATCTACCTGTCCCTTCCTCATTCAGCTTATCCAAGGCACCAGCAAACGTTTGAATCTCTTCATCATCCATTTTAGCAACCAGTTCTTTTAAAGCTTCATACTCTGCCTCTGAGATTTTACCCTCCCCTTTTAAACGCTCAAGTTCATTTAACACATTTTCTCTTGTCTCACCAGCATCTGAACTTCTTAGTTGTGGTGAGTCGGACGATCTGGATGATGATGATTCAGAAACACTGCGAGTTTCTGCAGGACCAGTTACTTCACCAGATGCTGGTGACACACTGGATGTTTGTTGAGGAACAACATTACGATTATTGACAAAGTCATTAAGCATTTGCGTACGCTCTGCAACACTACCTGCATTTTGAAACCTATCCGAATTAATAAGCTCTGCAAAAGCTTCAGCCGCCTGAGGGCTGCTTGCCGCAATAATAATAGCCTTATTCGTTGCATTTATACTCTCTACATTAGCTTGAGGGCCATTTCTCAAATCTCTAAAAGGTTTTGACTCAGCTACAGCTGTTTGTATAACAGCATAATGTTCAGGCTGATCGGAAGAAGCTACTAAAATATCCCGAGCCAACACTGCATTAACCACTGGATCATCACTAATAAGTACACCACCATCCACAAGTGCCGTTTGCAGCAATACACGATTTTCGGAAGTTGAAGATGACGCAGCAGATACGGGTACTACTCCATCTGAACCCGATCCAGATACCGCCTCTAAAAGCGCTCGACTATTAGCAACATTCGCAAAAGTCCCAGTCATTCTTCAATCTCCCGCGTTAAAAACTTAACGTTTCAAAAAAACATAAATTTTTTTTTATTTAAAGGTATCACACTTCATAAGATAACATTGAATCCACATTAGAAAAATACATCCTAAGTTTTATTATACCCTTCACGATTGAATTTTCAGATGAAATGCAATATTAAAAAGAGGAGAGCTTAGGATGTATTTTTCTAATGTGGATTCAATGTTATCTTATGAAGTGTGATACCTTTAAATAAAAAAAAATTTAT
>JANQJO010000082.1 GCA_028281605.1 Pseudomonadales bacterium
ACACGATCAAGGGTTTAAAACATAAAGTCATGGCAGCTGCTGTTGATGATTCATTCAGGGAGGGCATACTTTTTGGTTAATTATTGCTAGGCAGCCCTGCCTACAACAGCGGCTTTGAAACACCATACAAGCACCTGTAGGGCAATATTTAACCAGAATGTTTAAAGATAGAGAAGGATAATGCTCAATAAACCTTATTCACAAGCATGTGAAAATAATAAAAAACCCATTGCCAGAGTACTACACAAATACTTAAAAGGACCGGCTGATTTACTAGAAATTGGCAGTGGAACAGGACAGCACGCGTATTATTTTTCTGAGATATTTCCAGAAATCATATGGCATAGCAGTGATCAAGCAAAACATTTATCAGGCATAATACAGTGGACTGATGCAACTACAAAACCCAATTTCAAGCCCCCTTTTTTGCTAGATGTATTGGATCCTCCTGTATTGAACCAAAGTTTCGAATATGTTTTTTCAGCCAACACAGCTCATATTATGAGCTGGGAAGCAGTAATAGCCACTTTTCAGTTAGTTGCTCAATGTTTACATATGCAAGGACTTTATTTCCTATATGGTCCTTTTAACTACGCAGGTACTTTTACCAGTCAAAGTAATGCTCGTTTTGATGCTTGGCTCAGACAACAAGCCCCACACCAAGCTATACGTGACTTTGAGGCTGTACAAGCACTTGCCACTCAACAAGGGTTAAGTTTAATACAAGACCACACCATGCCAGCCAATAACCGACTGTTAGTTTGGAAAAAGTAAGTTTTTTATAACACATTAACTCGCCATAGAGCAAGAAGTATTCACAGGTGTATTAGTAGAACCTATAGCTTGCAAACAGCAACCGGATAGCAAGGTCATACACACACAAAACCAAGCATACTTATGAAATAAGCCTCTTAAATAGACATCGTGCATATCTTTTTATTCCTGGTATATGATATTTACCGTGAAAATGCAATTTTCATCACCTAGAATGACGAAAAAGAGTGACGAAAATTACATCGCTCATGGCTTTTTAATTATGATTAATGAATAATATCTTACTAATGGCTATCATACCTATTTAAAACAACTCATGCAATGCAATATCATCATTAAGCAATCAGCTACTCCCGCTAGAGTTACTGGCAAAATACTGAATTATTGAGCGTTCTGTCAAACCTGTTTCATCAGGACCAAACTACTTTTATCCGTCAACGCTAACAATATCCACAAAGGTGGAAAGATAATGGAAAATGAAGAAACCAGATAAAAAAACGACAGCCCTCGCACAACAACAATATAACGTTTCTGGACAGTATGAAAATAAAGCAATGTCAACAAAACAACAAACAACAACCCTAACTCCAACGCATACTGCGCAAACGAAGACCAAATGCTGCCAGCATATTGCTGCGCCTCAAAATAAACATCCACCAAAAAACTGTTCGAAACAATTCTAAACCCCTCTGCATAAAAAGTGCCTACCCCATGCCCTAAAGGATCATCCATCAACGCCAAAATACCAGTAACAAAGCCCACAATACGTCTGGCAACCGAAGCATCAAAAATAAAAATCAACTCAGGCTCCAACAGTAAATGTTTAAGAATATACCCACCTCGACCAAGCACCTCCATCGTCATTAAATAACTGATGGCAATCAACACACTCACAATCACTGCTATCCTAATCCAAAGCTTTATCCTAAGAAACAAAAACGACAACACAGACAGTATGGCCAACAGCATAACCCCCGTTCCCGAAGAACTTAAAATCACTATAAAGAGTGAAGCTACTACCACCCATTGATATTGTCTTAAGTGCAACTTACCTTGGTAATAAAAAACCATAGCCAAACAAATAAAATAAACTGCTACACCTGCAGTAAACCCTGGTTCTGGCGCAAAACCAGAAACCCCCCTAGCCGACAACGAAGGATTCACTTTAATTTTACGTACAAAGAGCTCACCAACCTGAGAAAAAAAATTGGGTGCCAACCAATGCACCAACACAGCCAAAATATTGACCACAACACCCGCAAGAAAATATTTGGAGTTTAGCAAATAGGCATGTTTGGTCACCACATAATACAAAAGAAATGCGAACAATAAGCCTACCCGTTTTCTAAATTGATACTCATAATCCGACCACGGATCAATATAGACAAAAGACACTAACGCAACCAGTAAAAAAAACACATCCAACCTGTTAAATCGAGCCACACCAGAATATAAACCCAAGAAAAAAAGGGCTATTGATAATAAAAAAACCGTATATTGAACATCTGAACCAACAGGAATAGGTGCAACAAAAGGTAAAGTTGAAAAAAACAAAATCAGATTAACACAATAATACGACAACCTTTGATTGCATATCAACGCATGGCTGGCGACATTCTGAGTTAAACTCATCATCATGAAAAACACATTCAGAACTGAAAGTAAATAAATTGATTGATTGGCCTTAAAAAAATGATAACAGCAGGAACGATAAAAGCAAAGGCACAAGTCTCACCCATCAACACCAAAGCCCTGTACTGCAAACGAGGCCAAAGACTGTTCTTCAGCCAAAACAAACTCATCATTCCCAACAATAATAAAGCCGTAATTAAGTATGCGTTTTCACGCATACCTAAGGTAAAGTACGCAAATGGGTCCAACACTTTAGACCACATCGCAAAAGCTGCACTCAAAGACTCTGCGCGAAATGGAATCCAAGCCAACATCATAATCGGCAGCGTCACAGCAATACCTCCTATGTAACGCATTCTTTCAGGAAACTTGCGAACCAAAGAGTTTGTTGGCACTAATAAACGGTATAAATAAATGACGACAGAATGATACAAACCCCACATGACAAAGGTCCAATTAGCCCCATGCCAAAATCCCATAATACCCCAAGATATAAACAGCGCTTTATTTTTTTTCTTATTTTCTGTTTGTTCTCCCAGGCCTCCTTGTGATTGACCGACTTTGACCAAACCTGCCAAAGGCAAGTATAAATAATCTCTCACCCAGCTGGACAATGAAATGTGCCAACGTTGCCAAAACTCTTTCGGTGAACAAGCAAGATAAGGAAAGTTAAAGTTTTCAGGAAATTGAATACCCATCAACCTAGCACTGCCCAACGCAATATGAGAATAAGCACTAAAGTCAAAAAAGATTTGAAAGCCAAACAAAAAAGCCAGTGTCCAAACATCTAAGGCACTCATTGAAGTTACGGGCATCGAAAAACCCGTATCCACTAAAGGTGCTATATTATCAGCCAACACAACTTTTAAAAACAAACCATATAAAATTCTGCGCAATCCAGTGCCGATATCAACCCAAGAAAAAATAGCTCGCCTCGACAATTGTGATATAACTTCAGATGAACGCAGAACAGGACCAGCAATCAACTGCGGAAAGAATGTCACATAAGAAGCATACACAGTAAAATCACGTTCTGGCTGAGTGTGACCTCTATACACATCGACCGTATAACTGATCGTTTGAAAAGTGTAAAAACTGATCCCTAAGGGCAGAATAATATTCAGTACAATAGAATCAAGCTCTAAACCCAATAAATTGGCAAAGCCAATCGCATTATCAACAAAAAAGAGCAAATACTTAAAGTAAAACAGCAAACCAATATTTACGACTAAACTGAGCAAAAGCAAACGCTTTTTTCTGTGTGCAGTCGCACCCGGTATACGTAAAGCCACAACATAATCCACTACAACTGACAACAACATAACAGGGATAAACTCAATACGCCAAAACCCATAAAAACTTAAACTGGCGGTTAAGATCATCAACAATCTTGCGCGTTGTGGCAACGTCCAATACAACCCTACCACCAAACATAAAAACAGAATATAAGTTAAAGAATTAAAAATCAAAGTTTCTTAGTCTCTATAATCGCGATAGTTTTTCCCAATAAGCACTCCTTGCATACGCGTAAGCTCTTGATAAAGCGCTTTTGCTAACAATTTATGCCCTTCTGCTTGAAAGTGCATAAAATCTAATTCCTCACTCCCATCAAAACTAGTAGATTCTTTTGTGCCCCAATATTTCCCAGGCACCAAATTTTCCAAATCAGAAAAACGAACACCAGAAGAAGCTTGCGCCAAAGCAGCCACTTTCTGCTTAAACTGAGCATAAGCAGCTAAATCATAAGGCACAGCAACATCATTTCTTAAAGGTGGAATATACACCAAAACTCGCACACTTTCTGTTTCAGCACGGCTCATAATCGCCTCAAGCGCTTGCATATTAAGTGCATATCTAGCAGGAATCACTTTACGAATAGTCGAGGGATTGATATTAAAAACCCAATTACGCAACCTATATAAAGTTACATATAAAGCCCCTCTCAAATCGGCACGGTCTTGCCAAAAAATTGAGTGATCATTCATTTGGTCATTTAAAAACGCTTCCATATTTTCTTGGACAGTCTGCTTAAGTGCAGTTCTATCATTGCCTGCCAAATTCTTATCAGCATGATTAACCACCAAGCTACTACCGATTTGCGTTTGCATCAATGCTGTTTGTAACTGAGCATCTTTCAGTAAAGGCGCCAACTCTGCTCGAATGCCAGTTTCCCTGGTATCATCAAAAAAAACGGGTAACACTAAGGTATCTAAGTTACTTTGGCTAAGTAAATATTCAAACAATAAATAATGCTCCTGCAAACTAGCATTAGGCTGAGAAAGCGTCATAAAATAAGTTTTATTTTGTTTTAACAATCTATGCATAATGGGAACCGCGGTTTCATCTCCCTGCTTCATTTGATTAATAGCATGCAATTGCGAATTACCTAACCATAACACCAGTCGTTCAGCTTGCGTTTGGCGATATTGATCTAAGCAAAACTCAATATCCGTATGATCAGAACAATGTACTTTAGTACCATCTACCGTAGCAAAATAAACCGAAGTCGCCTCTCCCAAAGCAAAGGTTTCTAACTGGCCTTGTGAGTCAGTCAATTGAGCAAGCCAATAATAGGTTACGCCCAAACCAATCAATGAGCCTAAAAGCATAGGTAAGAATAATGTCACAGCCGATCTAGTTTTGTTTGTATTATTCACATTAAGTCTAAGGCCCTGTTCAGTCAGCAAAGCACGTAACTGCTGTTCAAATAATTCAAACTTAAAATGATTGAGCACATATTGCCGAGCCGCTTGACCATGTTCACGCAACAATTCAGGTTGATCACGATAGCATTTAAGCGCCTCAATCAATTGATTAAGATTACAAGGATCAAGCAAAAAACCATTAGGTTGAGCCGAGTGATAAGCTTCTTGAGAACCATCCTGATCACCACAAATAATAGGTTTGCCACAAGCAGCACCTTCAATCAAACCCAAGGGCAAACCTTCTCCCTCATTTTTACTAAACGTGCTCAGCAGAACAATCACATCAGCCAAACGGTACCAATCGACTAATTCAGATTCTGGCACACGGCCAACAAACATCACTGCGTGTTCTAACTTAAGAGAAGCCACCAAATTTTTAAGCACTGTTTCATATTTACCACCACCGACAATAATATACTGAACCCCTGAGCCCAGTTGCGCTAAGGCATTAATCACCAACTCATGGCCTTTATTTCGGTCTAACCTACCGACTGTCATGACTGTCAAGGACGCTTTTGTAATTTGATACTTAACTCTTAAGCTTTCATTAACAACACCAGAAGAAAACCTATTTGTATCAACCGGATCATATAATAAGAACGTTTGGCCTTTGTATTGATAATGCTGATCGATATAATCTAAGATAAATTTACAGTCTCCAATCAAACCATCTGACTTGAGCAGGCCGAGGGTATCACGCCACTTAAGACCACTCCAAATTTCCAGACCATAAACATTAGTTAAACAGCGCGCCCCCCAAATTTTCCGGCAAATATAAGCAATCACTGACAGTTGCACATGCGCCGCTATAATTGTATCAACTTTATGCCTTTTAACAAACTTGATGACAGCCCAACAATATTTAAGTTTGCTGAGCAAGCTGGCACCTTGGCCGGTATAAGCCACTTCAATCGGTTCTTCAAATTGATTATGAGCTTGCGGTGGCGATAAAGAAAAAAGGGAAACATTACCGTGACCAACAATATTTTCTACGGCTTTAAATTGATAACGCGTATAACGCTGTATGCCCCCTTTCGAATAGACATCAGTGCCTAGAATCAAAACTGATTTCATTGATGGCATCCTTACTCTCATGTATTTTCTTATCGGCAATCAGTTTACGTGTCAATGCCCACATCAAAAGAATAAACACTGATATTAAAAATCCTGCAGCCGCATAAATTAAAACAATAATTTTTTTATTCGGTTTAATGGGTGATTCGGGTACAACGGCTGGATCAATCACTTTAAAAGCATATTCATCAACAACATTAGCAAGCATAATAGTTTCCAATTGGGATTCCATCAGACCATAGAGAATATTTTTCATATCAACAACCGTAATAGCATTAAGCTCCCCTTCAAGAAAGTCAATGCTTTTTTTTGCCTGTAAAACACTTTGTGCCTTCACATAAGCGTTAATACGATTGACCAACTCATTGGCCCAATCTGCAGCAATTTGAGGATCTACCCATTCGACAGATAGTTTATAAAGACCTGTTTCATGATCTTTTTGCATACTCATGTTCTTTTCAAACACTTGATAAGCATGCCAATCTGACGGTTCAACACGTTTCCACTGCCCTGCTTTTGTATCCCAGGCATTTGCAAATAATAAAGGTTTTAATTGTGCATCATTAATATATTGATTGAGAAACTTACGTGATTTTAATATGGCAATGGCTTTACTACCTGGATCTATAGAGCTACCCAACTGAATTCCGGCCAGTGAAGCCAACCCCCCCAACTGACCTGACACACGCCCCCCTCCTTCAGCATTAGCAGGCAATAACAACACTTCTGTTTTATAAACTGGGGCCGTGGTCACTGCAACATACAAGCCTGACAGCAAAAACAAAAACGTCAGGCCAATAATAGTATATTTACCTTGATAAAGAATTGTGATCAGCTCATTCAAGCTGATATCTTGCAACGGTATCTGTGACATAGCTACTTATAAACTGACCTTTGTTTTGTTAAATAACACTTGCGATTTACTTCACGCCTTCAATTAAAACAATATCTTTTTTCAATAACTCCATGTCACTCACCTCTTACTTTTTCATACTGTTTTTTATAAGCTGACCTTTGTGTTGTTAAATACCATTGTACCGTCTGAGCTAAACCTTGCCGCATAGAGATAGGTGGACGCCAAGACACTTGTCGTAAACAGTCTTGTTCCAACAACAAAGGTTCTGACAAGCGCTCAAAATCTTGTAATTTCCCCATCAACCGAAATAATAAACGCAAACACCACAATGGCAAACGTACGGATTTAAAGCGCTTACCCATTAACCGTTTTAGCTCTTTTAACAACTCTGCCGTTGAAATTGTACTACCATCCTTGAACAAATAAGCCTGATTCGCACAGACCTGATTACAGATACAAAAAAGTAAAAAATCACATAAGTTACCTACATATACCATATCACGCAAATTTTGCAAACTCGCCAAAGGAGCTGGTAATGGTAAATAAGCTAATGATAGGAGTCGCCTAAAATTACCTTTTACACTTGGCCCATATATAAGGGGCGTTCGTACAATTACAAATTCCATATCTTGTTTGATACAAAAACGTCTGATTAAACTTTCAGCTTTTTGTTTTGATTGCCCATAGGGCCCATTAGGTTTTGGCTCATCTTGTATGGAAAAAGGTCGACTTTTGGTAAAATCCCCGTTTACTTTGGTGCTGCTTAAGTAAATAAATCGTTTAATACTGACTTGTTGACAAGCTTCAAGCAAACAACGAGTTAATTCAACATTCACAGTGAAATATTCTTTTTCAAGCTGTTCAACAGAAGAACGCAAATCGTGTGTTTTAGCTATTAAATGAACAACTACATCACAATCCACCAATGCGGCTTTTAAGCTTTCTAAATTCTGATAATCAACCAGACGTATTTCAACATTAGAACCAAAAGCATTATTTTGGAAGCTGCCCGACCTCAACAACATAACCACTTTACAACGGTTATAGCGGGTTAACACGGGCACTAAGTGGCTACCAACAAAACCAGAAGCACCTGTTACAGCCACTGTGAGTGGTTTACTTGTAATAGAAGGCTGTTTTAATTTTGTTTTGACAGTAAACACGCTGATATAATGCCCTATTTTGATTTATAAACTCAAGTTTCGAAATTCAAAATCAATAATTGTTTAACATAACCCTATGAAAATAAATTAAAAAAAGTCTAACTTATGATAAAATAATCATTCGAGTCATGGACATAGAAACCATTAAGGAGACAAACATGAATCGTGGCACAAAAAAGGACTATTTACCAAGTTTAACAGCAAATTTTTTGAAAAAATAAGTAGGGTGTGTTGAAGTTTCAAGGTTTACATTTTTCACATTGGCAACCAAATAAAGCTGCATGCCAATGCAACCACCCCCTCAAAATTTTTCTTAAGTTTGTCATATCTTGTAACTATTGCTCGAAACTGTTTTAATCTAGCAAAAGCATTTGGGTGCGGCTACTTTTTGTTAACGCCAATGAAGAGGTTTCTCAACTTACCAATGACACCTAATAGATTTCGCCGCCAGCTTTGGATCAACAGACAATGAACTGATATACCAAGAAACCTCTTTCTTTTCCTCATCTGCAATTATACGTGTGCGCTCAACTTTGACTGCTGTCGTTAATTTTTTCCAATCTTCTATCCCTTTTTCTACCAGCGGTCTTCTCTCCAATTAATACTATTGCAACCGACTTACCTGATAATTGGCCGTCGATCCATTTTTGAATGGCAGAATCACCACTTTTTTTGACGGTTTCCCAATCGTTATCTGTTGCAGGTTTATTACCCTCGACCGCGTCAAATTGACAGCTTGGTTAGGCCGTCTTCATTTCCAGACTCACGAACCAAATTGTTGTTAAAGCCTTTCTTTTTTGCTATTTCGTTAACTTGCTCGATTAGAGCATCAAAGTTTCCTTTACTTGAGCCTGATAACTGGTCCTTAATTTTCCATAGTTCTTCAATGACTTCATCTTGCGTTGTATTTGTGTTCATTTTAGGTCCTCCATCAACTCTTCTGGTGTGCAAATTTGTGGAAACTTGAAGCCCTCTGATTCAACAACCGCTCGTACTTTAGGTACAACGTGGGCATTGGCCAAATGCCGACAATTCCATGTTAGCAAAAAATCTATTGAGTGAAACGAAGCTACAGCTGCATGAAGAGCATCATCCCGCGCTTTTTCTGGCATCGGTGAATCCCTTATTATTTTCTCCGCTAGGCGTGCGCATTCTTGAGTGATTTCTAACAATGGAATCGATCTTATACTTTCTACTCTAACCTGAGCACGAAGCTCATCACCTTGACTTGCTTCTGCTACAACCAAGTTTGATGCATATATACGGTATTTTTCCCTATTAGTATCCCACCACTGGACAGTTATCTGCTGTCGGGCGGCAGAAATTAGGTCTCTGCTAGGCCTCGCAGTTAAATAACTGAATATCGATGTTTCAGCGTATACGCTTTCAATCATAATTTGCTTCCTACTTTTATTTGATATTTTTTTTCCTAACACCGCCAGCAGGGGCTGGGGCCGCAGTGCGGAAGTCCCTCTGGGCTGGCCTGGTTAGGCATTGTTATTTCTCACTGTTTTGTCTTACAAACTTGTCTTTTATGAAAAATAGACCACCTATTGTAATGCCTATTGACAGTATTAATATTGAATACTGCCAAAGGCTGATAGAGCCACCTAAATCAAGTAGAGATAGCACATAGAGTAATGTCGACGCCAGTCCAAGAATAACTGGCTCGACCGCTTCGTCAGGACCAGGTGTAAATAACATATAGGCCATAACTCGTCAAGGTAAAAGTGATAATACTATCCAAAGCTATGCCCGTGCTTTACGTCGTATTACCGAATATTTTGACTGTTGCCCTGATCGTTTAACCCAAAAGCACCTTGAGGAGTACTTCTATTCCTTAGTCAAAACTCACTCTTGGAGTACTGTTAAAGTAGACCGCAATGGTTTACAGTTCTTCTACCAGCATGTGCTCAAAAAAGAATGGCAATGAGTTGATATCGTCAAGCCTCCACAAAAGCACATTTTGACAGCTATCCTCACGCAAGATGAAATCTCCCTTATTATAAACTCTACTCGTGAAATCCGTTACCAAACCTATATCTTTGTTGTTTACAGTATGGGCTTGCGTTTAGGTGAAGGCTTAAATCTATGCGTTGGGGATATCGACTCCAAACTCATGCGCATTCATGTTCGTAATGCCAAAGGCCGAAAAGATCGTTTTGTGGACTTACCCAATGCTTCTCTTTTTGCATTAAGACACTATTGGTCCACTCATCGCAATAAGAAACTCCTCTTTCCTGGCGGTCAGAAACCTGATGAACGTCGTACTGCTAAAACACCGATGGATCGCGGCGGATTGCAAAAGTCTTTTAAAGTCATTGTCCAAAGTTGCAATATCCATAAAAAGGTTTCTATCCATACTCTGAGACATTGCTTTGGAACCCATTTGCTCGAAGCTGGCCTTAACTTAAGGGCTATTCAAAATGCGATGGGTCATGAATGCCCCAAGACC
>JANQJO010000096.1 GCA_028281605.1 Pseudomonadales bacterium
TGAATGCCCACAACAATTTTAAATGAAAAAAATTTGCATTTTTTTACATGATTGGGTATTCTGAAAATCTGCATTTACACAATTTAAATTACATACTCTTTAAAAAGCTTAATTTCTCCTGAACAGTGGCCGTACTTGCTCTCGTTTTTTTATAAGCCGAAGTGCCTAAATAAAGATAGCCTACAATTTCTTCATTAGCTTTTAATCCAAGCGCTTGTTGGACCCCTTGATCATAAGCTGCCTGCCCTGTTCGCCAATAACCATCGTAACCTAAGCTATTCGCCGCCATCAATATACTGTAGGTGGCTAAACCAGCCGTAATACACTGCTCCTGTGCGGGCACTTTCGAATGATTTTGTATACATGCCATGCAAATCAATATAAGTGGTGCTCTCATAGCCTTATGTGTCAATTTTTCTGCTTCAGCCCTAGTGCCCGCGAGATAATGCGACCACAATTCGCCCAAACGCTTACGTTGATCTCCATGCACAGCAATTACTCGCCAAGGCGATAACAATGCATGATCAGGCACTCGCAATGCAGCTTGAACCATAGAATTGAGCTCTTCTTTCGAAGGTCCTGGGTCAGTTAACAATGGTGAAGATGAACGTTCATTCAGATATTGTAAAATAATATTTTGCTTCATAAACTTTAGCTTTCATCAAGTATGAGTTCATTTGAAAAAATTAGGGACACTTTCGTGCCCTTTAACAGTTTACTGATATCAATAGTCAACTCAACCCCATAACTGTCACAAATCTCCTGTACCACCGCAAGACCAATGCCTTGCCCTGGCAATGTTGTATCTAAACGCGCACCTCTTTTCATGACACGTTGAATGTGAACAACATCGATACCCGGACCATCATCTTCAATATAAAATTGCCATTGCCTAGACTTTAGCCCTTGGCTTTGGACAGCTTGACCAACAAGCTTAATTCGTTTTTTTGCATGTTTAAAAGCATTGTCTAATAAGTTGCCCATCAATTCAAATAAATCATCACAGTCCATTGGCATTTTAAATGTATCTGAGACATTCATTTCAACAATGATGCCTTTGTCACGATAAACTTTTTTTAAAGCCTCAATGATTTGCTTCAGAATTGGGAAAGCTACGCTCATACCTGTTGCTGCTGATTTTTTTTGAACAACAGAGCGCTTTAACTGGTATTGGATAATTTGATCCATACGATCAATTTGCTGCTCATAGGTTTTTTCTGTTTCTGTTTTTCTTTGATCAAACCCAGTAAACAATTCTACTTGTAAATTCTTCAGTACAGTTAATGGCGTCTTCAAACTGTGCGCCAGATCGGCTAAGGTATTACGATAGCGCTCACGTTGCGCCCGTTCTTGCGCTACCATCATATTTAAATTTCCAACCAAAGACGACAGCTCTTTTGGGTAATGCCCAACAATAGCAGCTTGCTTACCTAATTCAATCTCTCGGATGTCACGCGCCAAACTCGAAAGCGGTTGCAAACCCCATTTAAGCAGCCAAGCTTGTATGTACAACAGAACAACCCCTATAAAGGCTAAGCTGAACAAAAGCCTAGATCGAAAAGCTGACACTTGCTTCAAAAATGCGGCCTTGTCCTCTACAATCACAAAAGTAAAAGAAAAATCCTGATCTGACCCACTTTCCCAAGCTATAGCATAGGCAAACAAAAAAACTTCGACACTTTGCAAGGTAACCGTGGTAAAAAAAGACTCACCTTGGGATAATTGTTGATCAAAAATCAACTTTTGTGACAACGCTGAGCTAGAACGCCAAACTGGCTTACGCTCATGATTAAAAACAAAACCATATAAACCCGACGTCAATTGATTAAAACGTGGCTCTGGCATTTGTTCTGGTAAGTACAATTGATTTGCATCCAGCTCTGCTTGAGCCATCAAGCTATAGCTATGAGCTTGCAAGCGCTCTTGCACACCTGCCTCTAAAGCATACTCAAACACTTGGCTCAGAACAAGCCCAATCACCAAGACTAAAATAACACATACAGCACTGGCTGAAACCAAAACTGTACGCCTCAAAGAGGCTTTGGCCAGTTTAAGCTGTAGATTTTTTAAAATCATTAAACAATGAATAAAACCGAAAATTTAAAAACAGTCGACATGAAATTTATAGCCTCGCCCACGCAAAGTTTCAATCGGTTTTTTATCATCCAATGTGATTTTTTTTCGTAAACGTCCAACAAAAACTTCTATGGTATTACTGTCACGTTCAAAATCTTGTGCGTATAAATGTTCGGTCAAGACTGACTTTGAGATAACTTCCCCTGGATGTAACATGAAATATTCCAGCACTTTATATTCAAAACCAGTCACATCCAAAGCCTGTCCCTGCAAATGAACTTCTTTTGCGCTTAAATCTAAACACAAAGCTCCAAACTCAATGACCGAACGCGCTAAACCACAAGAACGGCGGATTAAAGCCTGTATTCGTGCTAACACTTCTTCCGGTTGAAAAGGCTTAACTACGTAATCATCTGCACCAGCTTCTAAACCCTGTACTTTTTCTTTCCAATGACCGCGAGCCGTCAAGATTAATGTCGGATAAGTACAACCTGCCGCTCTCATACGAGTGATCAATTCTATTCCATCTAGTTTGGGCAACCCGATATCGATCAATACCGCATCATAGCTGTATTCTAAACCATAATAGAGACCTTCTTCACCGTCCTGAGCTGCGTCAACTACATAGCCCGCCTGTTTCAATAATTTCTGTAATTGATTTCTGATCAGCTCTTCATCTTCAACAACCAAAAGCCTCATGGTATACCCTCCCAGTGCTTTACACTCAATCGGCTTTGAAGACCTCTCCAGTCTGTGCATCCACAAATACAAAATGCACTCGCCCTCGCTTTGAGACTAACTTAGCTTTATAAACCGGAGCACCCTGGGGACCCTGCCCCCCAATACGCCTAATACCCAACACCTTACCAGGATATCGCTTTTTAATTTTCTCCAAAGCTTGCTCTAAAGATAAGCGAGCCGCTGCCCTCTCAGACGCTACAGCCTGTTCAAAGACAAATAGGCCAGCAACACAACTCAACGAAAAAAGAACAAATGCTCTTATTGTATTCATAGACCTATTCACATATTACAGATTCATACAGTAAAAAAAAGGCCCAAAACTGGGCCTTCAACTTCCAAATCATAGCACAGGGGATACTGATACTCGAAGCTTTATAGAATCTCCAGGATGATTACGGGTACGAACCTTATAATTTTCTCCTTGATAACGATAGGTAACCCTATAACCAGAAACATATTCTTCATTGTGCTCATCATAGACCGTGCGACAATGCTCTTGAGTTTGGTGACGAGGCCTGACACTTTTTCGAGATAAATCATGCCCTATGGATGAACCTAAAACAGCCCCAGCAACAGCACCCACTTGCTTATTACGTTTATGATGTCCTAATTCGTGACCCACTGCAGCACCAATGATACCTCCTAGAATCGTACCTGTAGCCGAATCAGAGCGATACTCACCTCGCTCACCTCGCGTTGTCGTTTCTTGCCAACATTCCTGACGTGGGGAAGAATAGCGCTTAGTCTTATAAATCGGCCTCGCTTTTAACACAGTCGCATAATCATAATACACAACAGGACCATGCTTATGGCCATGCTTACCACCTGCACTGGCCTGCCCAATTAACATCATAGCAAAAAGGGCACAAACAGTTTGTCGTATTACTTGCTGCATCAAACACTTATCAATCATGACGAGACTCCTAAAGAAGCTTAATGAAACGGCCTTAAACCGGACTTTATACTTCTAGGATACCTAGCTGTAACTGAATGCAAGCTGAATCAACTTAAAAAACCAATTATTCTGCCAATTCTTCAACCGAAACCTGAGCAGAATGGCCATCAGGCAATGCAGATGCAGCAGCAGACTCAAGCTTAAGCGGAGTTCTCACCATTTGTGGATTCAGCTCATAAAACAAAGCCATATATTCTTGTGTCAACTTATGTTTTGCTGCCATATGAATCAAAGGCTTAGATAAATCATGCGACTCACGCATTTTCACTGACGAAGACAAAAAAGCCTTTAAAATCGGCAAACCCTCGTTTTTGAGCGTATCGACCACTTGACGTGGAAAACTGGCTCTGGGTTGAAATTGATTCACAATGATACCCTCTACCGTCAATCGGTCATTATGATCACTGCGAGTTTCTTCTACATTTTCCAATAAGGTATACAAAGCTTGGCGAGAAAATTCATCACAATCAAAAGGAATCAAACAAGCAGTAGCTGCAATTAAGGCTGATAAGGTATAGAAATTAAAAGCAGGAGGCGTATCAATATAAACTGCATCATAACCTGATAGGTTACGTAATAACTCTCGGAGTTTATAAATTTTATGTTTAGATTCCAACTGTGCCTGTAAATTTCCTAACTCCGAGCTGGCAGGAATAATATCCAAATTGTCATAAGGTGTTGCATGCACAAAAGCCGTAGGTTTTTGTGCTAACAATTTAAAAGACATGGTTTGTACGAAAAACTTAGCAATGGTTTGCTCACCTATTTCACTATAACGTGAACCTAATAAATAATGGCTCGCGTTACTCTGAGCATCCAAATCAACAACCAAGGTCTTTAAGCCTTTTGAGGCACTGATTGCAGCCAGGTTAGCTGTAATACTTGACTTTCCTACCCCTCCTTTTTGGTTAAAAATTACTCGTCTCATAAACAACTCCCAATCACATTCATCTGTTCCCATTTATCCCTGACCTAGCAGAACATTTTCTGTTCTACTATTAAGACAGATAACCTTTTGAAACTCAAATAAAACAGCCATGAGCAATGCGGTAAGCGTCACCCTATAGCCGATAAAATTAAATATATACTCTTCTCTTTTAGTCTTTGTGCTGAGCATTGTAATCACAGTCGTTTGGCTTCGGCCACAATAAAATCAAAGCACAGCAAGTTAACAGAATAGGCATCAAAACATTATCCAAAGACCAAGGCAAACGTACCTGTTCGCTCAACAATAAAATAGATATAATAATCAGGGTCATCAAACCCAAAAAAGTACGAGGGCGTGATCTGTATTGCGTCCCTGTGTTTAAACTTTTACGCATGGCTTTAAGTTCGTTGAGCACTTCTCCTTGTACAGCCACTAAGTGCCTGACTTCTAATAGTAAATCCTGGGTAGCAACAGGCACTGCTTTAATCGCCTCTAACCATTCAGGAGATTTTAACTTTATAGAAGCCAGCAGCTCAGACCAATTGCCTAAGTTAATATTCGGAAACCATTGCTGCCATGTTTGTTTAACAGTGGCCCATATATCATAACGATGCAGAATCGCTAACAATTTGTCCAGTAACTGACGGTCACCAGAAATAATTGGTTCAAGATCCTCTCGTACCTGTGAAGAATCTCTTTGCAAAAACAAAGAAAGTAATCTGCTAGCACTGGTTTTTATGCGAGCATCAACAACACCATCATAGTAAGGAGACAAGCCAATACCATCTTCATAAATTTGACAATAAACCGAATAGTAAGGCTGGTGTGTTTTAATACGAATCACTTTGCCGGCCTCCTCGCGTAGCTCCAATAAAGCTTTACCCTCAGTAACCAAGGCTTGATTAATCGCATATTCCATTAAGCCAGTAAATATGGAAGCCAGCCACAAATCATTCGCATCATCCTGAATAGACATTATTTAACCATTTGTTTTGTGCCCATTGTTACATTTAGGCATAAAACCTTAAAATAAGATGAAACTTTTATCTAGATGGCCAGTCTATCAAATTATTTCGTATGAAACAGCTCTAAACCAGCTTGTAAAAGTCATTAACAAAAAGCTATTAGAGCACAGTTAGACTCGAAAAATTACTAAAATTTACTGATGAAAGGGGGTTTAAAAACAGAAAAGTAACCACCATTTTTACAGTTAGATTGTTGAAATTAATGTATTACTCGATTCAAGTTTGACAGATGTTGGGTTTTATTGGTTATAATCTTAACGTGCAGCAATTTGACCATTTTTGGAGGACTAGATAAATGCACCAGCCAAACACTATAACGGAACGCACCAGTAACATGAGCCACGGAGCCACAGGTGCATCCTTAATCAACAGTAATAAGGTGTTGAAGAACACCTATATGTTACTTGCGTTAACTCTGGCATTTAGCGCTATGGCCTCTGGTGTGGCTATGGCTATGAATATGGCACCTTTAAACCCATGGATCACACTGATTGTCTACTTTGGTCTGTTATTTGCTGTGCATAAAACAGAAAACAGTGCTATGGGCATTGTCATGGTTTTTGCTTTAACAGGGTTCTTAGGGCTAACGCTAGGACCCATGTTGAATTACTTTATTGCCACTGATGCAGGCTCTCAAATTGTCATGTTGGCACTGGGGGGAACGGCAGCCATCTTTTTCGGTTTATCAGCATTAGCGCTGATTACGCAAAAAGATTTCAGCTTTATGGGCAAGTTTCTATTTACAGGTCTCTTAGTAGCCTTTATAGCGGGTATCGCCAATATATTCTTTCAAATACCTGCTTTACATTTAGCAGTTAGCTCTATGTTTTTAGTGTTGAGTTCTGGAGTACTGCTTTACCAAACCAGTGAAATCATTCACGGAGGTGAGACCAATTATATCCGGGCAACAGTGACATTATACGTCTCTTTATACAATATCTTTGCCAACTTGTTAATGTTACTTAGTGCTTTCACGGGTGGGGATGACTAAAGCTTGTTATCTCTTAAAGGGAATAAATAAAAAAACCCTGCTTTACATGACTTTGAAGCAGGGTTTTTTATTAGGGTGTGTTGAAGTTTCATAAACAGTTTACATTTATGTATGGTCACTCACACTTTTAGTTTACATGTATTGGGCGGCCAGCCTACAACAAGTGTTTATTCTGCGCTGCAATTTACAAGAAGCGTTTATAAACTTGGCCACACGCTCAGGGCTGTTTTTTTTAATGCAGAGGCTGTTTACATAGCATTAGACCAAGCCAGTGATGAATTCAATGTGGCTCAAGATTGGATTAATTTATCTCAACAATACGATTTTAAATTGTTGTTATGTAGCACAGCCACTAAGCACCATGGTGTACTCAGCAACACAGAAGCTGAGCTTTTAAACAAAGCACCTTCTTTACGTGCAGGCTTTGAGCTAGCTGGCTTAGGAGAGCTGATAGAGCTCTCTCAACACAGCACACGCTTTATTGTTTTTTAAAAGTAGGTGCAAAAGGCCTCATGGAAACAAAACAGCAACAGAGCTATACTCTGCTGATATGCACTTCACCCTGGGATCATACAAGCGGTAAAACAGGTATTGATGCAGCCCTGGCATTAGGAGCTTTTGGTCAAAAAGTGCAATGGGTTTTTATACAAAATGGTGTTTACCACCTATTATCAAAGCAAGCCCCTTTATGCCCAGTATACAAAAAAAGTTCTCATTTTCTATCACAATGGTCTTTATACGATATTAATCAACCCATTGCATGTCAATCTTCTTTACAAGAACGAAGTTTATCATCTAAAGAGCTGATCACTTCAGTGAACTTAGTAAATCGACAGGTGTTACAAAATATTTTAGATACAGCTCATCATTTATGGTCTTTCTAAACAAGTATGATTCTGCACCTTATCCGTACAGCTGCTGACACCAGCATTCATCTGCAAAGCTGCTTAAATCTATTGCAACCTAAAGATGCAATTTTATTGTTTGAGGAGGGTGTATATGCCAGCCTAGCACAAACTCATAATGCAACAGTTTGGTCAAGTCAAAATCAGCTTTCGGAAAAACCCACCGTCTATGTTTTGATTGAGGATCTGCAGTTTAGAGGTCTGCATCAATGTGAATATTTTGATTTTGTTAAAACTGTCACGTATGATGATTTTGTTAGACTAACACTCGAATATGAAAAAGTGTTGACGTGGCCCAGATAGTAAGGAACGAGCACGAAATAAATTCCTTATTTCATCAAAGATGTTGCTAATATAGCGGTTTTCAGAATGGTTAGATGTAGGCGCCGACGAGTGAGAGCCGCTGAGTGTATAAATAATACATGATGCGGTCGATCGAGGAAGGCAACA
>JANQJO010000097.1 GCA_028281605.1 Pseudomonadales bacterium
TGTTGCCTTCCTCGATCGACCGCATCATGTATTATTTATACACTCAGCGGCTCTCACTCGTCGGCGCCTACATCTAACCATTCTGAAAACCGCTATAAGGAACGAGCACGAAATAAATTCCTGTTTATACTTGTCCTATTTCTTGCTATCTGCGTTGATGAATAACTATGCGCCCATTTTCTCGCCTTGATAGCAAAAAATAGTCCTGCGTATAAACAGGAATTTATTTCGTGCTCGTTCCTAAGGTTGGTAAATATACATTGAAAGGCATTTATCCCTAAATATAATCCGTATTTATAAATTGAATAGCCTCAACAGCATCTCCTAAAATACCATTTCTATATCATTCATACTATTATTGAGCACACTTTATATTTTAGTAACTGTATTTAGTGATAATCTTCAAGGTCAGTGATGAGATTAATTGTACGCAAAAATTGTTTCACAAAAGCGATGTTTCAATGCGCAGGGTTTTTCTTGTTAGCAGCTGGCATTCAGTATTTTTCCCATTTTTTCCCTCATCTGGTTCCCACTACTACTTTTTTTTCTGATACTTTTTATCGATATCGAGCCAACAGTATTTTTTCTGAACAGTATCGTTCGGATACAGTGTTAGTCACCTTTGATGAAAAATTTATTCGATCCTTACCTTATCGATCCCCCGTAGATCGCTGCATCTTGTCCGCGCTCATTGAGCAGCTTAGCGCTTATCACCCTAAAGTCGTTGGGGTTGACCTTATTTTTGATCAAGATACTGAAGTGGGCAAAGATCAACAACTGAAAGCCACTTTGCTCAAGCATCAAGAGCAGCTCATCCTCGCCAGTCAGCCTGTTACCGATTCCAGACTTTATGTCCCTCTTATTTATCAATCAGGTGATTTTGTACCAACGACTCTACAAGCGAGTGCTCTCTTAATTAAAGACCATGATGGTGTAGTTCGATATGCTCTACTCAATGATCATGAGCGTCCCACTTTTGCTTATGCTGTTGCCAATCGTTTTAAGCCTTTAGCAATGCCTGCCTCTGAGACCCTTGAACCGTTTATTATCGATTGGTTACCTAATACCTCGTCAGGTCGTGAGATTTTGCCGAAACTCCCTGTCAGTTCTTTTATGTCTGAAGCCATCGCACAGGCTTGCAATACACCCAATCTGAGTATTACGACGACACCGGCTTACTATCGAACTTTGTTGCAAGATAAGATCGTTCTTATAGGAGTTGACTTAGAGCTAGAAGATCGTCATAGAACCGTTTTTGACAGTAGCAAAAATGTTAGGCCTGTGCTCAGCGGTGTTGAAATTCATGCGCACATTATACAACAACTCGTTGATAAACGCGTGGTTAAAGTCCTTCCTGAGTGGCTCAGTATTTTTGTATTGGCCCTTAGTTTAGTTATTGGTTCGGCCTTGCATTGTCGAAAAAGAGAGCAGGTTAAAGTGTATGTTCAGATGTTACAAAGTTTTGGTAAATTCTTGTTGATCAGTCTGCTCATCTGTATTATTGAATATTCAGCTTTACGTTATTATAGCTATGCATTGCCTGCGGGTTTACTCTTTTGGGCATGGCTTGGCTTTGGGCTTGTTTACGGTCGAACCCTTATTCATTTTATTAAAGGACAATAAACCCAACATGGCTTTTAATATGACTGTCAGTGTAACAATTTTGTGTTTGATCAATCTGCTGCTGGGTAGCTACAGTTTTTTTATTAATACGGCGTGGGCTGATTTTCAGGAGCAAAAAGTCAGTATCTTAAGTTCTGATGATAACAAACTGAAAACAGGCATGCTGATTTCCAATGCGACTTCGATTAATCTATCTCCTAGGGGTACAGTGCGTTTTCTATCGCCTTCAGGAGAAGTGTATAAAATTGTGGGCCCCTACTCAGGACCTATCTCTGGGGCTTTTCGAGAAACGCACAGAGCTTTGTCCCTATTCAAAGAGTTAGTTGACTTAGTTTATGTGCAAGGCAAAAAACAAAGCCACATCGGAGCGTATAGAGGTTCTAATAACGATGAGCGGATTGAACGGCCGCGCTTTCGACAGCAGCATGTACCTGTACCAATGGGTAGTAGAAGAGAGGTGGTTTGCTTAACCCCAAAACAAGAGATACTTCTCACGAGAAGTGGCCCAATAACCTCGAGTAAACACACTCAGCTTGATACCCAGCTTAAAGTTTGGTTAAACACAGAAGAAGTCTTTGCTTTATATTGGCCAATCACACAAAACAGCTTGCTGATCCGTCGTGGTAAGCTCAAAAAACAACCTAAGAGAGTTGCTTTTACCTTAGGAGAAAAAGGTACGGTGACGGCTGTGAAAATTTGGTATCATCAGCAGTTTGATAACCCTGGAAAACAATTGTTGTGGTTTGACCAATATGGTTGTGATCGGCAATTGCAGGCTGCTATGCACTATTATCGGTCTTTTTGAAATGAATGAGAGGTTTATGATGGTAGTCCGCATATCGAACAGATTAAATAGATCAGTTCGTAGTTTTTCGTGCCAGGCCATAGGCTTGATTAGGGCTGTGCTTATATTCTTAATGCTCCCATTAATATTCTCAGTGTTTTTAACAATTTCAACAAAACAAGCTATTGCTGCTTCTACCCACAAACATGCTTTGATTATAGGTAACCAAAACTATAAACATTTAAGTGATTTAAAAAATCCTGTCAATGATGCAAAATTAATGAATGTCACCTTAAAGCAATTAGGTTTTACTACCACATTGTTGGCAAATGTAACCAATAGAAAAATGCAGGATCAGGTTGGTCGGTTTGCTGACAGTTTGCGTTCGCGCATCAAGCACGATGAGCAAAGTGTGCTTCTATTCTTTTATGCCGGCCATGGTATTCAAAATAGTAGGGGCAGTATTCTCTTGCCTACTGAGTATAACCCTGAAAAGCCTGTGCCATATTCGTATTTGGCTTTGCAAGATGTTTTCGAAGAGTTGATTCCTGTGAAGGTGCAGCATAAAATTTTTATTATTGATGCGTGTCGCGAAGACGATAACATTGCCAACAGTGATCGTATTCAAGCGAGTTCGGAGTACAAAATTCCAGTTGGTAGCCTACTGGCTTTTTCTACAGGTCCGAATACAGTTGCTCAAGATGGACTTAATAGGCACAGTCCTTATGTTGAAAGTTTAGCTACAGAAATGCGTGAGCCAGGGGCTGATATCATGACTATTTTTCAACGCACCCGACAACGGGTCTACAAATTGACGCAAGGCCGCCAACTGCCTACTGAAACCAATCAAATGTTAGGTGAATTCTATTTTATTCCGGGTCAGTATACTGCAAAAGCGATTGACTTTACCCAAGCGGACAAGGCGCATTGGGACCGTATTAAAGATTCCCATTCTCCTATTGATTATACAGATTACTTAATGCTTTTTCCCAATGGATTACAGGCTCAAGTGGCTCGAACGAGGCTTGCTTATTATCGAGTTGAATCGCCTCAATCGAAATCAAAGCGACTGGCAAAATCAACGCTAGGTGTGCAGCTGTTGCAACGTACTCAGCCTGGAACTCAAAATGTAAAAATTGTGGTGGGTCAAGTTGATCCTAAGTCAGTGTTATCAGGCAAAGTGTTTCGGCATGATATTATTTTACAAATTAATTATCGTAATTTGCCTAGCGATATATCTTTTGATCCTAATCGATACTTGGATGACCAGTTTCAAATGAATAAACGACTTCATTTGTTGATCAAGCGAGGTAATAGTACTACATCGGTTACATACCATGTCACTGGATAAGGAAAAATTATGTATCAAGTTATATTAGAGCAAAAATCGAAGTTGTTGGTATTGGCATGGGTCACCTTGTTTTTGGTGGGGTGTACCACTCAAGTGTCTATTCAAGGGCGTTATCCAGCTGCAATTAAGGCAGCTGCTGATTTAAATCCGATTACTGTCTTTGAGTTTAATGGTACAGAGGGTAAGGTTTTTTCTAAGTTGTTAATGTCAACGTTAAAAGGAGCCGTTTTTGATAGCAAGGAATACTTTTCTGTTATTAGTCCAGAGATCATTGCGTCTAAAATGGCTGTTCGTAGTAAAAATAAGCCCCTTGCAGAAAATTTATCAGCTGCTTTACAATATGGTAGAAAGCTGGGTGTTAAAGGGGTATATTTTGGCAGTATTGGTACGATTGATATTAAAACCAGTAGTCACCAACAAAAACGTACTCAGTGTGTAGATAAAGATTGTGATCAAAAAAGAGAATACCAGGTTACTTGTTATAAACAGGAAGCTTACTTATCTGCGCAACCACAATTGGTTAATGTGAATACAGCTGAAGTTGTTTACTCTGAACAAGTCAGTGCTCACAAAGATAATCGATATTGTCAGGATTCTGGTAGTGCTAAATCCAAATCCTTGTTCACGCAAGAATTGATGTCTGATATTGCCCAGCAAGTGCGTTATAAAGTAGCGCCTTATAACAAAACAATTAAAGTGGACTTGATCAATGACAGCAGAGGACTCAATGAGCTCAGCGCAATGAAGTTTAAAAGTGCTGTGAGTTTTGCGCAAGCAGGCCAAATGGATCGTGCTTGCGCGCTTTGGCAGGAAATATCGGCTAATTCTCCTGAGTCTAATCAATTGGTTAGTTTGCTCTATAATCTAGGGGTGTGTGCCGAAGCTGTGGCTGACTATGATAGAGCCATTGAGCTGTATGCAAGAGCGGAATCGTTATTGACAAGCCCTAATAAAAAAGTCACTGAAGCGCGCGAGCGGGCTTATCAAATGAAAAGGAATCAGGCAGCAATTTGAAAAAATAGCGGCATTGATCGTTACTGGTGCAGTGTGACGTTGATTTCGAGCACGTAGCCGGTGGCTTTCACTGGTTTTTTTAGATCCCATTCGTATAAATCGGCGCCGAATTTTTTTTCACATTTATCTGCCAAATCCAGAAAAGGTTGTCGGCCAGGATCTGCGATTACCACACGCGTCAATCCGGCCTTAATACCTCTTTTGATTAATTTGTATAAAATGGGGTTCAGCTCATCCCAAAAGCAGATATCTGATCCAATCATAAGATGATGACCGCTTAGGTCTTTTTGATTGAGCTTTTCGAAACGTTTGGATTTTTTAGTCAAGGAAACTTGGTTTAGTTGCGTGTGTAAATCTAGGTAGGGGAAAACATTGGGGTCTGCATCTACTGCGGTCACGCTAGCTTGGTGTTTTAGCGCGCAATAGATGCTTGCCAATGCCCAGCCGCAGCCAATCTCCATGACTGTTGAGCCTTTTTCAGGTGGATCTATTTCTAAGAAGTCCATCAAAAGACCTGATGAGCTCCAAAACTTATTGCCGTGTATTTCAGGCAAGGGCTCTGAACGTTTTATCTTTTTTATGGATGGGTGGGAGTTTTTGAGGACGGTAATGCCAAAAAAGTTTTGGCTGTGTTTTTGGTTAAACTTCTGACTTTCTTCTTTTTTCTTTGCTTTTATTGGCTTTTGAGCTGCATTACTTTTGGCCATGGTTTATCCTTGTGACGGTTTTAGGTTGAAAATTGTTTCTGGAGTAGCGACAATGTGTTGTTGTGTTGGTTGCTTATGTTTAGTACCTGTATGTTTAAGTAACTTCAGATTAAATTATAAAAATTAATGGGTGGATAAGCAATTGAAGCTGCTCAACCGACTTGTAAATATTGCTGTCTTCGGCTTGTTGATGCTGGTGTTCGACGCTTTTGCTGTTCCGATAAAGTCAGAGCCCAAAGTGGTGGGTGGGCATGATGCCGGCCCAGTGGTTTTTCCGTGGATGGTATCCTTACAATTGAAGCCTTCGGGTCGGCATTTTTGTGGGGCTACGTTAATTCACTCTCGGTTTGTGTTGACAGCAGCACATTGTGTAGAAAATTTGCTAGCCTCAAGTATTCAGGCTGTGGTTGGTGTACGTGACCTGCAGCATGCAGATAATGAGGGTATTACGGTTTCTGTCGATCAAATTTTTATTCACAGTCATTATCACGTTGAACGATTGCAGGCCGATCTTGCTGTGTTGCGTTTGGCCTGGGCTTTGCCAGTACAGAAGGCTGTGGACCTAGTATCTGATAGGGAGTGGGAAGACTCTGATGAGGCCACTTATTGGGTTTTAGGCTGGGGTGATACCTTGGCATCTCCTGATTTAGAATCTTTTCCTAGCATTTTGCAGCAAGCTCAGGTGGATGTGATATCGCGCCAGTCCTGCCAACAAGCTTATGCTCCGGGGCAAGTGACAGCAGGTATGCTCTGTGCGGGCAAGCAGCGTGGTGGAGTCGATGCTTGCCAAGGGGACAGTGGTGGCCCGTTATTGGTTGTTGATGAGGGGCAAGTACAGCAAATTGGCCTGGTCAGTTTCGGCCAGGAGTGTGGTGCTTTCAATGCGCCCCCTGGTGTCTATACGGATGTTTCTTTTTACAGTAACTTTTGGCAAGGCATTATCCGAGGGAGTCTTTTGCCGTTAGACCTTAAGTGGTGGGGGGTTGGGCAAATATATACCAGTCGTTTGTTTGTGACAAATTTTCACAGCACTTTTTTACGCTTAGGGACTCTAACAGGAGACTATTCCAGACAGGTGGCGGTGTCTGGTTTGGCGTGCGAGCAGGCTGTGTTGGCTGTAGGAGAGTCTTGTCAGTTTGGGTATCGTTTTTTGCCGATGACAGTTGGAAGCTTTGTGGAGCGTACAACTTTGCCTGTGATGACTGAGCCTCAGTCTGAGTTTGAGGCTATCACAGTTGTGACTCAAGGCTCGATTTTGCCGCAAGTCTCTGTTGCGACAGCTTGGGATGTAGAAGGTGTTACTTGGTATTCGGGTGGGGATGTGCCTTGGATTTTAGATACTAAGTTTACGTTTGATGGTGCTACAATGCGAAGTGGGTCTTTGCGAGATGTACAACAGAGTGTACTGGTAGGGCATATTAATGGGCCAATGACATTAAATTTTGCTGTGGCAACAGACACTGAGGCTGATTATGATCAATTGACAATCAAGCTAAACGATCGTTTGGTTGAGCAGCTCTCTGGTCAGACCAATTGGCGGTTGATAGAGCTGGATATTCCCGCAGGAAAAGCTCAGTTGGTGTTTGAATATCGTAAAGATGGAAGTGTTCAGGTTGGTCGTGACGTTGTTTGGTTGGATTTTGTGGATGCGAATGGCCAAGACTTTGTAGGTCAATTGATGCGTGAGGGTGGTGCTGTGGTACAAAATACAAGGGGTGGTGGTGTAAGCGTATGGGGTTTATATTTATGGTCAGTGGTGGTGTTAGTGATGGGGCTGAGTGCTTGTCAGCAGCAGCGAATGGATACCGAGCGGGCATCATCGGCTGATGCAAACACCCAGGATCTGATGGTGAGTCAGAAAAAGGTGGGTAAGGCTGAATTGGGAGATCGGAGCAAAGAAGTGGTTGAGCCGCTGTATCAAGTTAAGCAGCTTGAGCAGGCTTTGGAGATTCAGGTGAAGAGTCATGGTTGTACATTGCCGCAGCATTTTGTTATTCGTGAGGATGGTGATGATTCTGGTAAATATGCGATCTTGAGAACAAAGCCTGATTATTGCCGTAGAGCGCCAGGTCTGGTTGTGATTAAGCTCAAATTACCGGCCGATTACCAGGGCCGCTTGATTCGTTTGTCTAATCCAATTATGCCAAGTTTTCAAAAAAATCCTTTGCGCTATTAGCGACGTTTATGCATGTTATTTATAGGCAGTATTTGAGTCTATTGCTTGTCACTGCACTCTGTCTTGGGAGTTTGGTATTACACAGTCGTCCAGTTTTTGCCCAGGTTTGGATAGACGGTTTTAGGGTTTGGCACTCTAGCCGTAAGACACGTTTGGTATTGGATCTTAGTCAGCTTCCGGTTTATGAGATCTTTCAACTGGATCAACCCAATCGTTTAGTGGTTGATGTGCAGGCCGCCGATTTGCGTGTTGACCCCGATCAAACAGACTTTAAGGACAGTCTTTTGCGTGGTATCCGCTCTGGTCGAAGGCAAGATAAAGTATTACGTTTGGTCTTGGATTTAAAGCAATCGGTCTCTTTTAAGCATTTTACTTTAGAGCCGAATCAACAGTATGGCCATCGTTTGGTACTTGATTTAAAGCCCAACGGTGTGCAGCAGGAACCGGTTGTTATCAAGCGGCCTGCTGTTGTCCCTAAAGTGCGCAATTTAATGGTGGTATTAGACCCTGGTCACGGAGGGGAGGATCCGGGGGCTATTGGGCGTGGAGGACTGCGTGAAAAAATTGTGGTTTTGCAAATTGCTCGGGCCCTGGAGCGTCGTTTGAAACGTGAGCGGGGTATTTCTGCCGTTTTGACGCGCACGGGGGATTACTACGTAGGCTTGCGCCAGCGGCGGGCTATGTCACGTGATCAATATCAAGCGGATTTGTTTGTTTCTATTCATGCTGATGCTTGGAAAGAGCCTAAAGCGCAAGGTGCTTCAGTGTTTGTGTTATCGCGTAGGGGCGCTTCGAGTGCATTGGCGCGCTATTTAGCAAAGAGTGCCAATGAATCCGATCGTATTGGTGGGGTGGAGATTGGTCAGCAAGGAGATGTTCTAAGAACTGTATTAGCCGATTTGGCTTTGGAAGGCAGTCTTGAGCACAGTTTTAGAGTGGGTGGATTTATGCTGGAGGAGCTGAATAAAGTTGCTTATTTGCATAAAAAGACGGTAGGAAGTGCTGCCTTTATGGTATTAAAAACGGTAGATGTACCTTCTATTTTGGTAGAGACAGGGTTTATTTCCAATCCTCGTGAGGAGCGTTTATTGTCTTCTGCCTCTTATCAAAGGCGTTTAGCTGATGCATTGGGGGATGCTATTGTTCGTTATTTTCGGGCTTATCCCCCTCCAAATACTTGGTTCGCGCAATGGTATGAGGCTTCTTATCGGCAGCATCGGATTGCCCATGGAGAAACGCTTTCTGACATTGCGCAGAAGTATCGTATAAAATTGCAAGTATTGAAAGATTTTAATGCCTTACGTTCTGATAGAATACAGGTTGGTCAAACGTTACGAATTCCAAACACTTAAATTGGGTCTTATTCATAATTGTGTCTACCTGTTGACAATCTTCGATGTAAAATTGGTTGTTATCGTATTGTAGGTAACAATGTTAGAGCCACACATATTCGAAGGAGGAAAATATGATTTTTGAGTGGGATGAAGACAAACGAGAGAAAAATATAAGAGAAAGAGGTATAGATTTTGTTGATGCCGCAAGAATATGGAAGGATCCAGTGAGGCAAGAACGCGTAGATCGTAGGCATAATTACGGAGAAACAAGAATTCAAACTATTGGCAGATCTCAACTAGGTATTTTATTTGTAGTATACAACTGAACGTGGTTATGAGGATGGAGAAGAGGTAGTACGTATTATATCTGCAAGAAAAGCCGAAAGAAGAGAACGTAGAGATTACGAAACCAGGATATTCCATATGAGGGTTGTAATATGAGCAAGATTAAGCGTTACACATCTGATGAAATAGAAAGCATGGAAAGCAAATCAAATAAAAAGAAGTTTGATGAGACAACAGAAAAAGATATTTTGGAACAAAGTTTGTCTGATCCAGATATGCCAATATTAACTGATAAGGAGTTGCGTGAAATGAAGTTAGCGAAATCAGAAAAGGAGAAAAAAAATGAAAAACAAAAAAACTAAAATTACTGAAAAGCAGTTAAAAGAAATGAAGGGACGTACTAATTGGGCTAGATTGGTTGCTGAAGAAAAAAGCTCTAACAAAAAAATCCAGCCGACGCAAAAAACGCGCGGCTGATTTTGGCGTTTGCTGACAGGCTTGTTAACAAAATTACCTTCTTTGTACTAAATAGTCGCTGGTACGAAACAGACTAAATTCATTGAAAATATCAACAGTTTGTGTAAAATAGGCTGGAATTTGGATAAATTTCATAGAACTATGATTATTAGAAACCTCATTTTATTCTTATTTCAAGCAATTTCAGCATGGTACACCTGTGTGTGTTTTGATGTTCTCAACTCAAAAGTTTTAACTTTAACATGGGACAAAATAGCTTGTTTTTTCATACAACAAGTACGAGTTTTTTCTTTTCTTCTGTTTTGCTTTTTTAAAAAGCGATTTTCAATATGCATAGGGTTAATTCGTCTTCAAAAACAAATTGTTTACAATGTGCTCAAAAAACATAGAAATAAAGGGCGAAAATCGAACAATATGGAAGCTAAAAGTGACTTCTTTTTAATCTTTTAATTTTGCGCCAGCGGCTCAATATGCCAAGCTGGTAATGAGTGGGCAGGACGCCAGCTCTGCAGATGTCGGTGATGGCGATGTTAGGCTTTTTTGAGGTTGGTAAACAGGTAACTCATAGAGGAAATTCAAATGAAAAAGATTCGTATCGTATTTTTAAACATATTCTTGTTATTAATAATGACACCTTCGGTGACCTTTGCTGTACTATTTGATTTTGATGATGGAACAATGCAGGGTTGGAGTGAAGGCGATCCGTTCAATGTTGGGTCTTTTGGGGGCACATTGTCCCTGATAAATTCAGGGGGAAATCCAGATGGTTACTTGCGCGCATTTGACACTCGAGGAGCAGGTGGGGGTTCTTTAGCCGTTCTAGCTCCATTGCTTATTTCTGGAAACCTTTCTTTATTTGAAGGGCTTACTTGGGATGAATTGATCCCTTCAGGAGCAAGTTTCGCAACATCGGCGCTTATCGAAGGAGCTGATGGTACTTTTTATCGATCTAACTTTGGTTTGAGTACTACTGGAGTGTGGAATCAAAGAATTGTAGATTTTACTTCATCGGCAGATTGGAACCTTTTAAGTGGCACTGGAGCGTTTGATTTTGTGGTATCTAATGCATCAGCTTTCTATCTTGAGCTTGACGTAATAAGTGGAATTAATGTCTCTGAAGCTGGTATTGATAACGTTAGGACATTAAAAAGCATGGCTGTTTCAGAGTCTGCTTCTGTATGGCTGCTAACTATTGGTTTGCTATGCTTTGTGGTTTTCAAGAACCGAAGTTGGATTTAGATATATAGCCTAACAAAGCTATGCGCAGGTGTCATAAGGTTTTTCAGTAGTAGTGAGTAAATGGTGAATAGTCAGTGCAATAGAAAATAGGAGCTATAGAGATGAAAAAACTAGGATTGTTTGTAATGATATTGTTTTTTTCCCAAATGAGTTTTTCTGAATCAAATTCAGGTTGCTCGGCGATAAGCTGTTTGCCTCATCATATGGCAAAAATGACGAATGATACAGCTCAAACGGTAGAAACACATGAGTGGGAAATAGTGAACTTTGATAACGAAAGATATGACTTGGGAGATATAGCAAGTATTTTGGATGATGAAATAACGATACGAAGAAATGGAGTATACTCTATCAAAGCGAGTTTCATGATTAGATTAACAGATGGTTTGACTCAGATAAATGAGTATTGTGGTATTATCGTCAGGTTAAACAACGGGGGTTATTTGCTGAATAATCAAACAATGGCAGGTAAAGACGGGAATTGCTATTCGAGTGTGACAGGGGATTACTTATTAAATGCAGGCGATAAACTTAGAATGGAAATAGTACAGACAAGTGGAGCGTCAAAAAACACTCTTACAACGATAGATCGAACCCCAACACTTTCTATAAAACAGCTTTAGGTTCTAGATCTTCGTTAAGATTTCGCTATTTAATAGATGCTCATCACTTTAAGCGGCTATTGATTTCCTAAGGGTTTCGTGAATCAGCTATTGGTATATTGATATAGATCCTACCATCACTGCAGCAACGAATGTAGGTACAGTGGTTACTTCGAGTTTAAGCTATATTAATTTGCGATATCAAATAGCTGAGCAAGATCCAAAAGCTTCCAGTTGATCGAAAATCAAAGCTAAGTTTTGTTGTCTTGTTTTGGGGTTTGGGTCTAGCATATCCGCTATAATTGAAGATAAATGTTTGTGTATTATTTTTCCTAGAAAGTCTGGTGCGGGTTTTGAGATTGAGGCTGCATACAGCATTTTTTCCCGAGGTGTTTTGCCTTTGATCCAACGTTTACCGGTGATCATTTCATAAAATAATATGGCTGTTTGATAAATATCACTAGCTGGTCCCCAGGGGTCGCCCCGAGCTTGTTCTGGGGATAGGTAAGAAGGTTTGGCTAGCCAGCGAAAGCTATGGTTGCTTCTAGTATTAGTGAAATGGGCGCAGCCAAAATCGGCTAGGGACACTTGTTGGCTGTTGTTGATGATAATGTTTTCCGAGCTGATATCGCCATGCACCACTGGATTGATCTTGTTGTGTAAATAATTTAACTGATCTAGTATCTGAGTTAAAATGCTCAATGCAAGTGGTTTTAGGGTATTTTCTCCGAATAGTGTTTTATTTTGTGCCAGTTTGATTAAAGGTACGCCAGGTAAAAATTTATAAGCCAAGAAAACATGTTCTTTGTGGGTACCACGGGTGGTAAAATGTGGTAACTGAGGATGGCTTAAACCACTCAAAATTTGTCCTTCAATGTTAAATTGACGACGAACACTGGCATAGCGAGCCCACCGAGGTTTGATCATTTTGACTGATAATACCGGCAGTTTGCGGCTGGCTGCTTGGGCTTTATAGATGTGACAAATGCCTCCAGCAGAGAAGGCATTTAATTTATATAAATTACCAGAGATGACGATAAAGTTGACTGCTGCATTGTTGTTCTGTGTAGAGAGAGTCTCTTGTGCTTTGTTGTTTGTTGGATTTAAATCAGTATTTCCAGTAGATATACGTGTAGATATACGTGATCCTTGTTTTAGGGATTGCGTTAAGCGTTTTAAATACTCCATAGTGAAACACTTAAGGTTATTTGAGGTATGATGGTAACTCATGTTAAGTTGTGGACTTAGTATATCACTTCTTTGGCTGAGGCGAATTGTCTTTTTATGTTCTTCAGGCGAGGATACTTAGGCTTTTGCTGAAATCTTTCCTTATTGGTTAACAAAAAAGTACAAAAAGGCTTTGGTGACTGCGCTTGCTTTTCAGTAGTATAGTTCAGAATACAGTCGGTATATGACTGTGTTGGGTGCATCGCCTAAGAAAAAATCTAGACTAAAATCAAGATATTATACCCACAGTGAATCGCGAAGGGTATATCACCGCATTAGGCATGGGGTTTCCACAGAGGCTTTAGTATGTTTTTTAGGTTCAAGTAGCTACCCTCTGTTTGTGTTATTGAGCAACAGTATAGTTTGTAGAGATCTCAAGTGTATGAAAAAGTAAAATGAAAGGTAAAAAAAGAAAAGTATTTAGTTTTTTGTAGTAGTGTGGATTATAAAAATCTATGAAAGTAGTGATTGAGATACAAGACCGACAAGGTAATAAGCAAGCTTATGAGCTTGCCTTAGGACGTTATGTTTTAGGAAAATCCGATAAATGTGACATCATGTTACCAGACAGTCATGTTTCCAGAAATCATGCTGTGTTAGAAATCTCAGATACTGACGTTATTTTGTCTGATAACAACAGTACGAATGGGACATGGTTTGAGGGGCAAAGGATTTTGAACCCTATTTTGTTACAAACTGGTGATGTTTTAAGAGTAGGTGCACTTAATATCGTAGTTAACTCTATAGAATTGGAAGCTGAGGCTCCAGCAAGTGTAAATATGGCTACGGAGCCTTCGGGAGATATGTTAGACGATCCTTCCGATTTATTTTTAGATGATGATGTTTCTAGCGATTCTAGTGTGGCTCAAGCACCGGAGCACAATGATCAGGGATCTGAGCAGCAGTCGGCTATGGTGGGAGATGAGTCTTTTCCTTTAGATTTTGGGGTTGATGAGTCTGAATCTTATGCTGTTGTTACACCAGAGCAGCAGCCGGTACAGCAAAATAATTATGCCTCCGACGATGTTGTTGAGGGTGCTGCTGGAAAAATTTCTGAAGCTGAAGATGTGGCTGAATATCCTGATGCTGATCATGTTCAACAGCAGCAGCAAGCCGTACAAGTCGGCCCAGCCGTTGCCTCTCACCAAACACAAACAATAGAAGAAAAAAGTGCGGTGGTAGTACCTGAGCAAATGTTTGAATCTCCAGAAGCGCAAGCAAAAGCTGAGTATATACGAGAGACCATCAGTATGCACAGTGATGGTATGGATGATAAAGAAAAGGTAGCGTTTCAACAGAAGGTCATTGCTGCTGCTCAAGATCTGGTACGTAAGGAGTTGGACGTTATAGATAAGGAAATTCGTCATCGTCAAGCGGGTCCAAATGTGGAAATGGCTAATTATGATTTGGTCAGTTTTGGCGAGTTGCAGCCTTTAATGGATGATTATTCTGTTAATGAAATTATGATCAATGGCTATTCAGGGATTTTTATAGAGCGTAAGGGGCGTTTGGAGCCTGTAGAGTACGAATTTAGTAGTGAAAGTGCTTTAGAACGTTTGATTTTTAAAATGATTGCCCCGCTTGGGTTTGACTTGGCTAAAAGTGGCCCTATCATTGATACCCAGCTGCCTGATGGAACACACCTCAATATTGTACTGCCTCCTATATCAGCTTTAGGCCCTGTTGTTACCATTCGTAAAAGCCAATTACATGAATTCCAGGATGAACATTTCATTCGTTTTGGCAGTTGTAGTACGGAAATGATGCACTTCTTGAAACAGTGTGTTACCCAAAAACAAAATATTGTTGTTACTGGGGAGGTGGGCTCAGGCAAAACGGCAATGTTGAATATTTTGGCCAATTATTTACAGCTTAATGAGAGAGTGATTACGGTAGAGGATATACAGGAGTTAAATATAAAATTACCGCATGTGATTTCGTTACAAGCCGGCTTATTGCGAGGCAGTAGAGACGATCGCACTGACAGTAATCAAATGGCTTTTGGTATCCGACATATACTAGCCAATGCTTTGATTATGAGACCTGATCGAGTTGTTATTGGTCAATGTAAAAGAAGCGATGTGCTAGATGTATTATTGGCTATGGGCACTGAGTGCGAGGGATTTTTAACCAGTTTTCATGCTCGTTCTCCTCGTGATTTGATCAATCGCTTAGAAATGGATATTTTAATGACAAAACCTGATTTGCCTATCCATTTGATACGAGAACAAGTCCTTAATTCTATTCATATTATTGTTAATATGGCTCGATTTTCTGATGGCTCACGTAAGATCACTGAGATTGTTGAAGTGTCGGGTTTTGAGCAAGGTCAAATTGGTATTCAGCCCGTGTTTCGGTTTTTGCAAAAAGGTTTATCACCTCAAGGAGTGGTGTGGGGTCGATTTGAACCGATGGGATATGTGCCCCAGCTTTATAGAAGGCTTGAGAGTGTGGGAGAGATGGTTGATAAATCCATATTTCAAAAAAGTGTTGGGCCTTCTGAGCACCCGCCTTAGTCTGTATTTTTGTGACCAGATGTAAGCATCTTTTGGTAGCAATAGGTATTTGCTATGTAGATAGAAAGGTATAAACCATATCATTTAGGACTTACGCATTGACAAAATAATCATTTAAAAATCAACTAATTATATCAATATGGCGAGCAGAATTTGATCACCCGCTGATGGTTTAAGTTATTGATTTTTAAATGATTATTTTGTCAATGCGTAAGTCCTGCCATTATACTTTATTTATCTCTATTAAGGTTACACTTTTTATACTAAAAGATCATAGGTGATCGCGGTAAATAGCTATGAACGGATCAATTTGTATCTGTTTAGGTGATGCAAATTTATTTTCACGGTAAAATACTAGGGGGAGTGAGTGGCTGTTATGTTCTAGCCTAAAAAATAGCGAAAAAACAGCCATATGCATCCATACGATAAGAAGGATATCGAGTGAGGAATGATTCAGTGAACGGAATGGATTTTGCGGGCTGGATAATGATTATAACTTTACATAAATATGGCAACAAACGAAGAATTTGCAGAGGAAGCAACGCCAGTCTTTGAAGGTAGCGCGGTACAATTGCAAAATGTACCCGGCGCAGGTCGTTCTGTTGCCGACTCTGAGCCTCTGACAGAGGAGATTGTAGAGGAATTCACAAAGCCTGATGTAGCAGTTCCCCTGGCTGATGAAGGGGAGGGCATGTCCTTAATAGGGGATCAAGATACTCAAGATGAAATTACACAAGTAGAGTTCAGTGCTGAATTAGAGAAAGAAGATTCAGAGCCCTTTTTAGCAGATCAAACCGAATTACTTTCAGGGCCAACATCAGGCTCTACGAGTCTTGCTGCGGTGTTGATTGATGAACAAGGTGTGCATATACCGATTGAAAATGTTCACGATAAGCCTTTTGTGATTGGTAGGGAACAAAGTTGTACTTTGACGTTTAATAAAGCCGGTGTTTCACGGGAACATGCAGAGATTTCTCAACAATTTGGTCGTCTAATCATTAAGGATTTGTCGAGCTTAAATGGAACATGGGTAAACGATTATAAAATTGATCGCGTTATTTTAGAAGATGGGGATGTCATTAAAATAGGCGAAGGCCAATTAGTTTTTAAATTGCCTCAAGAGCAGTCTAGTGTTGCACAGGATAAAGCAGAAGAGACAGGAACTACTAGAGGGCAGAAAAAATTGGCGTGGCAAACCTATCCAATAGGCAAAAAACTGTTAACCTTATTTTTTATTTTTTTGCCGATTATTATTGTGTTATTTGCATCCTTTGTTGTCTATGAAGAATATAAAGCAAGCAAAGTAGAAAAGGTAAAAGCGGCATTTCAAGAGCAGCGACAACAGGATACTTATATCAATGATATTGAGCGTGTGGCAGGTAATATTGGAAATCTAAAAGCAGTGAATCCGATTGAAGATAATGTAGTCACAGAATTTGTGATAGAGCCTAGTCAAGTCAGCGATATAAGCCCTGTATTGTCAGAGTTTGAGAATAAAGGTGCTGAATTAAATAAAACCCAACCTACTATTGAAGGTCACTATTTTGAATGGAATGGTAAAGATATAGAGCCTGATCAAAATCAGGAGGTGACTTTGTCATCTAAAGCCTCAAAGGCTTATAATGATATAAAAAAAATAGATAGTGCTTTTGATTTGATTAAGCCTATTCAAAATTCGACGGGTAGTAGTGGATCTAAGAGCTTGCTTGCATCTGATCTGTTGCCTAGAAGTTCTATTGAGCCTTTACCTTCTAACCGAACTCATGTAGGTGATCATGATTATTTGCTTGGCTCGAAATTAGCAAGTAGTGCATCTAAAACGGCAGTGAGCTTGCCATTGCATCCTAATAAAGAGGGTGGAACTGAAAAACAGACAGTAAAAAAAGAGGCGGTAGATAACGATAATATTGTAGATAAACAACAAGTGCAAAAAACCAAATCGGATAAGGCCGATGCAGTTGAATCGACTGTTAGTACTGATGAGTTAATTGAAAAAACGGATGTACAAGGTGACCGGAATCGTATTACAATTCCGATTGCTGTCAATCCCATTAAGTTGCAAGATGAAAATTTTTTGGCTGCGGAAAACAGTGCTTCAACGTCATCTTACAGCCAACCTTTACCAGAAGATTCAAGCTTTACGGAGTTTGATTCACAGGATACAGATCCTTTTAGAACTTTAATTGAAACTCGACTAAAAGACCTCGAAAGTTCAAGTCATACTTCTGCTTTTTCTAATAATAATGTGGTAGGTATTGCAAATTTGAAACAAGATCCTGCTCAAGCAGCACGATCTGCTTCAGAGTTTGGCATCAACCGTGATGCTATGTCAATGTCACAGTCTGAAGGTGAAGTGTCAAATGTCAGTGAGATGCCTACAACTCAAATGACAAAAAAGAAATCATCTGATCGACAAATCTTAGGGTCAGTAGCGTCGGTTAAAAAGATACCAGAGTCCGGTATGAACCTTGGTAAGCAGGTTCCTAGCATAGGTGTGAAGCAAGTGATTAAAGATCAGGTGAAACAAAAAGTACAAGCTTCAAAACAAGTAAAATTAGCTCAAAAATCTTTTGATCAACAGGCAAGAGAGTTGATTATTAATGTGGAAAATGATTATAAAAGTGGTCAGGTTGAAAAAATGCTGAGAGAGCTTAAGGACTTGAAAAGCAATTCTAGGGTTTCAAGTCGGCTTCGAAATAAAATGCAGGAGTTATATAATACTTACCAAGATTTGTATACGAGCTATAGTAAGGGGAAAATGGCTTTTGAGCAAGGCTATAAAAACAAAGCGTTTAAACATTGGTTGGCTTTTTTACGTAATGAAAAATCTATTTTAGGCGGTGAAAAATCAGTTTATCAAAAAAAAGTTGCTAAAAATGTGGCTAATGAGTTCATGAGTCGTGCTATGCAAGCTGAAGCCAATGCGCAGTGGCATACGGCTTACAAATACTGGTCCTCTGCGCGAAAATACAGTAATAAAGAAAAAGCTCAAGAGAAGATTGACGCTATGGAACTTAGAGCTCAAAACTTGTACGATAAAGGTGTTGATCTAGAAAGTACAGATGTTAACCATGCGCGTCGATTATGGCGAGAGGTTATGAACTTAATGCCTCCGGGTCATGATTTATATACAAAAGCAGCGGCAAAAGTCGAGTGGTATGAGCAATGGAGCCGTTAGATGAGTAGGATGAGCAAAGAGCGGGTTCGATGGCTCTTGCTGATCTGGGTAGCTTCCTTTACTATAGCGTGCGCGCCTGTACAGTTAGGTAAAGAAGGTGGGCTATTTAAGCCCGCTCCTTTTGGTGCTGGCTTTGAGGCACCTAAACCTTCGCTTAAAGTTAATTTAAAAACGCAGCTCAATATGGCGGATCAGTATTATCGTAATGGTGAGTTATCCTTGGCAGAGAAAGCCTATCTTGAAGCATTAGGGCTTGATGATAGCCAGCCTATTATTTACTATAGATTGGGTAATATTTCTTTTCGCAAAAAGCAGTATCAACAGGCTTCTCATTATTTTATGAAATCGTTAGAGCTCTCTCCTCGCAATGCGAAAGCCCATTACAACTTAGCGGTTACCTTCTTATCGTTGTCAGAGCAATATTTTAAATACTACTCAGCAACCTTGCCTCCTGATGCCAATACTTCTCGTGTGACCAGATTGTTAGGCCATATAGATGAGTTTGCTAGTCAAAAAGAAAAAGATAAGGTATCAAAAAACTCAAAGTTATCTGGTTTTAATCAAAGTAAACGACAAAATAAAGTTGATGATGGACTGAGTGAGGATAAAGATTTACTTGAAAGTTTGGCTGAGGAGTTGATTAACTAAAAAGGAAATATATGGGTTACGCTGCTGTTAAAATAAACGATCTAAGAAAATCTTACTCATGTGGTGTTACGGCTTTGCAGGGGATTTCATTGGAGGTGGCAGAAGGTGATTTTTTTGCTTTGCTTGGCCCTAATGGTGCAGGAAAGTCGACGACCATTGGTATTTTATGTTCTCTAGTGGCTAAGACTAGTGGCAATGTTTCTATTTTTGGTATAGACATTGATAAAAATTTTAACCGAGCTAAGCAGTTGCTAGGGGTTGTGCCGCAGGAATTTAATTTTAATCAATTTGAAAAAGTCATTGATGTGGTGATGACGCAAGCGGGCTATTATGGTCTCTCGCGACATCAAGCTCAAGGGAAAGCAGAATACTATTTAAAGGCTTTGGGGTTGTGGGAGAAGCGTTATACGGTATCTCGTAGCTTGTCGGGTGGGATGAAGAGGCGTTTGATGATTGCACGTGCTTTAGTGCATGAACCTCGGTTGTTAATTTTAGATGAGCCGACTGCGGGTGTAGATATTGAATTGCGCCGTTCTATGTGGGATTTTCTAACGGAGTTAAACGCTAAAGGAACGACAGTGATTTTAACCACACACTATCTAGAAGAAGCAGAAAGCCTATGCCGTAATGTGGCTATTATTGACCAAGGTTGTATCGTAGAAAATACCTCTATGCGAGCATTGCTCGATCAGCTTGATCAACAAAGTTTTTTATTTGATTTGCAAGAACCTTTGGCTGTTGTGCCTATACTCAAAGATTTTAGTTATCAATTGGTGGACCCGCAAACTTTAGAGATTAATTTAGGGCACGGGCAATCCTTAAATGATGTTTTTGAACGATTGAATCAAGTTAATATAAGGGTTAGAAGCATGAAAAATAAATCAAATCGTCTAGAAGCGTTGTTTATCTCCCGAGTGCAGCCAACACTTTAATTTTCCAATTTTTCGCTGATTTTGCAGCACTTCACTTTTTTATGAGCTTTATAGATTTTATAGGAAGCTTTCTCTTATGTATCAAGTCACAGAATGGATTGCATTACAAACGATTGTAGTGAAAGAAGTGCGTCGGTTTATGCGTATTTGGGTACAAACTTTGATTCCGCCAGGGATTACTATGATTTTATACTTTGTTGTCTTTGGCAATCTGATTGGCTCACGTTTGGGGCAAATGCAAGGGGTGAGCTACATAGAGTATATTGTGCCTGGATTGGTGATGATGTCAGTAATTACTAACGCTTATTCTAATGTGGCTTCTTCTTTCTTTTCTTCTAAATTTCAAAAGTGTATAGAGGAGTTATTGGTTTCCCCTATACCTAACAGTATCATTTTATTAGGATATGTGTTGGGAGGAGTGTTTCGGGGGGCTTTGGTGGGAATGACTATTATGGTTTTATCACTATTCTTTGTGCAATTTACACCAAACGATTTGATTATGACTTTTTTGGTATTATTTTTAACCGCAAGTTTGTTTGCCATGGGTGGGTTTATCAATGCTTTATTTGCTAAAAAATTTGATGATATCTCTATTGTACCCACATTTATATTGGCACCTTTGACTTATCTAGGAGGTGTTTTTTACTCTATTGATTTGTTTGATCCTTTTTGGCGGACCCTTTCATTGTTTAATCCTATTGTTTACATGGTTAACGCTTTTCGTTATGGCTTGTTAGGCATTACGGATGTGAATATTGGCTATGCTTTGGCTATGATATTGATTTTTAACTTGTTATTATTTTTAAGTGCGATGGTACTTTTGCATAAAGGTGTTGGTGTTAAGCACTAGGTTATTGATATTAGGTTTTAGCCTGAAAATAGGTTGGTTGTTAGATGAAGCTTAAAGGTTATAATTGTCGTATGTGGACCGTGATAGTGAACTAGAACGTCATGAGATTCTAATGATATGACCTATGCTCAGAAAAAACTTCATTTAGGTAATTCTGTAGATTATATTGATATTTACACACCTTCTTTGTTACAAAGAATAGATCGAAAAGAAACTCGATCTGCTTTGGGCATTACGCAAGAAAAAAAACTGCCATTTCATGGGGTTGATGTTTGGAATGCTTATGAGTTGTCTTGGTTAAATATTAAAGGTAAACCAGAAGTTGCAGTTGCTGAAATTCATATTCCTTGCAGTTCTAACTTTATCTTAGAATCAAAATCGTTGAAATTGTATTTTGGCTCTTTTGGTCAAACTAACTTTAATTCGCGTCAAGAGGTGATACAAACGATAGAGTCTGATGTAGGAGTTTGTGTGCAATCACCTGTTATGGTTAAATTATTGGAGATTCCACCTTCCTTTGCTATTACGGCAGAGTTTAGAGGTACATTGTTAGATCATCTAGATGTGGAAGTTAAAGAGTATGTTGTGAATAAGGAGCTTTTGGTCAGAGAGTCAGGTGCTATACAAAATGATGCCGTTTATACTCATTTGTTCAAATCTAATTGCCCAGTAACAGGCCAGCCTGATTGGGCCAGTATTTTTGTGACATATCGTGGTAACCCTCTTTGTAAAGAGGGTTTATTGAAATACCTTATTTCTTATCGTAAGCATCAGGGCTTTCATGAGGCTTGTGTAGAGCAAATTTACTGCGATATTATGGAATGCCTCAAGCCTGAACAATTATCTATATATGCACGTTATACTCGTCGAGGTGGTATTGATATTAATCCCTTTCGATCCAACTTTGAAGCCTCCCCTACTAATATGCGTATCTTTCGTCAATAAGCAAAGCATTTTTTATACTCGTTCCTTAATATTCGTACTAAGAAGACAGTGTTTGTTTGATCCTAAAGTATTATCTGAGTCTCGCTATATGTGATCTGAGCTTGATGTCGGTTGAAAAGTTATTTGTTTTTATTTGTATAAAATAAACTATTTTCTTTACAGCTATACTTCATTGTACCGTAAAAATTTTGAACAGTTCCTAAGAATGAAATTAAATAGTAATAGTTGTCATTATTATAAACTTTGGGTGATAGTGCTTTAATATATCAGGGTTAAAAGGAAATTTGAAAAATGAGCCAGGTTTTTCAGTTTTTAGGAGAATGTACGATTTACCAGATAGAAGATTTATATAAAGAACTATCTGTTTTTATCAACAGTGGGGATGAGTTACTGTTTGACTTTTCTAAGCTTAAGAAATGGGATGTTTGCTTTTTACAAATGCTTTTAGCTTTTGTTAAGCAGTGTAAACACAGAACAATTAAATTGGTGTTTAAGTCAATCCCAAAAGAAATGGTTGAAGCTGCTTCATTGCTATCAATGGATATAGTTCTTATGAAAGAACATGGAGTGAAATAGAATGTCCATAGATGACTCATCTCAATCAGACGATAGTATCAGTATTTATATTAATGAAAGTAGAGAGCTGTTACAAGATGTGGAGTCTACTTTATTGAGTTTGGAGAGTGATCCGAATGACTCTGAATTAATTGATCAATTATTTAGATCTATTCATACGATTAAAGGTTCTGCTGGTTTGTTTGGGTTGGATGAAATTATTGCATTTACTCATATTGTTGAAAATATATTGGACAATATGCGTAATGGTGAAATTGTTTCAGATAGAAAGTTGATCAGTTTGCTCATTGATTGTAGTGATCATATTACTCATATGCTTGATACTTTGGAAAATTCTACTGACGTTGATGGGGCAAAGTCAAAACAATTAATACAAGCGTTGTCTTTATATAAACCAACTAATTTTTGCGATACTGCAGTTCAGTACGAAGAAGAGAGTAGGGTTGAAAGTGAAACTGTATCAGAGGAAGTAAAGCGTTATCACATTGCAATTCATTGTGATCAGGATATGCTAAAAGATGGGTTTGACCCTCAGTCTAGATTTATTGCTTTACAAGAGAGTGGGGTTATAGAAAATTCAATTTTAATTGATCGTTTGCCTAATTTTGAAGAGTATGATCCTCTGAGTTGTTATTTTGTTTGGGAATTGTCTTATAAGACCCAGGCAAGCAAAAATGAAATTCTAGAAATTTTTGATTTTTTTAATGCTAGCGTACAAATTCATTCAGAAAAAGATTCTATTGATAAATTTAAAAATTATCTTTCGGGGCTGCCAAAAGATATTCAAAGTCAGTGTGAGAATGCCCTGTTTGAATTTGGTTTTGTTTCAAATAAAAATCTACCGCAAACTCAAGAATCTTATAAAATTGAACAAAAGCAAAAGGATAAAAAAAGTTTAAGGACTGCTTTATCTGGAACAACCTTTATCAAAGTTGATTCGATTAAACTAGATCGTTTAGTTAATTTGGTTGGGACTATGATTACTGTCAGCTCTAAAGTGCGTCAGATGATTAAAGAAAAAGGGGATGAGGCCCAGTTTGAATCTATTCAAGAATTGGTTAGTGCTTTAGAGGATACTAGAGAAACAACACTAAATTTAAGAATGGTTTCTATTGGCGATACATTTAATCGATTTCGTCGAGTAGTTAGAGACACCTCTAAAGAATTGAACAAGGCAATCAGTTTGGAAGTATATGGTTCTGATACAGAGCTTGATAAAACGATTATAGAGAAAATTGGTGATCCATTGACGCATTTGATGAGGAACGCTATAGATCATGGAATTGAATCTGTAGAAGAAAGAGTGTCAGCGGGTAAGCCTAAAGAAGGGCTGATCAGATTAGATGCATACCATAAAACAGGGGCAATTGTCATTGAAATTAAAGATGACGGTAAAGGGCTTGATAGAGATAAAATTTTTTCCCTAGCAGAAAAAAAAGGATTGGTTACAGCCAGTGATCGTTCAATGTCAGATAGTGAAGTTTACCAATTGATATTTCAACCTGGGTTCTCTACCTCAGATAAGATCAGTAATATTTCTGGTAGAGGGGTTGGTATGGATGTGGTTAAACGTAATATTGAATCCATTCGTGGGTATGTTGAAATTGACACGACACCTGGAAAAGGCACAACATTTTTTATTTACTTACCATTAACTTTAGCTATTATTGATGGTTTTCATGTTGGGCTCATGCAAGAGAGTTTTATTTTGCCTTTGGATATGGTGGTAGAATGCATTACCCTAACAGAAGACCAATGTGAAGAAATGAAAAAAAATCAGTTTATCAGTTTGCGTCAGGAAGTATTACCCATTGTGGGGCTATCAGATTACTTTGGCCTATCTGTAAAAAAAATTGACCCTACAGCTAGAATTAATGTAGTGGTTGTATCCTACGCCGATAATAAAGTTGGTTTTTTGGTTGATGAGCTTTATGGTGAAACACAGGTTGTGATTAAGCCTTTAGGTCATGTGTTCGAGGGTTTGAATGCATTTTCTGGATTTACTTTAATTGGTAGTGGTAGTGTTGCTTTAGTTGTAGATGTACCTGGTATTGTTAAAGAGACCATACAAAATTCACATGTAAAAAAAACTGCCACTGTGAAATTGGCCAGTTGATATAGCGGTTTTCAGAATGGTTAGATGTAGGCGCCGACGAGTGAGAGCCGCTGAGTGTATAAATAATACATGATGCGGTCGATCGAGGAAGGCAACAA
>JANQJO010000118.1 GCA_028281605.1 Pseudomonadales bacterium
AGGCGCCGACGAGTGAGAGCCGCTGAGTGTATAAATAATACATGATGCGGTCGATCGAGGAAGGCAACAACCATCTAACCTTTCTGAAAGCCGCTATAGACGGAATTTGACTGTGAGCTCGAGCACTGACAATTATAAAATATAAAGAAGCAAATGGATTTAGGAACGTGCACGTTTCTTATCATTTTTTATTAAACCACTCAAAAGCACTGGCAACAAACTCTGGATTCAAGAATTTTGGATCAAACCCACCATAACGTAATAGGTTTCCTTCAATATCAGTGACCAACCCTCCCGCTGAACGCAATACCGCATCTCCAGCTGCCGTATCCCACTCACACGTCGGACCAAATCTGGGATACATATCAGCTTGACCTTCAGCTAATATGCAAATCTTTAACGAGCTACCTCGTTTGACCAACTCTTGCACTTTATAGCTCTGAAGAAAAGTGTCGAGTCGCGCTTGATCACCATGGCGACGACTGGCCACAACCGTTAAACCTTCCTGCAAAGGTTTACGCACCGCTATAGAGTACTCTTTATTATCTTTTTGTATCCACTTTACAGCTGTGCCTAGACCATACCCCGCATACAACTCACCTATCACTGGCGCATAAACTACACCAAGTATAGGTTCATACTGATGTATCAATGCTATATTTACAGTGTAATCTTCGCCTCCGTTGATAAATTCCTTGGTGCCATCCAAAGGATCAACAAGCCAAAAATATTCCGCTGATTTCAAATCAGGCAAATCACCTTTAGAAGCCGCTTCTTCACCAACAACAGGTACTTCCGGCAATATATCGTACAATGCACTCGTAATAAAATTCTCAGCCTCACGATCGGCTACTGTCACAGGTGAATTATCCTGCTTTGTGTCTACATGAATAGCACTATCTTGATTGTAGTATCTAAGGGTGATTTGACCTGCTTCTATAGCAATACTACGTATCTCTTTGCAAAGCAAATCATATTTTTTTAAGATCACTTATTTACACCTTAATGCCTTTGCGCTTTACTTTTTCTTCAACTGTACTTGCTGTTCAATGTACCGAATAATCTGCTCCACACAAGTGTCCACACTTTGTGTCTGTGTATCCACTGCCAACTCCGGATGCTCAGGAAACTCATAGGGCGAATCAATACCTGTAAATTCTGAGATTTTACCTTCTCTAGCTTTCTTATATAACCCTTTGGGGTCTCTATTTTCACAAGTCTCTAAGTTCGCCTTCACATAAACTTCATGAAAATGGTTCTTAGCAGCAGCACGGGCCTTATCACGATCTTGTTTAAATGGAGAAATAAAAGCTGTAATCACGATCAGGCCTGCATCTGCGATCAAAGCAGCTACTTCACCAACTCGACGTATGTTTTCTGTACGATCTTCAGCAGAAAAACCCAAATCGGAGTTCAATCCATGACGCACATTATCACCATCTAAAACATAAGTATGATACCCCTTTTCAAAAAGGCTTTTTTCCACACTCATCGCCAGTGTCGATTTACCTGCACCAGAAAGACCCGTAAACCAAAACACACCACCATAATGGCCCTTTCGTTCTGATCGCACGTCATCACCCAATAGATGTTCAACTTTATGAATATTTTCTGATTTGGGTTGGCTCATGCCATTGCTCTCCAATAGTCCATCGATCTATTTTACATTTGCACTCGAAATAAGAGTAGTATATTGATAAAGAGACCGATTGCAATTCTAGTAATGCTTACAAATGCTCTATTCTTTAGCTAATCTAGCACCAAAGCCTACATGTGATCACTTTCGAATCATTTCAACCCCGATCAAACCAACAAAGGTTACTCTAGCGTTATCTATGTGACAATGCTAAACTGCTTTGATTATAACCATGCAAGATGGGTCATAAGGTTTTAACCACTCTACAAATATTACTCAAATCAATGTACAGCAAACTCAGAAACAAGTTACGCTCAAAAGTCCTCAGCAAATTTCTCGATGCCCTATACAGCAATGAAGTGACTGAGACCAACAACCTAAAATGGCCACAACCACACAACTGTCACAAGACACTACATAACTTACCAGCCCCCTACTCAGATTTGCCAAACACACCAGTAATAGATACTTCATGCAAGAGAGAAGATATTATATTTATAACCGGTAGATTTCGAAGCGGCTCCACTTTACTCTGGAATATTTTTCGTGAGCTGCCTACCTACACAGCCTACTACGAACCTTTTAATGAAAGACGATGGTTTGACAAAACCCACCGTGGAAAACACGTCGACAACACACATTTAGGTGTAAAAGATTATTGGACAGAATATGAAAATGTAGGAGATCTAAACTGCTACAACGAAGATTGGATCCATACATCTTTACTGATGAATGAAGATACTTTAAACTTCGATATGAAGCAGTTTATCTGCCAACTTATTCAGTCATCCCCTCAACGACCCGTGTTACAATTTAATCGCATCGACTTCAGATTACCATGGATCAAACATAACTTCCCCAAGGCCAAAATCATTCACATATTTAGACATCCTAGAGATCAATGGTGTTCTTTTTTAGGCGATTTAAAAAGCTATCCTGCTAATGCAGATTCAAACACTCAGTTTCCAGATCGCTTTTATTTGCAAATGTGGACCAGAGATCTTACTCGCCATTTTCCTTTTCTTGCTCATAAAAAATGTAATCATGCTTACATGCAATTTTACTACCTATGGAAACTTTCGTATATTTTTGGTGCCGAATACGCTGATTTAAGTTTCGCTTTCGAAGATTTAATCAATTCTTCGGAAAAAACATTCAAGCAGATAATGCAGGTAAATAATGATCGGCAAAACCATTTTTCTCAAGTTGCCGATATTATCAAAAAACCAAAAATGGACAAATGGAAGGAATATGCAAGTGCAACATGGTTTTCAAATATTGAAGTCCATTGCGAAGAAATTATCGAGCAATTCATGAGCAACCATAACGCTGAGCAAATCTAAAAGTAATGAAAAAATCTTTACTCATAAGTGAAATATTTCCACCCACTAATGGTGGAAGCGGAAGATGGTTTTGGGAAATATACAGAAAATTACCTATCGACAAGGTTCATTTTGCTGTAGGAAAAGCTAAAGGTGATAAAGAATTTGATGAAAAGCACGCTATTCCCATCGCCCGTCTAAATCTTTCAAGTTCAAACTGGGGCCTACTCAGTATTAAAGGCATCAGCTTTTACATCAGGAAAATATTTCAAATTATAAAACTGGTAAAAGCAAACAACATTGAAGTTGTTCATTGCGGCCGATGTCTTCCAGAAGGTATCATTGCACTTACTATAAAAAAATTACTAGGCACAAACTATCTTTGTTACATTCATGGAGAAGACATCCAAAGCGCAAGCACCAGTCGCGAATTTTCTTTATTGGTCAAATCAGTCCTAAAAAACTCCAGCAAATTGATCAGTAACAGTCAAAATACAGCAGGTCTTCTCAAAGAAAAATGGCACATCAGCGAAGAAAAAATATCAGTGATGTACCCAGGAGTGGATACAAATAAATTTTATCCTAAAGAATATGATCAAAATACAAGAAAAAAATTGAGTTGGGATAACAAATTAGTTGTACTCACCGTAGGCCGATTACAAAAAAGAAAAGGTCACGACATCATGTTACAAACAATCTTAAAATTAAAAAATACTCAACCTAATATTTTATACTCCATAATAGGATCAGGACAAGAAGAAGAAAATTTAAAAAAATTAGCACGTGAGCTTAACCTTACACAGCACGTACAATTCTTAGGTGAAGTTTCTGAGGAAACTATGATTGAATGTTTTCAGCAGTGCAACTTATTCATTTTACCCAATCGTACCGTAGATGGCGACATAGAAGGCTTTGGCATAGTTCTGCTGGAAGCCCAAGCATGTGGCAAAATCGTTATTGCAGGAAACTCAGGAGGCACACGAGAAACAATGATTCATGACACAACTGGTTTCATTGTAGATTGTACAACACCTGATAAAATCATAGATCTTTTAAACAAAATTCTTACAGACGAGAGCTTAAATAAAAAAATGGGGCTAGCGGGCCGTAAACATATGATTGAACACTTTGACTGGAAACCATTAGCTGAAAAAGCGCGCAAGCAATTTTAATTCAAAACAGTCATGAGCGATACCTTAAGCGTCACCCTAAGTGATGAAAAAGGTATTTTCACGGTAATAACCATGAGCCATACAATTTTTATCACCCCAAGTGATAAAAATTGTATTTACACGGTAAATAGTCGCTATACATCCACCCACGGCTTCAAACTCAACTGATTGACCAATCCACTAGCATGCTTATCAATTGTTGTTAAATCTTCATCACTAAGCAACTCTTTCCACTGAGTAGGATTAAAAGACTTGCCCCTGTAAACGCTGTAATACTCAGAAGAAGCATCTTTAGAAAACAACCCCTGTTTTTTCCCAGGATCAGAACTGTCACCAATAAAGTCTACCACTTGCTGATTAAGCTCCAAACCAAGCGCTTCAAATAGTTTTTTTGTATTGCCAAACGTATCACGTAAAAACTCTTCATAAATTTGTAAATGTGTATTAGGGTGCTCCTTTTGAATACTCAGATAATCTTCATTTTGCACTCTCCATTTCAATGCAAGCAACTCAAGCTCAGACATCTCTTGAATATATTTTTCAGTAATGCTATTTGCTACCACATAATTTTTTTCTGCATTACCTTTATACCAATTATCACGAGTCTGTCGATTCGTCTTAAGCATATCTCCTTGTTTTGCTCCACTGACATGAGAGGCTATAACACCATAAGGGTGTCGAACCAGTACTAATAATTTACTCGCTCTAACGCCTTTAACAATAGATTCTAAATTCACACTGGATCTAGTTTCCTTAATAACCAAAGAGACTTTAGCATGTCGATCGGGCGTAAATAAAAATGTATACACCCACTCCAAAGGAGAAAAGGTTTTTGCAGCTAGCCATAACATCCTTTGCAGTTTAACACTGGGTATTTTGCTAAATTTCTTTATGAAAAAAGGAGGTTTGTCTGTGTCAATTTTAGCTTTTAATGAAATATCTAGTACTTTTTTGTATTCAGTATCAGAAAGTCCGTTCTTATACTTCAAAGCAGAAAATAATTCATCACCAAACTCACCAAAAGCACGACCAAACAGCTCATGCCTGTAAACTGTATCAGGATGTGAATTAATTAAATTAGAAAACCAAGTGGTTCCTGAGCGCGGAAAACCAACCACAAATACAGTATCCATCACTCGCAAATCTTGGCTCATAAAAATCCCATTTTTTTCAGTTTTGATTTGATTAAAAAACTACGCCATTTATATTGTTGCTGTATTTCACCGAATACTTTTTGATGTAAATTAAAATAAAATTTCTGTATTGCTGAAATCTGAATAGACTGACCAATCAGTTCATAATTATTTGCTACTAGCTCGTCTCCAGCAACAGACTCAATGATATTAATTTCAGATTTTGACAATTTTTGCTGCCATTTTTTAGTCAACTTGATGTCTGGACGTCTATTAGTATTTACGTTTTGCCTATTTTCCTTAAAGTCCGCTTTTTGTTTATTATACTCAAGCATTTTCTCTTCAAACTCGACCTCCAAATGCTGACATATTTTTTTTAACTGACACTCCATATCAGCAATTAAATCTTCAAATCGAATGAGGATCGTATGCTCTGGATGCTCCATCATAAATCTTTTTTGAGCAAGCACTTCCTCTTTCCATCGAATGGCGCCGCTGTACGCATTCGTGCCTAATCCCCACTTATTTTCCATGTATGAATTTACAACCCCTCTTCCATCTCTTACTATAATGACAAATTTACTTTCATTTGAAAATTGATGCAGGCACGATATATAATCTGTTAACTCAGGATCTTTAATGCCCCACATGACTTTATTCTTTTTTTGCAAAAGCTCTTGTAAACTCAAGCCATGCCTTTTTCTAATTTGCTCATCAATCCTTGTAAGAATTACTTCCTTTTTCGGATTTTGTCGAAATACCTTTTCTACACTAATCTCATTTTGTATAAATATACTAGAGTGTGACGATAACATTCGAGCCAATAATGTTGTACCGGAGCGCTGCGTCCCTAAGACAAATATCGGAGCTGTATAATTTGAACCCATCACCCATTCAACCTCATCTCATTTTAATTTAATAAGATTAGTATCAATTCTAGTTCTGAATGCCATCATTCATAAACATAGCATTTAAAGATGCTTATCGCATTTTCATTGAAAACAGCCATGAGCGATACCTTAAGCGTCACCCCAAGTAATTAAAAAGGTATTTTCACGGTAAATAGCCTTCTGATACTGTAGCATACCTGGCAGTTAATTTATCAAACGCCCAAGCACGATGCAAGAAAATACAAAAGCCATAACGTCAACCCAGTCAGCCCTATAAGATGAACAAAAAACAATCTAATATAAGCCGATAACCCACTTGCCCATATACGAATGTAAGCATTTTCAAGCACTACAATTTTGGCCTATAATGGGCAAAGATGCCTCTTAACTGAGTTGTATAGGCTAACACAATAAAAGATACCCAATCAATTTCATGTCCAAAGTAAGAAAAGCTGTCTTTTACTCCTCTCTATCCCAATATGGCTTAAGAAGCATTAATTTAATTTCAATTGTTGTTTTTTCAAGGCTACTGACTCCAGAAGAAATAGGTATTTTCGCAATTGCCAGCTCGCTCATATTATTCGCCTCAGAACTACGCCTTCTAGGTACAGGTAATTATTTAATACGTGAAACCAAACTTACAGATGATAAAATCAAATCCGCAACAGGTCTAACCACTTTAATTTCTTGGCCTTTGGGATTAATTGTTTTTATCGGGGCACCTTACCTTGCTGATTTTTATAACCAAACCCCTCTTCAAACCATTTTAAAAGTACTGGCCCTGAGCTTTTTTTTAGCCCCGTTTATCAGTGTTACCAGTGCATTACTTTCTAAAAGAATGCAGTTTAAAGAAATTTTCTTTGCCAAGTTCACTGCACAATGTGTGGGTTTTTTTTCCACTCTCACGTTAATATTGCTCGGTGCCAGTTACTATAGCTTAGCACTGGGTGCAGCTCTTAATGCTATCGTAGAATTTCTCATATTGTATCGATTACGACCTAAAAACATGCCATGGAAACCAAGTTTTAAAAACTTAAAAGAAATCGCAAAATTCGGTTCGGTTATGACTTTATCAAACCTCATGTTTCGCTTTGGCACTATAGCGCCTGATCTCATTATCGGTAAACTTGGAACCCCCAATCAAGTAGCCATATTTTCACGGGGATTAGGGTTTATGGATTTTCTTACGAATATTTTAACCGTGGGAATAAAACAAGTTTCTCTTCCTTATTTATCTAAAGTAAACCAAGCGCAAGATGATATTGGAGAAGCTTACATCAAAGCAACTACTTTAACCGGAGCCGTTTGTTGGCCAGTTTTAGCTGTAGCGGGAATTGCAAGTTTTCCTATTATTCGAGTATTTTTTGGCAAGCAATGGGACGACTCAGTTCCCATTGCCTCCGCATTAGCCTTTTGGGCGCTACTACGTTCAATTCATACCTTCTCCTCTCCATTGTTGGTATCGGCTAAAAAAGAACATCTCATGCTTATAAAAGAAGCTATTTTATTTGTATTGACTGCATTGGGTATATATCTGGCTTATCCTCACGGATTAATAACAATTGCTTTTACTATGGTCAGCATCAGTTTAGCTGATGTCCTCATTAATTCTTTGGCTCTCAAACTGGCGATTAATATGAGCATTGTTAGATTTTTTTATGCCATGCGCTCAAACATTTTATTAACTGTTATTTGCTCTGGAGCTACTTTTGCGTTAGACCAACTCATACCTTTTCAATCAAGCCCTCCAATCATTTCTTTACTACTTATAAGCATAGTGCTACCTCCCATTTGGATAATAACATTAAAACTGTTAAAGCATGATTTGTATTTTGAAATTCAAACCATCGTTTCTGGAATTTTAAACAAACGTTTTAAAAAATAGTTCTGTCGAAAATTACCGAGAAAACGGATGATTAATCCAATGATTTTAGAATATTATGCCTAAATTACCAAGCTATAATAGCTAATCAATTTGGCCTTGCAAAAGTATTTCGTGCCCGTTTTTAGAGAGCATGAAACAAGCTGGTTTTTCATGAAGAAAATTTTGAATCGACTCTAAAGTTACATAGAGGTCGTCAATTCCACAAAACCGTAATTTCGGGGCTAATCTCCTTTCACTTGCGTTACGGCCTACTAACGGCTCTGTTTACGCTTCACGATACTTGTTCCCAGGTAACCAATCTAGTCCGCCTATCGCGCAAAACTTGATTCTTAGCTGCTGGTTAGGCTTTGCTATCATATGATACATCTGACCTCGCAAACTAAAATATTGGTAGCCATTGAGGCTGTGGATTTCAGGAAGCAAATCGACTCATTGGTGCGCTTATGCAAAGAGGAACTAGCCCGAAACCCAAGAGACGGCACCTATTTTGTTTTTATCAATCGTGCTCACACAATGATTCGGCTTCTCAGCCATGATGGCAGTGGTTATTGGTTGTGTACAAAACGGCTAAGTCAGGGACGCTATCGTAACTGGCCGACAGGAAAGTCCTGTCTAAGCACATTAGAAGCAAAACAATTGGCTGCGTTAATAAAATCATCAGCTTGCAAAGCTGATTAAGTTATTATAACGTACGCCTATGGAATTTAAAGAGCTAGACGAATCAGCACTAGATGCATTGATCGCTCGAGTTGAAGAGGCGATTGAAAATAATTTTGCGTTGAGCAGTGATGATTTACATTTATTGTTATCGGCAATTCAAACGCTGGCAATGCTGCAG
>JANQJO010000124.1 GCA_028281605.1 Pseudomonadales bacterium
GACGCCATATTAGATCAGCAGTAATAAGCTCAAGAACGGCCTGTTTAGAATGCTTTTTAACCAATAAAATCAATCAACTCACATTCTAGGAGCTATAGGCTAAGAGATTTCCCTATGACCAATTGATTTTTAACAAGATAACTTGTCAGTTATCGATCAGCTTATTCTACGAAGCTCTATAACAAAAGTATCTTACAAAGGTAAAATTTTTACCTTGATGCTTCGATAGAAGTCGGCATGCGTGTTGTATGTGCGTCCGTTAGATTGATAATCTTTAGGGCAATTTAGTTCTGGCCCTATATCTGTAACTTGGTAAATGGTTGACCCATTACTGTTTGATCCTTTGCCTACTACTATCCACTCTAATTCCTGAAAATCGGAATCTCTAACGAATTGATCTAAATTAAAGGCGTTGGCTCCACTTGCCTCAACTTCCCATAAAATACCTATATCATTTTTTGCTAAGCAGGCAAAATGAGTAACAGCGATCTCTCTGCTCTCCGACATGGAAAGTAACTGATTTTCTCTGATTACAGCAAAGCCTTCTCGTTTTTGAATAGCTTCTAGAAGCACTGTGTACGTTCTGTGATCCAAATGTACGCCTCTATAAAGTTTCCTACCTTGTGGAAACTTTATAGAGTTTTTTCTAACAATTTCCAACAACTCTTTTGTATCCTTTGACCATTCTTCTGGAGGCATACTACGCATTTCCCTTAGAAAATCATATGGTGCGCCTTTGTAATCGTTCAATTTTTTCCAATCAGAGTAATCCATCTTATTTATTTGATTGGCCATATCATAATAAGCTCTCCAGGAATCAAACAAACCTGTTGCCCATCTATAAACTCCATAACTATTATCGGTTTCTACACAATGGCCATCAACTTGAGAGAGTGGTAATAAGTGGTAAGCACCAATAAAATCACCGGATTCTTGATTGCATCTCGCCATTTTAAAAGTAGCAAATAGAGCTGTTAAATACGTTAATACGTAAAACGATAAATTTAAAGAACGTAGAATGCAACGAGCGATATATGCAAAAGTGGAAAACAGAGAAGCTGTTTTTTTGTGTTGATGGCTATCATAGCTGTGGCTTTGATGTTCATTTTTGATTTTTAGAGGTTGTGCTGACGGCTTTGTTAGGCTGGAAAGCGAAGTGGGTTTTAAACTGGTGAAAATAATATATCCGGTGGCAGGCACTCTTTTGCATAATATTTTGTTAGGGTTTATTCTTTCTGGAATCTGCTCATTGCAAGCACTGTAGTACTTCTCTAATGGTGATATCGCCTTGTAAGAAGAAGAGAAATGATTTCCCAGTTTACAGCGCTTTTCAGGTTTAGGTGAGAGCTTCCCACCTCTTTTCTTTGCTCGTCCAGCATGCTGTTTTAAAACATCTAAATCAAATGCTAGGCTATCTTGTATTTTTTCTGTCATATCCATCCATTTGAAGAAAATATGGGTCACTCGATAGGTAAATCGCACAGCTGTATATGCGATACCCTATAGTACCTTATGTCATTTAAACAGAGAGAGAGTTGCCATAATTCACCGCAACTTTTATAATTCTCCCATTACTAAAACCGCAGACATATCAAATGCCCCTATCCGAAACCGCTCAAGATTTTATTGCACACTTTGGTGAAATGGGAAACCACTGGGGCATTAATCGAACAATAGGCCAAATATACGCCCTGCTCTACATCAGTAACACTCCTTTGTGCGCCGAAAAAATAGGAGAAATCCTACAGTACTCACGCTCTAATGTCAGTATGGGCATCAAAGAACTCAGTAGTTGGCATTTGATCAAAATTAAACACTACCCTGGTGATCGTAAAGACTATTTTACAGTACCTGAAGACATTTGGGATATTTTTCGCACCCTTGTAGAAGAAAGACACAAACGTGAAATAGAGCCCACACTCACCTTTTTAAGAAAAACTTTGCTCAATAAAGACATTGAGCAACAGCCCACAATGCAAACAAAACTAAAAAAAATGCACGATCTTATCGAAATGCTAACGCAATGGTATCACGATATAAACAAACTAGACAACCAACATCTCATCAATCTACTAAAGCTTGGAGAAAAAGTTTACAAGCTTTATGAAATGAAAGATAAATTAAAAATGGTCAAAAACAGATAATCATCTGTTTTCACGAGAGCTACCAGCTCTCGTTTTCATTGAGACTCTTGATTCTTCATTAAAGTTAAACATACAAAACCCAGGACCATAATAATACTGACCATATAAAGAGAAATATGGAAACTTCCCGTATGCTCCGCAATGGTCCCAGCCAGAATTGGAGACAAAATTTGAGCAATACAATACCCCAAAGTCAATTGTGCCATAATTTGTGTTGAACGATATCCATATTGTTTACCCACAATCGTGAGCACTAAAGACACAATACCCATAAAAGCAAAACCAAAAGTCAAAGCACTGAATACCACGGCAGCATAAGCTGTAGAAAACACCATCAGTAAGTTACTGACAATATTAATCACAAAAGCCATCCGAATAGCATTGAGATGACCAATACGGCGAGCAACCCGCTCCCATACAAAAGGTGCAGGCGCTGCAGCAAGGCCCACAAACATCCACATTAAAGTCCCCTTACCTATCAACGGCACATATTCAGCCATCAAAGAAGTAAAAGTTACATTCACTGTATTACTGAAACCTGCACATATATAAGCAATAGAAAGCAAAACCAACCATTTGGTCGAAGGCTCATTCGTCTTATCAATATTCTTAGACTCAACCAGCTGCTCTTCAGCCGGCAACGGCAACAGAAACATCGCCGGCAAGGCAACAAGCAAACCAAAACCAGCCAAAGCAAACCATTGACCTCGCCAAGAAAGATTCAACAAAGCCTCTTTTGCTGCAACATCAACCACAATAGCCCCTAGAATAATACCTAGTCCAATCCCGGCAAAGTGTAAGCCCATTTCAGTTTCATGATTATGGTGTAGCAACCACTTTAAGACTAAGCCAGTGCCCAACATAAAGCCCAAAGCTGTCGCAATACCAGCAAAAAACCGACTTAAATACCAAACCAAAGCGTGCTCATGCATCCCCATAATGGCCGTACTGAACACAGCCAAAAACAAACCGTAGCGATAAAAATAGTCTTTCAATTTTAAATCACGAATTAACCAAACAATAAATAAACCGGTTAGATAACCAATATAAGCCCAGCCAGCCAACCACCCCGCCAGGCTTTCACTCATATCCATTTGTGCTTCCATATAGGGAATCATTGGCGTAAATGCATAACGCCCCACTCCCATAGTAAGCACTAAAGCACTAATACCAGCAATAAATACAGTATATTTGTTGGCCTTTATCATTAAAACAACACTCCAAAAACACTTATAATGGGTTAAATCAAGCTGATTAATCTTGCTGCCAGCTCATTAGCCGTAGTGCTGTGTCTCATAGCGTCGACAAGTTTACCCGATCGATTGATCACATAATATCTAGAAGAATGTTCTATTTTGACATCTGCTTTTTTAATGCCTGAGACTTGCTTGATAGTACGATACACTCCATATTGCTCAACAATTTCATTCAATCTTTCGTCTGTACCTGTCACACCAACAATGTTACGATGGAAATTGCTCAAGTAAGCAGCCAAAGCCTGTGGCGTATCACGCTCAGGATCTACACTCACCAAAATTGCTTGTACTTGCTCAAGTTGCGCATCAGACAGCTTGCCCAAGGCACGGGAAATAACAGACATTGAGTTTGGACACACAACAGGACAACTCAAAAAACCAAAGTACAATACAACGGCTTTACCCGTAAAATCCGATAACGATATTTCACCGTGATCAGATTGCAAAGTAAAATCTCCACCCAACTGCTCAAACGTTTTAGCAGGCGTGCCAAATTTTGATTCTGTTGTCGTTGCATACAAACCAACAACACACAATACAAGCACACCGATGATACCCGTAAACACTCTCAATATCACAGTATGACGCATTTCTCTCTGCTCAGCCCTCTTAATGCCCCATCAACATATTATGATTCAAATGCTGCATAATCCAAATCGAACCCAACACTAAAATAGCGACAATTAAAACGATAAAAACAGCTGAGGTAGTATTCCAAATTTGCTCAGACTCCATGCTCATATGTAAGAAAAACACTAACTGTACAAAAATTTGGGCAATCGCACACAGTATAATCAAAGTAAACACCATCAAAGAAGCTTGAACACCCGTCATCACCAATCCAAATGGAATAGCTGTGAGCACAATTGATAAAATTAAACCAATCGTGTACTGACGCAAACTGCCATGAGCAGCCCCACCTGGGTTAGCATGGTTATCTTCCATTACATCACCCCCATTAAATACACAACACTGAAAACACAGATCCAAATTACATCTAAAAAATGCCAAAACAAACTCAAGCAAGATAAACGTACAATATTAGTTTGCGACAAGCCATCTCTTAAAAAATGAAATACCAAAACCGCCATCCACAACAAACCTGCAAAAACATGCAGGCCATGCGTACCGACCAAAGCATAAAATGCGGACCAATAAGCGCTGCTGGTAGGGCCTGCGCCTAAGTGACTAAAATGAAAAAACTCATAAAGCTCAATACCTAAAAAAGCAACACCTAACACAGCTGTAACAGCCAGCCAAATATACACAGTCTTAATGCATTTTCTTTGCACACCCAACATCACTAAACCAAAGGTAAAGCTGCTAAATAATAATAAAGCTGTCTCACCCAATACCAGTTTTAAATCAAATAAATCCTTAGGTGTCAGCCCACCAGCAAAACTTGAACTTAAAACAGCATAAGTTGCAAACAGAGAAGCAAACAAAATACAATCACTGAGAATATAAATCCAAAACCCCAATAAAGTATCACCATCATAATCATGATGATCATGGTCATCGCGTTGAATATCATTGTGAAAAGTTGTATCGGTCATGGTATCCCCAAAACTTAAGCTGGCATAGCCGTAATTTCATCATTGTCAAACGCATCTTTATTCGTTTGCTTTTGCATCCGTTCATAACGCTTATTTTCAATTTTCTCTACAGTTTCAACCGGCACAAAGTAATCTTTATTACGCTCAAAAGTATAGACAATGTAGGAAACCAACATACCAACAGCACCAACAATAGCCATCCACCAAATATGCCACACCATAGCAAACCCCATAATCAAAGAAAAACCAGCAATCACAATCCCTGCCCAGGTATTTTTAGGCATATGAATTTTCTTATATCGCTCTGGTATTTGATAAGCCAAACCATTCTCTTTTTGATAGTGAAACTCATCACGATCATGCACTGTGGGTAGAACAGCAAAATTATAAAAAGGAGGAGGCGAGGCTGTCATCCACTCTAAAGTACGAGCGTTCCAAGGGTCACCCGTCACATCACGATTTTGCTTACGGTCTCGAATACTGGCAAAAATTTGATACAACTGCACACAAATAGCGGACAAAATAATTAAAGCTCCGGCACCTGCAATCAGTAGCCAGGTGTTCCAAGCAGGGTTATCATAATAGCTAAGCCGACGCGTCATACCCATAAACCCTAAAGCATACAAAGGCATGAAAGCAAAGAAAAAGCCTACAGTCCACAACGCACAAGCCCATTTTCCTAATGTTTCATCTAATTTAAAACCTGTAGCTTTTGGAAACCAGTAAGTTAAGCCCGCAAAGTAACCAAACAATGCGCCCCCAATAATCACATTATGAAAGTGTGCCACTAAAAACAAGCTATTATGCAATACGAAATTTGCCGCCGGAATCGCTAGCATCACCCCTGTCATGCCACCAATGGTAAATACCAACAAGAAAGCCACAGTCCACCACATGGGCGAATCATAGACCACTCTACCTTTATACATGGTAAATAACCAGTTGAAAATTTTAACCCCTGTCGGAATAGAAATCACCATGGTCGCAATGCCAAAAAAAGCATTCACATTAGCACCCGCCCCCATTGTGAAAAAGTGATGCAACCAAACAATAAAAGATAAAAACATAATGCAAGCCGTTGCCCACACAAGCGAAGTATAACCAAACAGCCGTTTACGTGAGAAAGTTGCTGTCACTTCAGAAAAAACACCAAAAGCGGGTAAAATTAATATGTATACTTCAGGGTGTCCCCATGCCCAAATCAAATTAACATACATCATTTGATTACCACCAAAATCATTGGTAAAAAAATGAGTGCCAATATAACGATCCAAAGTCAATAAGGTAATAGTCACTGTTAATATTGGAAAAGCAAGAATGATCAACACATTTGCACACAAAGAAGTCCAAGTAAAAACAGGCATTTTCATTAAAGTCATGCCAGGTGCACGCATTCGAATAATAGTCACAAAAAAATTCACACCACTTAACAAGGTACCGATACCTGATATCTGCAAGGCCCAGAGCCAATAGTCCACCCCCACCCACGGACTATACTCTAAACCAGACAATGGCGGATACGCTAACCAACCCGTTGACGCAAATTCACCAATATAAAGCGATGCATTGATCAATAAAGTCCCAACCACAAACAACCAAAAACTTAAAGAATTCAAAAAAGGAAAAGCGACATCACGTGCACCAATTTGCAGTGGCACCACAATATTCATCAAACCAACAATCAAAGGCATGGCTACGAAAAAAATCATAATCACACCATGAGCTGTAAAGATTTGATCATAATGCTCCGGCGGCAAATACCCTAGGCCTTCCACTTCAGAGACAGCCATGACTTGCTGAGTACGCATTAATAAAGCATCAGAAAAACCGCGGATCAGCATAATAAAAGCAGCAATGATGTACATAATACCAATTTTTTTATGATCCACGGAAGTAAGCCACTCATCCCATAAGTACTTCAATTTTCCGTAATATAAAATGGCACCCACAACCCCAACCCCTACCATTACAGCCACCAAAAAAGTAGTTAAAATAATAGGGTCATGATAAGGAATCGAATCGAGGGTAAGTCGACCAAAAATAGGGTCAGGATCAGTAATAATGGTAGCATTATTGGCCATTTTGCAGCCCCGTATATTTTTGAATAATAGTATTAAACAACAGTGGATTGACTTGTGCAAAGTACTCTACAGGGTGGTCCTTAGTCTTTTCTTTCAACTGAAGATAACGCTGTTCACTCAAAGGTTCCTGTGCATTTTTAACTCGGTAAATCCAGTTTGCAAACTTGTTTTCCGACAGTGCGTGTGCCTTAAACTTCATACCCGAAAAACCAAAGCCACTGTAATTAGCAGACAAACCTCGATACACCCCCTCCTGGGCAGCAACCAAGTGCAGTTGATTTTCCATACCCGCCATGGCATAAATTTGACTACCCAATTGAGGAATAAAAAACGAGTTCATCACAGAATCTGAGGTAATTAAAAATTCAACAGGCCTATTAATGGGCAATGCCACTTCATTAACACTGGCAACTTCTTGATCAGGGTATATAAATAGCCACTTCCAATCCAACGCTACTACATGAATACGTAACGTTTGATCCTCAGAGATAATCGCTTGCCTAGGATCTAAAGAGTGAGAAGTCTTATAAGTCAGAAAACCTAAAATAATGATAATAAAACACGGAACAGACCAAACGACTGCCTCAATGGCATTTGAGTGTGACCACTGGGGAGCGTATTCACTCTTTAGGTTAGAAGCACGATAACGAATCGCAAACACAACAGTCATCACCATAACGGGTATAACAACCAACATCATGATCCAAAAAGAAAAAATAATCAGTTCTTTTTGCTCTTGACCAATAGGTCCCTTAGGATCAAATAGCAAAAAATTACACGCTCCAAGAGAAAAGGATAGGGCTATCAGACCCAAACCTTTGAACAACACACTAAAATGATTGCTAGTCATAATTTTGTCAACCAGTTTTGACCTATTTTAAACAAGTTATACACGAAGTATCTCCTTTTTCGGCCATTAATTATAGCCGCAATGAGCATTTGCGCTTACAGGTATTTTTGAAATTTCAGTAATTTCTGAAATTATAGAAAGTTCTTAAATTACTTTGCAAGCGACACAAGGTGTTTCCGTTTCACTTTACACAATAACTCTTCAATCAAAACAGCAGCAGAATTTATTTTGACTAACAGAGTCAGCGGGTTTTATTTGCACAGTTTGAATTTCAGGCCTAAATTCAATAGTGTCATATACAAAGGAGCCAAGATTTATGTTGTCAAGACTATCTTCCTTACTCAAGAAAAATGTATTGATTTTTATATGCTTTATTCTAATTGGGTTACCCATTGTGAGCACAGCAGAAGATGGTGAAGCTTCTAATGAAAAAGCAAAATACATCCAAATCAAGCCTTCTTTTGTGACCAATTTTGACTCTGAAAAACTGCGATTCGTCAAAGCAGATGTTGCCATCAAAGTCCGAGGTAATAGCACAGCAGAAGCCATTGAAGATAATTTACCCTGGATCAAGCATAGAATTTTAATGTTACTAAGCAAGCAAGATATTGATGGCGTAAGCACCGCAGAAGGCCAGTCCCTTATAAAAGAAGAAGCCCTAAATCAAGTACTGTCTTTTCTAGAAGAAGAGGGTCTAGATAACAATGTCGAAGAAATACTATTTACTGGTTTTTTAGTAGAATAGTCAAACTCACACAGAGCCTTTAACTATATGCTACTATACCATGTAGGCTGATTTAGCGTTATCAAATAAAACTATACTTTACTTTACTTTACTTTACTTTACTTTTTGTTTTTTGATTCTTCTAATTTGAAGCAAGAAGATCTTAACTCTTTTTCCAAGATGTTATATTGTCCTCGAATAATATTGCTTTTGCAAGAAGATAAGAAACAATATAAAAAAAATAATAAAATAACCGGCTTCTTTTTTTCTTCGAGTCAGATATGCACCCCCAAATGATTGTAGTATTTTGGCTGATTATTAACAGCTTCAGATTTTACCACAACAGATCGAATCATTCTGGATCTCGCTATAGCAGGAAAAATCCAAACTATTTTTACCGTGAAAATGCAATTTTCATCACCCAGGATGAGGAAAATTTCATCACTCATGGCTGTTTTCTAAAAAAACATCTTGAAAACCTGCATAGAGCACTTATCTATAAAAGCATAGACGTTAAATTGTCTAATAAATATGTGACTATAAATTTATTTATTCACTTGTTACTTCTAATGGAGAATGAACCATGCCCACTATCGATCTTAATTTTTCACCCTTATACCGTAAAGACATGAGTTTGAACCGGCTGGTGTCGTTATTAAACAACACATCAAAACCTGAATCTGACGCTACAGGCTATCCACCTTACAATATTGAAGTACAAGATGAAAATCAATATACTATTACGCTGTCAGTTGCAGGTTTTTCTCAAAATGAACTCAACATTCAAGTAGAAAAAAGAGTGTTGACAATACGTGGAACAAAGCCCAATCATGAAGAAAAAAACAAACACCAATATCTCTACCGTGGTATTGCCGATCACCCATTCGAATATAAATTTAATTTGGCCGATCACGTTGAGGTAAATGAGGCCAACTTAAATAACGGTTTACTGGTCATTAACTTACTGAAAGAAATACCAGAAACTATGAAGTCTAAAACCATTATCATCAACGAAAAGGGTTCAACTACAGAGCAAAAAACAGGCATCGACAAAGCTGCCTAACACCTGAGATAATAGGCTGCAAAAAATCGCAGCCCTTTTAATTTTAGGACTTGTTATTGGTGGTTTTTTTGCTGTTGAGGCTGTGATGACTGGTTCTCGTACAGCTTATATTTTGTTAGGCATGTCTTTTCTTGCAATGGTGTTTTTTGAATTCATCTCTTCTCGCAAGGCAAGTTCTCGTATTGTGATGCTTTTTGGGTTTTGTTTGTTGGTTTTTTGCTTAGGTTATTTTTTAGATTTTTTTTCCTATAGTGAAGACGGTTTTGTTGCAGCCATGATAAATCCGACCAACTTACTTATTAGGTTGGAAAATTGGAATGACTTATTGTCAGATTTGTTGGTTTCTCCCTGGAAGTTTATTTTTGGCTTGGGTATTGTCCAAAATGGAAATTATGGTGAGTACCATGCAGTTATTATTGATAATACTTATGTGGGAATACTGTTGACAGCAGGTGTTCTTGGCTTGCTTGGTTTGTCTTTATGCTTTTTTGGGTACTGGTAACTTATAAACAGCAGAGAAAAATCATTGGTAGAAGTTATGTTTTGATTTCTTATTTGTTTGGGTTTTTGTTTGCAAGTTTAACTGAAAATATGATGCACTTTGCTTTTTATGTAGTGCTTGCTTATTTGGTTTATCTGTCGTTTAGGAGTCGAGAAAATAAGCGGTTCGTTTTGAGTTGCGAAAATTCGTTACACGGCTGTTGAATTCGATTGTGATTTATTCCTTGGATTCGTCTTATTGTTGCGGTTATTTAAAGCTTGACTTTTCAATTGTGTTTTAATAGGGTGAGGCTGATTGTTTGTTTTTGGCAATCGTGTTTATATAAAAAAGAGTGTGGTTATGTTATTTGAATTGGCTCGGTTATGCTTGTTAAGTGTGTATTTACTTTATGCTTTGGCAGGGGTAAAAGTGTTTGCAAACGTTCCAGACTACTATGAAAAACCAGGCTTTAGCAGTAATCGAACTGTTCAATCAGGTCACCTAGGAGAAACCATAGATCCTTTCCATGGTGGCTTACAGTTACATTTAAATTTATTAAAAGTTCCTGGGAATGGTGGCCTAGATATAGATGTCTTGCTGCGTTACCAGAGTGGTCAAGTACAATCAGGTGTCGTAGGCTTAAACCATAAAGGTTGGCCTTCTCCTTTTGGTGTTGGTTGGGATTTGCATATGGGTCGGGTATGGATCCCTAACACGCAGACCTCCAATATGTGCCCAATTGCTAGTGACCCAGCTGAGTCAGGCCCTGTTTTAGAGCTCTCTGATGGCAGTAGGCAGCTATTGTTTCGTGACGCAACTGCAACAGGCTATGACCTTATTACAAAAAACCGTTGGGTAGCCAATTGTATTAACTCAAATCAAGGCTACATAGTAAAATCACCTGCTGGTTTGATTTATTACTTTGATCGACCCAGTCATGCCATCTCTCAAGGCAGCGGCTTGGCTATCAGCGTATCTAAAATTGAAGATGTCAATGGTAATACAATACACATAGGCTATTTTACAGATGCTAATCACGAGCTAGTCAATGAGATATATTTCTCAAACGAAACGAGTAATAAAATAGAAATATTCTATAAACATTATAATGGCAATTCAATTCATAGTAATTTTTGGAATTTAGATAAAATTCGCTTTGAAGGTCAGGAGTGGAGTTTTTCATTTGATCATGTCACCACGGGAGGGATTCCAGATACAGGTCATTATTATTTAGAAACCATCAATCCACCTGAGTTAGGGAACTGGACATTGGACTATCACAATTCAGGTGTGGGTTTGAGTAACTTAAAAACATTAGCAACACCAGGAGGCACTAATACCACCTACACGTACGATGGAGTCACTTTTGACAGCAGTGGTACCCTGCTTAATATGCTTTACACCACGACAACGGTTGTGAAAACTAAAACGATCAGTGGTGGTAATGCTCCAACAGGCAGTTGGAATTACAGCTATAATCCTGGAGGGACGTCCAGTCATGATAAAACCACGGTCATAGGCCCTCACGGAAAAGAAATCTACACGCATACAGGTTCATTAGAATCAAACGATGGAGAGGTATGGGAAATTGGCACCCTATTAAAACATGAAATTTTTACGCCGGCAGGTACAGATTACAACCTAACTCAAACTATTGATTACATATGGGAAAAAGATAAAGTTTCGGATCAAGATGTGCGTCATTATCGGCGAACCCCAACCACAAGTAGCGCGAAAGATAACAGTGTATGGGCGCCGCGACTGAAGACAAAAACTATTACAAGAGACGGTACGGTTTACAGTACTCAACTGTCAAATTATGATAACTATGGAAATGTACGTACTCTCACAGAAACGGGCAGTGAAGGAGGCAGTACAACAAGCAAAATCACAACGTTGGCATACGACGCTAAGACTGGGCCCTGGATCATCCGTTTAGTGTCGCAAGAAAGTATATCGGGTGTTAGTGGTAATATTACCCGCAGCTTTAACAGTCAAGGTCGGCTTACTCAAGAGCAAATATACGGTGTGACTTCAAATTATACAAGGTGCAGCAATGGAGAGGTTAATATATGGACTAATGCCAATGGGAAAAAAGTCGATCACAGCTGTTCACAATATCGCTATGGGGTTTCTAAATCACACGTTCGAGGGTCTGGGGGTAGCAGTCCTATCACTATAACTCGAAGTGTGTTATCAGGTGCAACGATCAGCAACGAAACTGTAGGTGGAAAAAGTACAGGCTATACCTGGGACCATTTGAATCGGCTGAAAACAGTTGCAACTCCACGTACAGATGATGATAACGTATCAATTACTTGGACAAGTACTGGACTGACTCGTACTCTTACTCGGGGTAACTTTCAAGAAATACGCAGTTACAATGGTTTAGGTTGGTTAACCCAGCTGTCAGCTGAAGGTGTTAATATTTATTATCAATACGATGCCTTGGGCAGAAAAATGTTTGAATCCATTCCGGGTAGCAGTGTAGTAGGAGCTACTTATAAATATGATGCTTTGGATCGCCTTGTAGAAGTAGACCCGCCAGGGGCAGGTAAGCTTACCTATGATTATCTTGTGGGAAACAAAGTGAGAGTGACAGACCAGCGAGGATATCAAACCACTTATGAATATCGCTCCTATGGAGATCCTACAACTCGCTGGTTGAGTAAAATCATAGCGCCAGAAAATGTGACAACCACGATTAATCGGGATAAGCTGGGAAATATAACCTCAGTGTCCCAGGGAGGCATCACCCGTGTATATGGTTACAATAACCGATACCAACTGACATCCATTACTCACCCAGAGTTAGGTCCGCAAGGAGACAACCAGCTTCATTTTGGGCGTGATACCTTAGGCAATATGATTTGGAAGCGCATTGGTAATGCAGGCCCACAAATCAGCTACAGTTATGATGATCACAACCAGCTCACACAAATAGATTATCCTGATGTGAGTACCCCTGATGTGTTAATCGAGTACAATGCAAGAGGTTTAGTGACCAAGGTGAATAAAGTTTCGCAGGCCATTTGGGACTATATCTACAATGGAAATGATATCTTAACTCAAGAAAGCTTAACTCTATCTATAGATGGGACTCAAACTTACACGATGACTTATACTCTCAATACGCTAGACAATTTAGACGCATTGACTTATCCCAGCGGCGCTAATTATGACGTCACTTCGAATGACCTTGGGCAAGTGATAGCGATAAATGGTTATGTGAACTCAGCGAGCTATCATGCAAATGGGGCGGTGAGTCAAATTCAATATAGCAATGGTAAAAGCAGCACTTTTGCACAGAATGATCAACTGTTGGTGACTCGTGCAGAGACAGCGGGTGCAGTAGATTTAGACTATAACTATGATGGAGTAGGTAACCTAATCAGTCTGATTAATAACCGTAATGGGCTCTACACTTATAATACCATAGGCTACGATGGACTCAATCGACTCAAGAGTTTAAATGGAGCAACAGTTTTTAACTACGATACTAAAAATAATCTCACGTGGAATAACCTAAGAAATCGTAATTTAACTTACAGCTATGATGCGCGTAACCGGCTGAGTAACGTGAGTAATTCGGCTTATAGTTTCAGTTACGATATAGAGGGGAATGTGACTTCAAATGGAACAGACATTTTCAGCTATGATCAAGCCAATCATTTAACGAGCATATCGAATTTAGGTAAAGCTTATCACTATGATGGTAATGACCGTCGAGTACGTTTCACAGCTCCTGGTGGTTATGTATATGCATTCTATTCGCAAGATGAGCTGCTAAAATTTGAAAAAATGACAGGTAGCGTTATTGAGGGCAGTCGAGACTATTTATACATAGGTAAGCAATTGGTCGCCAGGGTGGATCACTGTGGAGGAAGTGATTACGACGGGGATGGGATAGCAGGTTGTGATGAGGCGGTCATGGGTCTAGACCCTGAAAATGGAACAGATGGAATAGCTGACTATGATGGTGACGGTCTCAACAATGCTCAAGAACTTAATTTGGGCACAAATCTTTGGAATGCAGATACAGATTCAGATGGAGTGGGAGATCAGTATGAGTTTGCAAATGGTTACGACCCAACAAACCCTGCTGATGCTAGTACAGATGATGATGCAGATGATTGGAGTTTACTGGTGGAATATCAACAAAATACTAATCCCAGAAATGCGGATACAGACAATGATGGAATGATAGATAGCCAAGATTTATTGCCGAATTTGAATGCTAGCATCATCCCAAGCATCATGATATTGTTGAATTAGGCAGCTCTTGCATAGTGATGCTAGAGAATTTGGAGTGAAAACATGAAGTTTAAAGCAAGCAATTGGTCAATCTTTTTTTTAGTGACTCAGCTGGTACTGAGTGCTTGGGCCGTTGCAGGCACGCATGTTACATTTTATCACAATGATGGTATGGGGTCACCCGTTGCAGCTACGGATTCTTATGGGAATTTGCTTTGGGACGAATATTATCAAGCCTATGGAGAACCAACGGAATCTGATGCACAAAGTAAAGCGCATCCAATAGCTTATACAGGTCATGTATATGATCGAGATGTGCAATTGAGTTGTATGGGCGCGCGTTATTACGATCCAGTTTTGGGTCGTTTTATGGGTTTTGATCCAGCTGGTTTTACGGAGTCTAATTTATTTAGTTTTAATCGTTACTCTTATGCTAATAACAATCCTTATTCTTTTGTAGATCCAGATGGCCGCTCGGCTGTAACTAAAATAGTTAAGTTTGTGGCTAAGGGGGGAGATTTAACAGCAACTTTTGCTGGAAATATAGAAGACATCGCAACTTTAAGTAACCCCATGGCATCACCTGCAGCGAAACTAATGGCTGCGGTCAATTTGGCGAGTGAATTGGCGCCGGTGAGCTTGAGGGATACTCAGGATGCTTATCGGTTTTTGAAGGGGGTGGATCGTGGGGTTACAAAGGGGGTACTGAGTAAAAGTGATCGTTTGAAATTATTTAATCAGGCGTTGGCAGATGCTCCCATGGCAAAAAATGCAGATGAAGCTTTGAAGCTAGTTAATAGAACCATGGATAAAATTGAGGATGCATACAGTGGTGTTGTAGCGAAAGCAAACCCTGGCCTGAAGTATGAAGGAAGGATGTACGGCCCTCGATCAGATTACACCACTAGGTTATCCGATGGTGGACTTGAGGCAATTACAAAAGGCAATATTATAAGAATGTCACCCAATGGGGGAATTCAATTTTTCCTCAAAAACAGCGATGGTTCGGCTGGCAAGATGGTGTTTAATAAAGCTGGAGGAGGTTAATGAACGGCAGTACTGATTTAGAAAAAAATCTAGCTTCTAAATTCCCGAACTGGAATTTTTCTGTGCAGAAAACTGGTGCTGCTACTTGGGTGAATTTGAATGACGGAAATCATTTTTTTAATATCCAAGTGACTCCATCAGAAGGGGTTGGGGTTTCGATTATTAATAAAGGTTATGGTATAGATATGTCAGGGCATGATGAAGTTTTTGATGATATTGATCAGGTTGTTAATTACATAGAGAGAGTTATTTCTTCTAAATCGATTTAAACCACAGATTATCAAATACTTCATGCTGTTGGGAAATATTTATGGCTGAACTTCTATCACGCTTTGATCTTTATTGCATAATAAAATAATCAGGAGATGCAAAAACAGGATTTTGATTATCGCATGAGCCCAAATTCGGCCATTGAAATACAACATCTGCATTGGTAGATTTTGCGGTTAAAAGAGTAGCTAAAGCTGTTTTTTTGCTATCGCCAACTGTCCAGTTAACCTGACACCAAGAATTCACACAGGTTTCTGTTGTATTGAAGTAGACTTCACCATTTCCGTGGGCTACGACTTTGCTGACCTTTTCTATGCAGGATACAGCAAACACGTTTTGTGTTGCCATTGTCAATACTGCTGCAATGATCGCCTTTTTCATTTCATTCTCCAGTTAGTAAGAATCCTTGATTTGAGTTTTTCACTTCTGTATAAGAAAAAGTAATATGATTTCTTCTGAGTTTCTCTTGTTTAAAGTCGAAGTTAGTGTGAATCATTCCTTATGCTGTTTGTTTTGTCAAGAATTAATTTTTGTTGGGTTATGACTATTTACTTACATATAAAATAAGTATAATCGTCAAGAAAGCCTGCAGTAAATCTTAGTAGGATAATCGAAAATTTATACCCATCGCTATTAGGCATATGTTTATGTTTTACCCAAATACAGTTTCCATGCTCCTGCAAAAAATAGATGCTAAATCACCTACAAATTCTATCTTGGTTGGTATCAGCACTATACAAGTGTTTGTGCTTTTTTTAGCCGCATACTTTCGTTTAATTGATGCTGATGAAGGATATTATCTATTAGCTGCACGCTTGGTTAGTGAGGGTAAAGTTTTATATAGCGATTTTTTTTATACGCAAATGCCCTTGCTGCCGTATATTTATGCGTTGTGGGGGAAAATATTTGGCCTGTCTTGGTTTGGCGCAAGAATGCTGAATGCTGTTACAACTTTGTGTATTGCTTTGCTAACAGTTGGAATTGTTCGGCAGTATGTAAAGCAGTATGTTGCTGATCGCAATCATCAAGTGCAAATTATCTTGACAACATTTATTATATTTTTGGGCTCTAATTTTGTCTTAAACTGGTTTGTTGTTGTAAAAACGTATGCATTTTCTATTTTTTTTGTTATGTTAGCTATATGGATAGTTGAAGTTTATGCAAGATCGTATTTGTTCAGAAGTTTATTTTTTGCGGGTATTGCTTTGGGGCTTTCTATTCAGTCACGCTTGTTTTTTTGTGTGCTTATCCCAGTTTTTGTTGCTTACATTATTTATTTTGATAGGGTTTCAAAAAAAGAAAAATCACTGTTATTACAGCAAAGTGTGTTTTTTCTAGGGCTTACTATTGCTCTCGCTCCATGTTTGTACTGGATTGTTGTAAATGCACGGGACCAATTTTTTTTCGGAAATTTTGGTTATCATCAAATTCGCTCAGATTATTCTTTATTTAAAGCAATTGCTCAAAAAATATTTATTTCGATAAAGTTGTTTGTCCCTGTAATTGATCTGCATGCAATGTGTTTGCAATTTAGTGTGTTGTTTTTTGCAAACTTGTTGGTTGTTTGGAGGTGCATCAAAAACAAAAGCACAAACTTATCAGTATTATCTATGGCGACCATGTTTACTTTGTTTTTGGTTTCTTTTGCACCAACGCCAACTTATGTTCAATATTTTTCTATTTTAATTCCTTTATTAATTGTTGGGTTAATGAGTTCTGATTTTGTTGGTCAAATTAATCGCAATCGATTAACTTTATACGTTTGTTTGTATTTATGCTTAGTGCCTTTTGAATTGTATCGAATTACAGTATCAGGCAATGATGTTGCTGGTATTTTAAATAAGCAAGATGCGAGCAACTTGACTATTAGTACAGTGAGAGAAATTTCGGAAATTATAAGCAATGCTAATCCTAATGATTCATCATATCAGACTATTGCGCTTTGGCCCGGTTATAGTATTGAATCTAATAGTGAAATGCTTGATGGATTGGAAAATCACTTTGGTATTGAAGTAGCTAATAGGCTAACACAAAAAAATAGATCTTTGTATCATATTGCTAGTTTCAGCGATGTTGCAGAAGCAATTGCTGAGAAAAACAGCTTTGTTGTTATTGGTGCTTGGAATCAAAATAGAATAACTGAAGAGATGTTACTCTCCCAGGGTTATCAAGAAATTGGTAGAGCAGGTTTTACTAAAGTTTTTTTAAATTTGCCAAGGAGTTTCCAAGAACAGCTTTAATTTCCATCTAATGGAAAGTTCACAGTGTGGGATTATGAGATCGAATGCCCATAATGGTGTAATTTTCCTAGCTGCAACACAGTATGTTATAAAGCAGTCAGTGTTGTCTTAATCTCAAGATCTAAATCAGAATAGATAATGAGTGCTTGACCGAAAAGTGCTTTATAATCAATGCTCAGCTTGAAGCAGAATATGTGTTCAACATGGGCCAGAATATGCGTCATTCATCAGACTTGTATCAGTATGGCTAGCTCAATAGACAAAACTTCTGTTTGAGAACAGTTTGACGAGATTCGTAAAAGCTTTAATACACTTTCTCAATCCGGAAAAATATCAGACGAAGCATCTTTACTGTTTAAGAGCTTATTCACTCTATTTGAAATTGTTCTTGTTATATTCATGGATAAGAAAACAAAGAAAAAAAGCGAAATTCCAAAAACAATGATTTTGACAATCATACTGAAGCTATCACGATTGAAGCACTTGAATCCGAGCATTGCAAAGACTGCCAAACAGATTTAACTGATACACCCACACTGACAAAAGTGGTAAAATCTGAGTTATATAGCTCTCGCTTGATCCATTAGACTTTTCATTTCTTTAACCGCTGCAGGTAACCCAATAAATAAAGCACGAGCGATCAAACTATGCCCAATATTCAATTCATTCAATGCCAACAAAGCAGCTATTGATTGTACATTTTTAATGTGTAAACCATGCCCAGCATTGACTACCAAACCAGCAGCTGCCGCACAGCTCGCAGCCTTCTCTATTCTTGACAATTCACCAGCGATGTCCTCTGTTGCTCGTGCTTCAGCATAACTGCCTGTATGCAACTCTACAACAGGAACGGGCAAACTGTTAACCGCTTGAATTTGGTTCGGGTCTGGGTCAATAAAAATAGATACCTCAATGCCTCGCTTAGCCAAACAACGACACACTTCGGCCAAACGGCCTGAGTGTTCTATCACATTAAGCCCGCCCTCTGTCGTTAATTCTTCACGCTTCTCTGGCACCAAGCAAACTTTTTCTGGCGCTAAGTTCAAGGCAAACTCAATCATTTCATCCACTAAAGCCATTTCCAAATTCAAAGGTATGTTTAATTTTTCCTTCAAAATAGAAACATCTGAACTTTGAATATGCCGACGATCCTCCCGCAAATGCACAGTAATACCATCAGCACCTGCTGCTTGTGCTAACAAAGCTGCCTCCACAGGATCTGGATAAAAAGTACCCCGAGCTTGTCTAATAGTAGCCACGTGATCAACGTTAACCCCCAACTTTAATCTCTTTTTACCCACCTGACTCATCACTTTTTAGTTTAAACGTGAACACGACGCCAAATATGTATACTACTAAGCTTCTTGCCCTCCAAACAATAAGCAAGAATGGCTCTTAAAAAATACTTTGCCTGCCGCTTAATCTCAGACTCATCATAACAATCTGCTTGTAACGCCAACAAGACTTTACCTGATACAATCGTCCCTCCACTCGAGCTTGAGCTGTTTTCAGACAAGGGTAATAAACCCCACTGCGGATCAAATTGATAATCCAAATCTGCAACTATCGGCTCACCAGTCATACTAACTGACTGAAAACAAAGACCTAATCCAAGCTCTTTTAATAAAATTTTTTCAAACCGCCTAAGAGAAGCTTCAATAAGCTCTGCCTGCTGCATTTGCTCAATTGTACGTTCATAAGCTTCAAACACATATAAGCAAGGATCTTGCTTATTTAACAATTTGACCATTAGTTCATTGAGATACAACCCCCCCATCAATGCTGACCCCGTCAGCCAATGGCTCACACCAGCATTAGTGGCATGAGTCAATGTCTTAAGCTCACCTTGACCTGACCAAGAAAGCTCTAAACGATTAAAAGGTTGCAAAATATACTGATACGTTGAATTTTTACGATACAAACCTTTAACAATCGTACATAACCTACCTTCTGAACGTGTGAACCACTCAACTAAAGCGCTTGTGTTACGATAACGCCGAATATGCAAGACAAAACCTAAGTCAAACTTTCTACTCATCCCAACTCATCTTATGTATCACAACACATTATTACACCCTCTAATCACAATAGCCGTATTCAACCAAGCGTGCCTGACTCTGCGTCCACTTCGCTTTGACTTTCACCCACAGCTGTAAATTGACTTTACGCTTGAATTTATTCTGTAGCTCTAAACGCGCCTGTCGGCCTATTTGCTTGATACGCTGCCCCGATCGACCAATCACCATCGCTTTATGAGAATTTCTTTCAACAATAATGACCGCATGAATGACACTCAAATGACGCTCATGCACTGTCTTTTCAACTTGCACCGTCTGTACATAAGGAAGTTCATCTCCCATCTGCCTAACAATTTTTTCACGAATAAGTTCTGCCACCACAAAGCTTTCAGGCCTATCAGTAATACGATCAATCTCATATAAAAAATCACTTTCAGGCAAGCAAGCAGACACAGCTTTCTTTAACTGATCTAAATGCAGATTTTTCAAAGCACAAATTGGCACAAGACTATTAAACGCATGCAGTTCTGACATACGCGAAATAAAAGGCAACAAACGATTTTGATTTTTCACCTGATCAATTTTGTTTAATACTAAAACAATAGGTACATTTAAAGATTGTAGCTGGGATAATACCCACTCTTCAAGAGCTGTCCATACCAGCGCTTCTAGTACCCAGACTAAAACATCCACATCTTCCAAAACAGACAAAGCTGTTTTATTAAGCTGCTTACTCAACCCACCCGTCATTCTATTATTCAAACCAGGGGTATCAACAAAAATATACTGAACTTGATGTTCCGTCAAAATCCCCGTAATACGGTGCTGGGTGGTCTGAGGCTTACGACTGGTGATACTGACTTTATGGCCAATCAAATGGTTAAGCAAGGTAGACTTGCCAACATTAGGTCGACCTATTATGGCAATGAAACCGCAGCGCTGTGAATCACTTTTCATCTCACCCATCCTAACATTCGATTATTACCGTATTATTCGGCTGTTATAACTTCCACACCCAACTTGATCAACAGCTCCTGTGCAGCTGCTTGCTCAGCTGCACGACGATTAGCCCCTTGCCCACAACCTTTTACTGCTTGGCCAGGAATCAGACATACCACATTAAATATTTGCGCATGTGGCTCCCCCGTAACGGATACAACTTCATAGCCCGGTAATTGCAATTGCCTAGATTGCAAGAACTCCTGCAAACGAGTTTTCGAGTCTTTCGGCAAACTGATGGTTAAATTCTCAAGTCTAGATTGAAAACAACGCATGATAAAAGTTTCACATACATCCATCCCCGCATCGATATAAAGCGCTCCTATCAAGGCCTCCATAGCATCTGCCAAAATCGACCCACGTCTATGACCACCACTTTTAAGCTCTCCAGGACCCAGATACAAATAGTCTCCTAGGGCTAACTCTTTAGCTACTCCTGCCAAAGTTGCACCACTAACCAACTCTGCACGCAACCTACTTAGCTGGCCTTCACGAGCTTGTTCAAAACGACGATACAGCACTTGCGCAATCACAAAACTGAGAATTGAATCACCAAAGAATTCCAGCCGTTCATTATTATAACAACCACTGACACTACAATGCGTTAAAGCCAACTTTAAAATACTTTCATCTTTAAATTGATACCCAATAGACCGGTATAAATCTCGTAAATCACCCACATTTAAACGCCTTTTATTTTCCAAAATCAAGCGTACGAGGTACAACAACATCATTATCAAACCTTAAAATCATCGCTATATTATGTACCAAGTGCTCTCTAATCTCATACGATAAAGTAACTTTAATTTCCTTTTTGGTCTTTTTAATATCAATATCCTCAACATTTACACCCCGAACATTATTGACTTGAAAGCCACGCTCAAAATAATCAATAATTTTTCTGTCCAAGCCTTGAGCTTGCTCATACTCTCGTTCAAAATCTTTAAAAACCGCTTGTACTCCAGCCGCTTCAATATAAATCGGAATAACTTTTATTACTACATACACCCAAAACCCCATTAAAGCACCCAGTATCATAAGACCCAGTAAAGTAATACCTGATTGTTTCTCCTTTTTAATAGGATACTGCATGCTTAAATCTCCTCTACGTTATAAGGAACTATATCACGGGGTTGAGTTGACTGACCTCTATCGCACTATTTTATAGACTTACAAAAGAGTAAATAACCAACAATCTGTAACAAAATGCAAGTTTTTTTCAAATTAGGTACAACAACTGTAAGTAAGTAGACTTAATACCATGATTGTTTAGTTGATGAAGCCATTACGCTTAAAACTCGGCACCCAGTCAGGCATGTACATCCAAATAGCAAAAGCCCTACCCACGATATAGCGATCGGGTACAAACCCCCAGGTACGGCTGTCTCTACTGTTATCACGATTATCCCCCATGACAAAAAAGTGCCCTTCTGGGACTTCCCACTCTCCTGGCTTTAAACTATGCCGCAAACTGGTCTGTATTGTGTGGATGGATTGCCCCAAAGCCTCTTGCAGAACATTAAATTGAGGACGATGTGGTGGCAATTGCGCTAATAAAGTTTGTGACACCTCCTCCCCATTAATAAACAAACGTTTATCATAGTAACTGAGTTTATCTCCAGGTAACCCAATCACTCTTTTAATATAGTTAATACGAGGATTTTCAGGGTATTTAAATACCATCACATCCCCTCTACGCGGCTCTCCAATAGATAAAAACTCATACCCCAGCACAGGAAGGCGCAAACCATAATCAAATTTATTCACCAATATATAGTCGCCATCGCGTAAGGTAGGCAACATCGAGCCAGATGGAATTTTAAAAGGCTCTATCAAAAAAGACCTTAAAATCAATACAATTAAAAGCACAGGAAAAAAAGACTTAGGGTACTCTATCCAAACAGGCTCTTTAGACAACGCAGCAACCACCGACTCATTTTCAGACCCGACACACTCAGCTCTGTAACTAGCAACAGCTCTTTTTCGCTTGGGTCTATAAATAACAAGATCAAGTAAAGCAAAAAAGCCGGCTATTGCAGTTAAACTCACCAGCAATAATGAAAAATCAATATCCATAATACCTCTAGTTATTTATCAACTTTCAATACGGCCAAAAAGGCTTCTTGAGGAATTTCGACTTTGCCCAATTGCTTCATACGCTTTTTACCTGCTTTTTGTTTCTCAAGCAACTTACGCTTACGAGTCACATCCCCGCCATAACATTTGGCCGTCACATTTTTACGCAAAGCTTTCACCGTCTGCCTAGCAATAATCTGTCCACCAATAGCTGCTTGAATGGCCACATCAAACATCTGCCTTGGAATCAGCTCTTTCATTTTTTCTGTGAGTGCACGCCCTCGCATCTGAGCTTGCGCCTTATGACAAATCATTGCCAAGGCATCTACACGTTCACTGTTAATTAAAATATCAACCCGCACTAGAGCCGCCTCTTGATAACGCAAAAAATGATAGTCTAATGAAGCATAACCACGCGACACAGATTTTAAACGATCAAAAAAGTCCAGGACAACTTCACTCATCGGCAATTCGTAATTAATACTGACCTGCCCTCCTAAAAACTGCATATTCTTTTGTACACCTCGCTTTTCCACACATAAACTGATCACATTACCCAGGTAGTCCTGAGGTACCAGTATATTAGCCAGAACAATAGGCTCCCGCAAAGCTCGCATTTTATTTGATTGAGGCAGGCGAGAGGGGTTATCAATATACATAACTTCACCACTGGTCATTTCTAGCTCATAAACAACTGTAGGCGTGGTGGTAATCAAATCTAAATCATATTCTCTCTCCATGCGTGCCTGCACAATTTCCATATGCAGCATGCCTAAAAACCCACACCGAAACCCAAACCCAAGCGCATCAGACGTTTCAGGCTCAAAAAAAAGTGAAGCATCGTTTAAAGTCAGTTTGGCCAAAGCTTCACGAAAATCCTCATAGTCTTCCGAATGAACGGGAAACAAGCCTGCAAATACTTTCGGTTTCACTTGTTTAAAACCAGGCAAAGCCTCTACGGCTGGGGTAGTCACATGCGTCAAAGTATCACCCACAGGCGCTCCGCCAATATTTTTAATGCCTGCCACTACAAACCCCACTTCACCGGCCTTTAAACAGTCCGTTTCCGTACGTTTTGGGGTAAAAATACCTACAGAATCAACCATATGTGCCTGCTGAGTCGACTTAACCAAGAGCTTATCACCTTTGTTTAGGCTGCCTTGCTTAACCCGCACCAGTGACACCACTCCTAAGTAGTTATCAAACCAAGAATCAATGATTAAAGCTTGTAAATCAGCCGCATAATCTCCAATGGGTGCAGGAACACAACATACAATCTGCTCTAGCAATGCTTCAATCCCTAGACCAGTTTTCGCACTCACTTGTAACGCCTCGACTGCTTCAATCCCAATAATATCTTCAATCTCCTGAATGACACGCCCTGTTTCAGCTTGAGGCAAATCAATTTTATTCAGCACTGGAATCACTTCCAAACCATGCTCAAGAGCGGTATAGCAATTAGCTACAGATTGTGCTTCAACCCCCTGAGCAGCATCCACCACCAGTAAGGCACCCTCACAAGCTGATAAAGAGCGTGAAACTTCATAGGAAAAATCGACATGCCCTGGCGTATCAATGAAATTAAATTGATATTCTTGGTTGTCAGAAGGACTAATATAAGTCAACGTGACACTTTGTGCCTTAATGGTGATACCACGCTCCCGCTCTAAATCCATAGAATCTAATACCTGCGCAGACATCTCACGCTCACTCAAACCACCACACATCTGAATGAAACGATCAGCTAAGGTAGATTTACCATGATCAATATGCGCAATAATTGAAAAATTACGAATACAGCTTATGTCAACCACTAATCAACGAATCCTCAATGAATGTTTATATGATGGAAAATTTTACAGCATTTACTACAAAACAGCTATGATAACAACACCGCTACCGTAATAGCAAAACACCCTCAATCACACGGAAAGATAATAAGAGACTTAGAAAAACATTCAACTCACCCACTACCCATAACAGCATTTTTAAGCAACAAACCAAAATATTTTGTAGCATTGCCCGCCTTAAAGTACATTAAATATGAGTTAAATGCATTATTATAAAAGCTGTGGTCAGCTACCTTGGCTAACAACTGCATGAACGCTTGTTCAAAACGCTGATCTGGCAAACTGACGCCACTGTAATCAAACCACGCTGAAAGCGAACCAAACAGTCGGGCACATGAAGTCAATTTATCATTTGGATTAAAAGAAGATATATTCGAGTACCCTAAAATCAGATCATAATAATATACAATCATCTCTACTAACGCCAGAACATCTTCTTGTTCAGTTGGCACATCTTTTATTTGCGACAGCGTCTGCTCCACAGGGGTATAAATTTTTTCTATCGCCAACATTTGAGTATGCTTAAAGTCCATATAATTCCCATAACATTTTTCTTTATGTAAAAAGTCTTTCATCAGAGACAAAAAGCATATTTCTGAACCACCTTTAACTCGATAGCCGGCATAAAAAGATTTAAATTGTTGAAATTTTTCAAGATCAAACTCACACAAAAACCTCAGCTCTTCTAAATCTGTATGAGACAACCTGGCTGGATCTGATGCCAAACCCTCAATCTCATCATTTATAATAAGCGCACTTTGCCCCCTTAAAAAAAAGAAATATTTAACCAATTGCACCAATAAATTATTCGGGGCAATATCTTGCTTTTTCCCCAAAGCCTCCAAACATCGGCTCACTTGGTAAAACAATTTTACAACCAAGTCCTTTTCCCCATCAAAAAACATGCTAAAGCCTTCAAAGTAAGACAAAAAAACAGATAAAGTAATTTTACAAAGTCTATCATTATACTGCACCACAAAATCGTCTTTTTCATATACACCATCAACAGATTTAGAATTCAAAATACTCATAAAAAAATTCACGTAATTCTCTGTTACATCATTCAAAGATTTTTTAATTTCGCTGCCAAACATCTCCTTTTCTTTTTCAAAGGAAAGAGAATAAGACAACAAAAAGAAAGCTGAATTCAAGCACCCAGCAACATGAACAGACAGCTTCCGTACATATTTATGTAACTCTTTAAGGTCTTCTTCCGCATTACCAAGACCAGATAATTTAGCAGCCAATTCCAACTTATAATACTGTGCCTGGACATCATGAACACAATACAAGCGATATTGCATAGCACATAAAGGCAAAAGATCCTGCTTTACTTTAAAAACAGAAACAAAGCTTTCATAACAATCATAAAAGACCATTATCTCAGCAGGGTTTAAAATAAGATCACGACTCACACAGGCTTGCGCATATAAATTTATAAATTCAAATGTACTTTTATCTAAAATTTGAAATAGCTCATCACAAACTCCTGCTACCGGCTGATGCTTTAATGTAGCCCCAAAAGAAAACACGCTAAACAAACAGCGCCATCCCGCAACCAATCTTTTACAGATCTCCAGAACATTTACACAATCACTTTGCATATATTGACAAAAAATTTTTTGGATAATCTCAACCATACCCACTACAACAGCAACAGGATAAGCCTCGTTAAATGCTGATAGTGTATCTAGAAAACCAACCTGCATACCTTCAGGCAATTTTTCATCACAAAAATAATTAATAGCGTCTGCAAAAAGATCCACATTTTTAATCATGAAATTTTGAAAAACATGTCCTAAAGACTCCTTTGGAGATAAAGCGACCATTTGCAACATCAATTTTGACACATACACCTTTTTATTTCGACCAGATTGGCACACAAGGCTTTTAGATTTCTTCCCCGCAATTTCAGACAAAGCATTACCAATCTTAGGCACTTTAAATAAAAAATCACACTGGCATTTCAAATCAAAAACTGGCATAATCCCTTGGCTATCAGGTTTAAAAAAATCATCAGAATACATCATCAAACTTAACAAAGCATCAACCATATAAGAATGAAAAGGTTTTTTCTTAATTAAATCCAAAAACACTTCTCTTTCACATCCAACCTCAGCAAAGATTTCTTCTTTTCGAATACTTTCAAAAACACCAAACAGAGTTTGCCAATCTTGTTTCACAGTCAAACAATGTATTTTTTCTAATAAAAAATCAAAATTTGGGCTCTTTTTTAACAAGTGACTTATAAATTCAAATAACAAATTCACATCACCTGACCACCACAAGCTTTTGATATATTTTTTACAAACATCATGACTCAAAACAGATACACCTTCCATCTCCTGTTTTATAGTCCTTGCTATAATTTTAGAAACAATTTTTGATAAGTTTTTAGGTTTCTTTTTACTCTCTGCGAGCACTTCATAACAAGACTCAGATAATCTTTCCCAAAAACCAAAAAACTTATCTCCTTTCATCTTATTACAATTATTTAAGAAATTAAGATTAACAACCAAACACTCCAAATCACCAACCTCTTGCACAAACTCAAGAATTTTCTCAACAAGCTGCTTGGGTTCATTTCTATAATAATAAGTGATAATTTCAACATCCCATTGCCCTGACTCATCTAAAATATCTTTCACACATAGCCATTGCTCGTCAGTTAATTGGTTCATGATTTTTTTAAACTTATCCAACTCTTTACAAAACAAATACAGCTGCGCCAAATGAATTATTTTAAATTTTAATTTTCCATTCTTATTTTTGTTTTGTTTCTGCAATACTTTTTCAAAAAATTGCGTCATTTTTATCAGCTCACTTCTATCGCAAGTTTTTAATTTATATAGTTTTTCAGAAACAGATTCATAGTAACATCTAAGCTTATCAAGCCCTTTATTAAGCCTTTTCCACAACAAGGAAACTTTAAGTTTATCAAGCTCTTGAGCCTCAGAACACAACACAGTAAACAATAAAAAATGCTCGACAATAGACTTAGTTGCAATATCATTAAAACTAAACACACCATTAAAATAATCGTATGTTTTTTGCACATCATCACTTTTATGATCCAATATAACTCTCAACAAATCAACAATAACTAACTGGCCTTCTTTAGCACATTTGCTTTCAACTGCAATACAGCGACGAGACGCTTCTTCCAGTATTTGTGAAAACAGCCAAATTGTATCGCCATCATCATCACTCTCATCGTTCAAAAAAGTGTACCAAACACCTAAAATTTCTCTACCCATAAAGGGACTCGATAGCTCAACGTTGTTTTTACCACATTGCATGTGAGACATCGCAACAGTCAAAAGTTGATATAGCCTGTCATCATCCAGTTTTCTCAAACTTTCCTCATAAAGCTGACTGCTTGTCACTCCAAAAGAAAACATAAAAACCACTGGCATTTTTTCTAAAAACCACTTCTCATACAAAACAGAACAAAACGACAGCAATACTTTATTTTTACTAAGCAACAAATTAAAAGCACATTGCTCTAAATATTTTTTGGCTTCCAATAGATCTTGACTCAAATAAGATAAGATTGAATTCAACAATAAAGATTCAACATCCATTTCTGAAGTCTTCAAATGGTACTCTAAAGCAGGCAACAACAGCACTTCGAGCATACAAATAGATTTGCTATCTATATCACTTTGCTCTATAAAAAGATCTCTAAAAACATAAAGCAACTTTTCTTTAGAAATAAATTCAACTGGATCTCCATGAAACTCAACATATTCTGAAAAAATTCGTTTTTCCCTATCTGTACTTTTAGCCTTGCAACTTTCAACTAAGCCAGGCTGAACAACCAACAGCGTTTTTTCCTGCTTACGACCTACAGCTGCCAAAATACGTATCAGCCCTTCTTCTATATCAAACAAAACGCTTATTCCATGATTTCCCAAAAAATTTTCAACCGCTCTAGGTACCGGCGTAACACGAATAACTTTTCCTTGACTAAAATATAACTTGCCAGCAGCATCTAAAAAATCACCCTGAGCATATTTATAATTAGGATTAAATGAGTCTACATCCACCAATATTCCTTTATGTTCTCTATGCAAATTCCAAGAAATCATTAACCTCGATTTATTACCTCCGCCAGGCAAGGGACGGCATCTTAACAAGCTGTCAATCCATTCGCTAAGCCCTGGATAAAACTGGACTACCGAAGCTGGAAACTGTAATAACCCATCACAAACAAATTGTAAAAACACCCACTTATCTCGCTGCAAGGCCCAGTCGTCTTGCAACATATTTGAAGTTTGTAAAAAACCTAAATCAACATCTTTTCGATCAGCTCCTAAATATTCTTTTATTTTATCAGGCTTTTCCACATTCCTAACAAAAGAGCCTTTAAAGAACCATTCTTTATAGTGCTTTTGATAAAATTCCAAAAAATATCTCAAAGCGGGTCTTAACTGTAGCTGCTCTTGTAGTCCAAAAACAACAGGGGCCCCTTGCAATGATAGGACTATTGGGGCATTGAGTATTTTTTCCATACTTGCTAAAGTGGTATCACTGGTAATATCTTCACCAACACCTTTCGGAAACAATGTTTCCATAGCATCAATCCATAAGAAAGGTGTGAGAATTGCACTATTACGAATCTCTCTAACTTTCTTAATCAAGAGTCTGGCCAGATCCACAGCTCCTGTTGAGTTATCACGCAAATTACTATTAGGTAAAACGCGCTGAGTAGTAACACCTTTCAAACCTGATGCATGCGGATGTTGAGGTCCCTTTTGAGCAATAGGAGCTGTAGAGAAAGCATTCTTAACATTCATAATGATAAAGCTCAACACACTCAGTCGTAGAAATCATAAATAACAGGACAAGGCCTAAGACACTCAAAAAGAGAACTTACGGCAGGTTGACTTGATTTTAGCTTTTACAATCGCATTCTTTTTGATAACATTGGCTAAAAACACAAGTGTGGAATATCATAGGTTGCCTTGCGATAAATAACAAGCCACTTGTACAAAGCCAACCTTCATTCATTGCATCAACAGATCGTGGTTTAATCAAATCATACTCATGAACAAAACAGACAAAAGTGTCATAAAAAACACCCACCACTCTCGCCAAGATGTCTGCAATGCTGCAATTCAAGTGGCCCAGGCAGCACAAAAAAACCTATCCATTTACGCAGAAGTCTTTACTCAAGAAATTTTTGACAACAAAGAATTTCTATTGAAAATCAAACATTTAGGTATAAAAAAAACGTCACGGCTGTGTGCGCATCATTACCTCAGACCCAAAAAAGTCTAAACAAAATGCCCCTCGCCTAATAAGCTTAGCTCATAAACTACAAAGCTATATAGAGATGCGTGGATTAGACCAGCAATATTCATGTCAACGCAAGCTGTTGATTATCGCTGACTGCCAAACTCTTTTTTATCAACTCCCATCTTCTCGATGGCAAGCCACATCCGAAATAAATTCAACGTATACCGCTCGCCAGCATTTAAAAAACTTTGATGATTTATGGGAAAAAGCTCAATCCAACATCGAACTGAGAAGCTTCGTACTGTAACTCTTATTTGCTCTCTATTTGCTAAGGAACGTGCACCACGAAATAGCTTTAACATTTAGAGCAGATGCGTGTTTGAGCAAAGCGAGTTCAGAAGCGACAAATGTTAAAGTTATTTCGTGCACGTTCCTAATTTGCCCAAACCTTTAAGACTTTTGAAAAGAATCTAAAGCTTTCTCTTGTGTTTGCAAGATATCCATCATTTTAGAGTGGCTACGATTCATTCTAGCAACAGCCTTAGCCAACAGAGAGATCTCATCATCTCCTTTAATTTCAACACTTTCCTTCAACTGCCCCTTACTGACAGCATCTGTAATGTTAGTCAATTTAGTGATTCGACGATTGACCAATAAATGCAATAAAACATTAAGCAAGACTAAACTAACAGCAAAAATACCAATCATCCAACCAACAAAAGTACCAAAAGCCGCTTTTGCTCTCTGTAAAGGAACACCTGCGGGCACCTGAACAAGCTGTACACCCAAAACTTTATTCAACTGCCACCCGAAACCATTTTCTTCACCATACTTTTTAACCATCGTTGCCGGAGCCCGTTCTGGTGTACTATGACAAGCCAGACAAGCTTCATTTTTAATTACAATAGGCCTTGCCAACCACAAAGTGGATTGCCCCGTCTCTGACACTCGATAACCTGTTTTTTCTTTTGCAGATGGGTCCCGACGAAACTGATTAATAATACTCATTTCCCAATCGTCAGCCTTATCCCTAGGATTGGTGGGATTCATCACAGCCTCCTTATAACTGTACTCAGGCCTGTTAGCTTTAATATAGTTAATCACTTCTGTCGCACCATACGCTGGCACTGACTGTGGTAAAAATTCACGCTGTTTCTTAACTACATCCAAGTTGGGTCGAACTTGCTCAATGGTATATTTCCTAACACTCAAAGCAGCATCAAGCATCAGTTTTGCATTAGTCATAATCTCAGTACGTGCATCCTCTTGCAACTGTTGAAAAATTAAAAAACTACTGGCTGAAGTTCCAACCAACAAAACCAAAAATAATATTAAATTAAATTTGACCTTTAAATTCATTGTTTTTAATCATCCTATAGTTAAAATATTAAAATCAGCTCGCACGAGAATGCAACTGATCGATTCTATCTAAAAACTCGTTTCTATCTTCAAGGTCAGCGATCTCTTCAGCAAGACAATAGGCTATTTGTTGAAAGTCCTGATCTAAATGTTGATGCTCAGACTGCTTAATGGCTCTAGCAACCAAAAAGTTACTAATAGGCCCACAATATTCAGATAACAAAGCTTCCAAATTTTGTTGAAATGCATAAAGTGCACTATCTTGATGTACATATTTGTCTGTAACTTGTGGCGCAATGGTTGTAGTTTCAGTATCTTTTTGTTGAGCATACGCTTGACGCCTGGCATGAATGTTCATTTCATTTTCCAACTGTAATGCCAGCTTTTTCACCATTACAGTACCGCTTTGATAACCTTTAGAAATCAATTTGTTTGCAACATCTGGGTCTTGCAAACTAATGTCAATTGAGTCGTGCTTATGTAATGCTGCTCTGAGTTTTGCCATTAAAAAGATAGCTTTGTTTGAGTATTTCATGTGGCACCATCATATAACTGCATATGCAATTTAATAAGAAAAATCACTATCGATAAATTAAATATAGACGTACTTATTCTAAAAATACTATTTTTTTGATGTGAATTATGTTTTTTCACCAAATAATCGATTTACAATGAAACAGCCATGAGCGATGCAATAAGCGTCACCCTAGGTGATGAAAATTGCATTTACACGGTAAGTCCTTACCAAATGCCCATGAACTTTCAAAATAACTGTAAAACAAATATCAGCTGTGCCTTTTTCAAAGCCAGTCAATCAAAGACTTGAAGTAAATTTATGCATTTTCGTGAATATGTCACTTGTTTGAAATCTCTTTTTCAGTCAAAATTCCAATACTTTACACAGCATAAAGTATATTTAACGTATACATTATGTTGCGCATTTTGCTCACCGAAAACAACTGAGGAAAACTAATGACAAAGCACTTAAGAACAACCATATTGTTTATTACCCTTGTAGCAGCCGGATCTAACATGACCCTGTTAATAGATAGCGCACACGCACACTGCCAAATCCCTTGTGGAATCTACGATGATTACGCTCGTATTCAATCAATGCTGGAAGACGTCACAACCATAGAAAAATCAATTCAGTTAATCAATAAACTTTCTAAAAAAGCGGACGCTCAATCTCAAAATCAATTAGTTCGCTGGGTCATGAACAAGGAAAAACATGCTCAAAATATTATTAACAACATGAGCAATTACTTTTTGACTCAAAGAATTCAATCCAAACAAAAAGATTATACTGAACGCTTAATCAGGCATCATGCTGTTATGACAGCTGCAATGAAAACTAAACAAAATGTAGACCAACGATATGCCAAAGCTCTTAGAAAAAATATAAATGCTTTACGCTCTTATTATCCTGAACACAAACATTAAACGAGACATGAACAAACTTTAGACAAGGCAAAATTGAATGTAGGTCCATTTTTACGCTCGACTTTGCTTAGGAATGGGCACGAAATAACTTTAACATTTGGAGCGGATATTTGTCTGAGCAAAGCGAGTTCAGCAGCAGAAAATGTCAAAGTTATTTCGTGCCCATTCCTTAGTATTATGAACACTTCGAAACAATCATTGAATCTTGCTGTAACTCATATTCACTGATCTCATGCATAGCTTGCGTCATCCAAAAACTGGCTTGCTCCATCATAGCAGTTAAATCCTCCTGCGGTTCAATTAAAGGGCCGACACGCACTTTAATCACACCAGGATTTTTAATAAACTGATGAGGAGGCCAAAACTCTCCGGCATTATGAACCACAGGCAATATAGGAACATTGCAAGTTTTCGCCAAAAGAAAAGCACCTCGGTTTAACTGAGAGTTTTCTCCCACAGGAATACGCGTCCCCTCTGGAAAAACCAAAATACACTTACCTTCTTTAAGTTTCTCACGACCTTGTGTAATAATTTGCTCTAGCGCTTTTTTTTTCCTTTTTCGGTTAATTACAATTGGATCTAAAAATCTCAGAGCCCAGCCGAAAATGGGAATGGATAAAATTTCAGCTTTCAGAACCGTGATAATCGGCACAAAAACTGTTTGTAAAAAAAAAGTCTCCCATTGACTCTGGTGCTTACTGATAATAATAACAGGCCTATCAGGAAATTGACAAGCACCACTAAAACACATAGAAATACCGCAGCAAATACGAAGCCAAAATAAAACAAAGTGAGACCAATAATTAACGATCATAAAACGGACATTAAAGGGAAGTGCAGGACACACCACCAAGCAAACAATGCCCCAAACAATAGTAACCACCGTTAAGCCAAAATAAAAAAAACCTGCCCGTATTGCAGCTAAAAACACCTTTTTTACACCTCGAGTAAATTCTTTGCTACAGCAGCTAAATCCTCAAAGATGGGAACCGTCACCGGCTCTGTAAGTTGTTTAACAGTGCGAATGCCCTTACCTGTTTTAACCAAAATACCTTGTGCATCAACTTGCTTAGCACACTCTAAATCGCTTTTACTGTCACCAACAAAAGGAACACCTCTTAATGTACTGATATTTTCCTGTGCACAAAGCTGCCTCAACAGCCCTACCTTAGGTTTTCTGCATTCACAATGATCATCAGGAATATGAGGACAATAATAAATCCCCTCTATGCGCCCCCCTTTTGCAGCAACAAGCGATCGCATTTTATCGTGCATCCGATTCAAGGCAGCAACAGTGAATAGCCCTCTGCCTATACCGGATTGATTGGTAATAACATAAATCCTAAAACCTCTCTGGGTTAAATCAGATATCGCTTGTATACTTCCCGGCAAAGGCCTCCATTCCTTTGAGCTCTTAATATAATCGTCTGAGTCATAATTCACAACCCCGTCCCGATCTAATAAGATTATCTTTTCAGACACACTAACACCGCCACTCATCTTCAATACAATTGAGAAATGTCTGCAACTTTCAAAAAGAGCCAATACAGTTGCTTTAACAAAGCGATACGATTATCTTTAAGCGCACTATCATCGGTTAAAATCATCACTTTATCAAAAAAATCAGCTACAGGCCTATGCAGTTCACTCAATATCATCAAAGCCTGTTCATACCGCTGTTCATGCACATGATGTTCTACTTGCACCACCAACTTCTCCATAGCCTCAAGCAGGTTTTGTTCTTCAAGTTCACGTAACAACTGCCTGTCTATATTCTCTAGACCACTGGGTCTCTTCTCCAACAAGCCTTCTTTTTTTAATAAATTTCGTACGCGCTTATGTACCTCTGACAGTGCTTGTGCAGCTTCTAATCGACTAAAAGCATTCACAGCTTTTACACGCAAAGCTAAATCTAAAGGGTTTTGGCTCTGCACCTGCAAAACTGCATAGACCATCTCTTTCGGTATTTTTTGCTCGTAATACCAAGGCAAATATCTATTTTCAATAAAAGTTAACACCTGTACAGGCGTATCTTGCAATAATTGCTTTTCCCTCATTTCTTGAGGGTAAAGAGCGTAGCTTTTTTGGACAAACTCACCCAAGTCAACGTTATACTTTCCCTCCGTGCAAATTTTAATAAGCCCCAGTGCCGCTCGACGCAAAGCAAATGGGTCCTTTTCTCCACTGGGCTTTGCACCAATGCCAAAAATACCCACAAGCGTATCAAGTTTATCGGCTAAAGCAACACTGACAGAAACAGGGTGAGTGGGAATTTCAGCTTGACCAGCATCAGGCCAATAATGCTCTTTAATCGCCAAAGTAACCACTGGATCTTCACCACAAGCATGTGCATAATAAGCCCCCATGATACCTTGCAACTCAGGAAATTCTCCGACCATATCTGTAGCTAAGTCCGCTTTACACAACAGGCCTGCACGATAAGCCAAATCCGCTTCAGTCTGAATATGTAAGGCGATCCATTTCGCTAAACTAGCCACCCGCTGCACTTTTTCATACAAGGTTCCTAATCGTTTTTGGAAAACGATTTTTTCTAAGAAACGATTGTAACTTTCTAATGATTGCTTTTGATCTTGTTGATAAAAAAATTGTGCGTCACTAAAACGAGGCCTGATCACACGCTCATTACCCATGATCACCGCTTTAGAGTTTTTGCTGTCCAAATTAGCTACCATAATAAAACTAGACAGCAATTGACCTCGCTCATTCCTCAAAGCAATGTACTTTTGATGATCTTGCATAGTCGAAACCAGCACTTCTTTCGGCAACTCCAAAAAGGCTTCATCAAATCGACCAATCAAAGCAACAGGCCATTCAACCAGAGCTGTAATTTCATCTAACAAAGTCTCAGAGTAAACGGGAGTTCCCTTTGCCTTTTGTGCTAACAGCGCAACTTGTGCCCTAATCGATTGTTTACGCTCATCGAAACAAGGGATGACTTTTCCCTTATCCTTTAACACCCTCTCATACTCCTGCGCATGCGCGAGTGCAAGCGGACTGTTTTCACGTGCATGCACACGATGCCCCCAAGTATAACGATTTGCATCCAACCCCAAAACAGTCACAGGCACAACACTTTCTCCATGCAACACTAACAGCCAATGCACGGGCCGTACAAATTGCGTAAGCTTCCCTCCCCAACGCATCTGTTTAGCTATAGGTAGCTGCTTTAACACACGCTGCAGGCATGGTCCCAACACATCGTGCAAAACCTCACCTTTTTTTTGCGTTTGATACAATAACCACTCTTCGTTATCTTTTTTGAAACGACCTAACGCTTCAATACTGACACCACATGAACGCGCAAATCCCAAAGCCGCCTTAGTCGGTTCCCCATCAGCACTAAAAGCAGCTGCCACTTTAGGCCCACGCTTTTGCTCCATACGATCAGATTGGCGTGTTGGCACAGCCTCTAACAATAAAGCCAACCTACGTGCCGTTATAAATAAGCGTGCTTTGCTTGTTTCTAAGCCACATTGTTTGAGCTCATTGACTATATTTTCTTGAAAGGCAAGACCTAAACTCTGTAATGATTTAGGTGGCAACTCTTCTGTACCTAATTCAATGAGCAAGGGGTGTGTAGACATCGTCATAAATGGCGCCTTCCAGTTTATTCAGCACTTTGATCTGGAGCTTGAATTGGCAAGAACTTTTGCATATATAGCTCTTTATGTTTCGACATAGCCATAGGAAAATCTAACTCTTTTCTACAGTGTAAATAGACTTTAGCCACTTCTTTTGCTAAGTTTCTAACACGCAAAATATAGCGTTGCCTCTCCGTCACTGACAATGCATGTCTAGCATCTAAAAGATTAAAAGTATGAGAAGCTTTAAGCGTGTACTCATAAGCAGGCAATGACAGTGCCTGCTCAATCAAAGCACGACCTTGCCGTTCAAACGCCTCAAATTGTTGAAACAAAGCATCGGTATCGGCTAACTCAAAATTAAAGCAAGACATTTCTTGCTCATTATGCAGGAAAACATCCCCATAGGTAATCGGACCTTCTATACCTTCCGCCCACACAATATCATATACATTTTCGATACCTTGTAAATACATTGCCAAACGCTCAAGGCCATAAGTAATCTCACCTGTAACAGGAAAACATTCCAGCCCACCGACTTGCTGAAAATAAGTAAACTGGGTCACCTCCATACCGTCAAGCCAAACCTCCCAACCCAAACCCCAAGCCCCTAAAGTGGGCGACTCCCAGTTATCTTCAACAAACCTGATATCATGAATATCTAACTGGAGTCCAAGCGCTTGCAGCGAATTCAAATATAAATCTTGCAAACGATCGGGTGAAGGTTTAAGCACCACCTGGAATTGATAATAATGTTGCAAACGGTTAGGGTTTTTACCATAACGCCCGTCGGTGGGCCGACGGCTTGGTTGAACATAAGCTGCTGACCAACTTTCAGGCCCTATTGCCCTCAAAAAAGTAGCGGGATGGAACGTACCAGCCCCTACCTCCATATCAAGCGGCTGGAGAATCATACAGCCTTGCTGGGACCAAAACTGTTGCAATTTTAGTACTAATTCCTGAAAGGTCATTTGCTCAGATTCCAATCAATTAAAATCTTAAAAGGCTCTTGCAGCAGAAACCATTGTCTCAGGAGCTTAGTATACCGAGAAATGAAGTGATTTTTTAATAACATTTACAAAGAAGAGAACAACTTTAACTATTTATTTTCTCTTCATCGCATCAAAAAACTCATTATTGGTCTTAGTTGAACGCATTTTGTCAATCAAGAACTCCATGGCGGCAATTTCATCCATCGGATGTAAAATCTTGCGCAAAATCCACATCTTTTTAAGCTCATCTTCAGAGGTTAACAACTCCTCTCGCCGAGTACCTGACTTATTGATATTAATCGCAGGATACACACGTTTTTCTGCAATTTTTCGATCCAAATGCAACTCTTGATTACCTGTACCTTTGAATTCCTCAAAAATCACTTCGTCCATTTTAGAGCCTGTGTCAACCAAAGCCGTAGCAACGATGGTGAGACTACCACCTTCTTCAATGTTACGTGCCGCTCCAAAGAAACGCTTAGGCCTTTCCAAGGCATGCGCATCAACTCCACCCGTTAACACTTTACCTGAAGAGGGAATCACTGTATTGTAAGCTCTTGCCAAACGAGTAATAGAATCTAACAAAATAACAACGTCTTTTTTGTGCTCAACTAAGCGCTTGGCCTTTTCTAATACCATTTCTGCCACTTGCACATGGCGAGAAGGGGGTTCGTCAAATGTACTAGCAACAACCTCCCCTCGCACCGACCGACGCATCTCTGTCACTTCCTCCGGACGCTCATCTATCAATAAAACAATCAGATGACATTCAGGGTTATTGCGTGCCAGAGATTGCGCAATATTTTGCAACATCAAAGTCTTTCCAGCCTTCGGCGGAGAAACAATTAAGCCACGCTGCCCCTTACCAAAAGGCGCCACCAAGTCAATTGTACGAGCCGTAATATCTTCCGTACTACCATTACCTAATTCCATACCAAGCCGCTCTTGCGGAAACAAAGGAGTCAGGTTCTCAAACAAGATTTTATTTCTAGCATTCTCTGGCCGATCATAGTTAATATCACTGACCTTGAGCAATGCAAAATAGCGCTCACCCTCTTTAGGGGGCCTAATCTTACCAGCAACGGTGTCTCCCGTTCTCAGATTAAAGCGCCTAATCTGGCTTGGAGAAACATAAATATCATCTGGGCCTGCCAAATAAGAACCCTCAGCTGAGCGCAGAAAACCAAAACCATCTTGCAATATTTCAAGCACACCATCACCGAAAATATCTCGACCACTTTTAGCATGGCGCTTTAAAATAGCAAAAATAATATCTTGCTTACGCGTCCTAGCCAAGTTTTCCAAGCCCAGCTCTTGCGCCAAACCTAACAACTCACCAATAGGTTTCTTTTTAAGCTCAGTCAGATTTAAATTCATGTCCTCAATGGCTTTTGATGCACCACTTTGGGCTTGCTTGGCTTTTTCATAGTTATTCGATTCAAACACTTCGTTTGTCAATTCCAAGGTTGTTGTCTTCATGATTGGGTTTAGGTTATATGGAGCACGCTCTATCAAGTATTTCTCAGCTACTGTATTGCAAAGGCAGGCGATCTATCGTATCCAAGAATCTTTTATGCGGCTATTTTATTTACCGTGAAATCCATTTTATCACTGACAATGATCAAAGTGGATTTACTCACGGCTACTTAACATAGAAAAAATGTAGAAATTGATCTTTTTCTTCAAACTTCCTAACAACTATAGAGCCCATAGTTTTAATTGTCCAGTAAAAATAACACTTTTCATATCACTGCCATTAAGGTAACTCACACCCTACGTGAAATTTGAGGTTTTTGTTTGTAATCAACCCTCTTTTTTCAGTCAAAAACTGATTTAAAAACTAAATTTTGACTGGAAAACTATAGTTGTACACACCACAGAAGCCATTTTCTAAGAGGGGTAAGAATACACCATAAGCACTTTCGTACCACCTTCAAATTTCAGCCATCACGCAGCCTCTCTGACCACACACGTCAATTAAAAGTAGTCAAAGATTACTGTCAAGAAATGCTGTTAACTGGGATTTGGTCAGTGCGCCCACTTTAGTTGCCTCAACATTCCCTCCCTTAAACAACATGAGGGTCGGGATACCTCGAACACCATACCTAGGAGGAGTATTAGGGTTTTGGTCTATATTTAACTTGACTATTTTAATCCTACCTTCATAAGTAGGAGCCACATCTTCAAGAATCGGAGCAATCATTTTACATGGGCCACACCACTCTGCCCAATAATCAACCAAAACAGGCAACTCTGTCTTCAACACTTCTTCTTCAAAGGTATCATCACTGACTGGATTGATTTGTCCACTCATGCACTGTACTCCCTATTTACTTCAAAAAATTAGACCCAGAACAAACATAACTAACGGATTTCAAAAAGAATTATAGAAACTATTGTTTAATGACTGTTACACCATTTAAATATTAAGGACTGATTTTCACCGCCTATAATCGTGTAACTTGAGGAGGATCACCAGAAGATGAACCTTAAATAATCTTTTACCGCCGTTTTCTAATTAGAACTTATCAGACTCATAGAATACCCCCGGAACGCAAAACACACAAGTTTTTTTTAAATACTTTACGATTTCATTTATTTGAATTTACAAGCACTCAAAAATAAAGCGAAAAAGCAGCATTCTACTTACCCAGCCTAGTTGAGCTCTACATAAAAATCGTATTAATATGTGTGCTTTATGTATAAACTCTACACTTGCAATACTCCATTTAGAGAGAAGGGAGAACCCTACTTATTAGTATTAGTAAGCATCCTAGCTACCCCCTAAAAAAAGCAACCGAGCATAAGTCAATACCTCATTTAGCCGCGATAGACTTAGGCTCCAATAGCTTCCACATGATTATTGGACGCATTGTCCATGACAAAATCATCCCTATAGATAAGTTACAAGAAAAGGTCCAACTAGCCGCCGGCTTAGATACTAAAGGTTATTTAAGCCAAGAAGCACAAACACGCGCTCTCGATTGCCTGAAGCGATTTGCTCAAAGAATTCAAGGCCTACCCAAAGACAGTGTAAAGGCTGTAGGAACAAATACATTTAGAATAGCCAAAAACATCGCCGAATTCATACATAAAGCCGAACACATACTAGGCCACCCTATTGCAATCATCAGTGGTCGAGAAGAAGCTCGCTTAATTTATCTGGGGATTGTACACACCTTATCAGACAACAACCATAAACGCTTAGTTATAGATATTGGCGGGGGCAGCTCTGAATTTATTATTGGAACCCAACTGGAAACTTTTGAACTAGAAAGCCTACACATGGGATGCCTCAGCTACAAGCGCTTTTTTCCTAATGATACCATAAAACCACAGTATCTCGACAATGCCGTAGTCGCCGCCCAACGAGAAGTACGCCTCATTGAACAACAACTCAAAAAAAGAGGATGGCAGCAATGTTTGGGAGCATCAGGCACAATCAGAACCATACAACACGTACTAGCAACATTCTACGGCCTCCAGGATAAAGTCATTAATTACTCTGCCATGAAGAAACTGGCAAAATACTTAACCGGCTTTAACACTTTCCAAGAGATAGACCTCCCCGGCGTGAAATCTGAACGAAAGTCTATTTTTGTACCTGGCTTTGCGATTTTACTTGGTATTTTCAAACAACTCAATATTAACCAACTGCACTACTCTGATGGCGCCTTAAGAGAAGGCTTACTTTACAGCACAGTGAGCCGTTTTTGCCACGAGCATGAAGCTATTCGAGATCGCACAATCAAATCTCTACAAAAAACTTACCATGTAGACATCATTCAGGCCAAACACGTCTGCGATACTGCTTTGACATTGTTCTCACAAGTCAGCACTCTAGATCTTACCAAAGCAGACTTATACACCGATCTTTTAAAACGTGCGACACAAGTACATGAAATTGGCCTAGCCATTGCTCACAATCAATTTCACAAACACGGCGCTTACCTAATTAAGCATTCGGATTTAGCTGGCTTTTCTCAGCAAGAGCAACACTTACTTTCTTTACTGATCCGATGTCATAGGCGAAAAATAGTACCAGCACTGTTCACAGACATACCTTTGACAGAACAAAAACGCATGATACACTTGTTGATTATTTTACGTTTATCCGTATTACTGCATAGAGCACGGCTTGATCAAGCTGCCCCCAAATGCACGTTGAGCTTAGGCGAGTCAGACAATTCCACTCAAACCATCGCCCATATTGATTTTCAAGCAAATTGGCTCAAAACCAACCCTCTCACTTACGCCGACCTTAAACAGGAAAAAAAATACCTCAAAGCGGCAGGCATCACTTTAACATTTGCATAGCCAAACAATATACTCACAGCAACTGGCTTTTCAGGGCAGCGCAATGTGAACCCGTGAGTGTATGAGTGTATGAGTGTATGAGTGTATGAGTGTATGAGTGT